>NC_007761.1:3205000-3575000 GCF_000092045.1 Rhizobium etli CFN 42 | reverse complement strand
CTCGCTACCAACTATTCGCCAGCGTCGCGAAGCGACGCCAGGTTCCAAGCATTGTGATAAGGTATCTGCACCTGAATACATAGGGTGTAAGAAGCGAACGCAGGGAACTGAAACATCTAAGTACCTGCAGGAAAGGACATCAACCGAGACTCCGCAAGTAGTGGCGAGCGAACGCGGACCAGGCCAGTGGCAATTGTGATTAAAGTGGAACGCTCTGGAAAGTGCGGCCGTAGTGGGTGACAGCCCCGTACGCGTAGATATCACGATTGTCCTAGAGTAGGGCGGGACACGAGAAATCCTGTCTGAACATGGGGAGACCACTCTCCAAGCCTAAGTACTCGTGCATGACCGATAGCGAACAAGTACCGTGAGGGAAAGGTGAAAAGCACCCCGACAAGGGGAGTGAAATAGAACCTGAAACCGGATGCCTACAAACAGTCGGAGCCCGCAAGGGTGACGGCGTACCTTTTGTATAATGGGTCAACGACTTAGTGTAACAAGCAAGCTTAAGCCGGTAGGTGTAGGCGCAGCGAAAGCGAGTCTGAACAGGGCGATATAGTTTGTTGCATTAGACCCGAAACCGAGTGATCTAGCCATGAGCAGGTTGAAGGTTGGGTAACACCAACTGGAGGACCGAACCCGCATCTGTTGCAATAGATTGGGATGACTTGTGGCTAGGGGTGAAAGGCCAATCAAACTCGGAAATAGCTGGTTCTCCGCGAAATCTATTTAGGTAGAGCGTCGAGCGAATACCCCCGGGGGTAGAGCACTGGATGGGCTATGGGGACTCACCGTCTTACTGATCCTAACCAAACTCCGAATACCGGGGAGTACTACTCGGCAGACACACGGCGGGTGCTAACGTCCGTCGTGAAAAGGGCAACAACCCTAACCTCCAGCTAAGGTCCCCAAGTCATGGCTAAGTGGGAAAGGATGTGAGGATCCCAAAACAACCAGGATGTTGGCTTAGAAGCAGCCATCATTTAAAGAAAGCGTAACAGCTCACTGGTCTAAATAAGGGTCTTTGCGCCGAAAATGTAACGGGGCTGAAGCCATGCACCGAAGCTGAGGATGTGTAGCAATACACGTGGTAGCGGAGCGTTCCGTAAGCTGATGAAGGGATACCCGTGAGGGGTCCTGGAGGTATCGGAAGTGCGAATGTTGACATGAGTAACGATAAAGAGGGTGAGAGACCCTCTCGCCGAAAGACCAAGGGTTCCTGCTTAAAGTTAATCTGAGCAGGGTTAGCCGGCCCCTAAGACGAGGCGGACACGCGTAGTCGATGGGAACCACGTTAATATTCGTGGGCCTGGTGGTAGTGACGGATTGCACAAGTTGTTCTGGTTTATTGGATTATCAGGGCAGCGGAGCGGTTCCAGGAAATAGCTCCACCGTATAGACCGTACCCGAAACCGACACAGGTGGTCAGGTAGAGTATACCAAGGCGCTTGAGAGAACTATGTTGAAGGAACTCGGCAAATTGCACGCGTAACTTCGGAAGAAGCGTGACCCCATTTTAGGCAACTATGATGGGGTGGCACAGACCAGGGGGTAGCGACTGTTTATCAAAAACACAGGGCTCTGCGAAGTCGCAAGACGACGTATAGGGTCTGACGCCTGCCCGGTGCTGGAAGGTTAAGAGGAGAGGTGCAAGCTTTGAATCGAAGCCCCAGTAAACGGCGGCCGTAACTATAACGGTCCTAAGGTAGCGAAATTCCTTGTCGGGTAAGTTCCGACCTGCACGAATGGCGTAACGACTTCCCCGCTGTCTCCAACATAGACTCAGTGAAATTGAATTCCCCGTGAAGATGCGGGGTTCCTGCGGTCAGACGGAAAGACCCCGTGCACCTTTACTATAGCTTTACACTGGCATTCGTGTCGGCATGTGTAGGATAGGTGGTAGGCTTTGAAGCGGGGACGCCAGTTTCCGTGGAGCCATCCTTGAAATACCACCCTTATCGTCATGGATGTCTAACCGCGGCCCGTCATCCGGGTCCGGGACAGTGTATGGTGGGTAGTTTGACTGGGGCGGTCGCCTCCGAAAGAGTAACGGAGGCGCGCGATGGTGGGCTCAGACCGGTCGGAAATCGGTCGTCGAGTGCAATGGCATAAGCCCGCCTGACTGCGAGACTGACAAGTCGAGCAGAGACGAAAGTCGGTCATAGTGATCCGGTGGTCCCGCGTGGAAGGGCCATCGCTCAACGGATAAAAGGTACGCCGGGGATAACAGGCTGATGACCCCCAAGAGTCCATATCGACGGGGTTGTTTGGCACCTCGATGTCGGCTCATCGCATCCTGGGGCTGGAGCAGGTCCCAAGGGTTTGGCTGTTCGCCAATTAAAGCGGTACGTGAGCTGGGTTCAGAACGTCGTGAGACAGTTCGGTCCCTATCTGCCGTGGGTGTAGGAATATTGACAGGATCTGTCCCTAGTACGAGAGGACCGGGATGGACATATCTCTGGTGGACCTGTTGTCCTGCCAAGGGCATAGCAGGGTAGCTATATATGGACGGGATAACCGCTGAAGGCATCTAAGCGGGAAACCCACCTGAAAACGAGTGTTCCCTATCAGAGCCGTGGAAGACGACCACGTTGATAGGCCGGGTGTGGAAGTGCGGCAACGCATGAAGCTTACCGGTACTAATAGCTCGATCGGCTTGATCGTTCTCATTGACTGTGCTCATCGAACAAAGTTCGATAATGCGAATAGCGAATAGGGAGTAGCGAATAGTTGCTCCTCATCCGCTCCAAAGACGTGTTCAAAACCAGCGAAAGAGCAGCAGCGAAATCTATTCGCTATTTGCTACTCCCTATTCGCTCAAACCCAAATCCAGCTTCTCAAACAAAAAGTTGCGCTTTGCCGACCTGGTGGTTATGGCGGGGTGGCTGCACCCGTTCCCTTTCCGAACACGGCCGTGAAACGCCCCTGCGCCCATGGTACTTCGTCTTAAGACGCGGGAGAGTAGGTCGCTGCCAGGTCTGCAAAGCGCAACTAAAATCTTCTCAATCACAATCCGGCCCAGGCCAACACAAAAGGGTCGCGACAGCGGCCCTTTCTGCTGTAAAATAATTCCGCGGGGTGGAGCAGCCCGGTAGCTCGTCAGGCTCATAACCTGAAGGCCGCAGGTTCAAATCCTGCCCCCGCAACCAAATGCAAAAAGCCCGCAGCTCGCGGGCTTTTTTGATTCCTGCAAATCGTCAGAGCAGGCGTTCCAAGTCGCATTGATATAGGCTCCGATTCGAGGTGGAGCATGGGCGAGCGGAAATTCCTCTTGCGGCCCGTCTTGGTCTCGAGGTGGATGGTGGTCGACGAGGTTGGGGCGGGTGTCTCGATTGCATTCTTGACATTCGCGGACCCTACTGCGCACCCTGATCCAGGCGCGTGCGGATTGCGTTCATCTGTTCGATCTCTGCACGCTGGCCGCGCGAGATGTTGGCGCAGAGCGCGACCAGTTCAGCATCGGTGAGGGCTGCTTCCCGGCACATGAGGATTGCACCTGAATGATGAGGCACCATCGAGGCGATGAATTGGCGGTCGCCTATGAGAGCCTGTGTGCGAGTGCCTGCAAATGCCGCAACGAACATGATCACCAGGCCGACATGGATGGCGGCGTTCAGCTTCCTGTTCCCGTACATGCCGCCCATGGTGGCGAGCATGATGATGCCCATTGGGGCCACCATCGTCAGCGCCATGTTAGAGCATGTTGAGATTGTTCCGGAAATCGCTCCAGCCGTCGATCATCGAGAACATCACGAAGTACATGATGATGAGGCTGAGGATCATGTTGATCGCGAGCATGGAATAAGGATGACTACTCATCCCCTCATGTCGGGAATTGTGGTGGTTGCGCATCGCCAGCTTCCTTCCGGCCTTCCGACCGAGTCGGAAGGCGTTAGAGCAATTCCAGGAAAAGTGCGAAGCCGTTTTCCGTCCGCAATCGGGTAAATCCAAAACATTAGAGCGGTTCTGCGCTTCCGTGAAAAGCTGAACCGCTCCAGATGTTTCCGAGGCAACAACTCGGAGGCATATCGCCTTAACCTTGCATGGGCGGGTTGGTTCCCGGGTCACCAGTGTTTGCCGGATGCTGGGAGCCCGAGCTTGCTGATCGGATCGCGCCGTTATAAGCGATGTATGTCATCATCCCGTGGCCATGTGGTACAGGTGGTGACAGTGGAGCGGCCAACGGCCGGATTGACGGTATCGAACTCCACGACGACCTCGGCTATCGGAGTCAGCAGGACAGTATCAGGGGCGGCTCCGCTGCCTCCTGGCCATTGACGCCGACGATCCGGAAACGGTGCCCATGCAGATGCATCGGGTGCGCCATCATCGACATATTCCGCATGGGGAGACGGACTTGCTTGTCTTTGGAAACATTCAACGGCGCTGACGGGCCGATGCTCCAGGTGGACGCGATCATGTCTTCCGTCAGTGTGATGGCGTACCGATGGTCGGGTGAGCGGGCGGCGAGAGATGTTGCAGCCCGACGCTGCCGCTCCAGCCAAGGTCGAAAAGGGGACCCGTCTTCGAGGCGGTGGTGCCGATCAGGCGGTGCCATGTGGCTTCGTGCGATCGGCTGACTAATCCCCATCTTTCAGGGAGAAGGCGAGTACATAATCGCCGACGTCAGTCGAATTTGCTGCTCCGCCAACCGAGACCAGAACATATTGTTTGCCTGTCTTCGGTGAGATGTAGGTCATCGGCGTCGCACTCGAGCCGACCGGCAGAGGATGTTTCCAAAGCTCGTTGCCGTTCTCGGCGTCATAGGCGCGGATGTAATAGTCCTGGAAACCTGCAAAGAAGACGACGCCGCCGGCAGTCGTAGATGTGCCAGCATATGTCGGCAGGCCCATCGACATGGGTAAATTCATCTTGATCTTGAACGGTCCGAGCTGTTCAGCAGTCCCGGCCGGCACCTGCCACGCGATTTTTCGTGTGTTCAGATCCACTGCTGTCACCGTGCCCCATGGTGGTTGCGTGCAGGGAATGCGCAGTCTCGACGTCCACTTCTCGGTCGTCATACCATAAGGTGTGCCGCGCTGTGGGGCGGAGGGTCCGTGCGCCGTCGTGACGAGGGCGAAATCGACGTAATCGGCCCGCGGAACGAGGGCGAAGATGCTGGGAACTCGAATGTCGTTCATGAAGACGCGGTTGTTGGATAGGTCGACCGAGACGCTTCCCCAGTTGAGGCCGCCCAGATTTCCCGGCTGCTGAAGTGCGGGATGCGTGCCGATCGGGGTGAAGTCCCCGTCGTAGCGCATCTTGCGAAAGGCGATGCGGCAGGCCAGCTGATCGAACATCGTCAGGCCCCAGGCCCGCTGCTCGGTGAGGCGTTCCGCGCCGATCGTCGGCATGCCGACGGAATAAGGCTGTGTCGGTGAGAGTTTCTCCTCCGGCGCGCCGCCCGTCTGCGGCACCGGCTTTTCCTGAACTTCGGCGAGTGGAAGGCCAGTCTGGCGGTTGAGCAGGAAAAGCTGCCCACGTTTGGTAGTCTGCAAGATGGCGGGCACGGCGGCGCCATTGCCATCGGGCAGGTCGATCAGGACCGGTTGGGCCGGCAGATCATAGTCCCAGATATCGTGATGCACGGTCTGGAATTTCCATCTCTCCCTACCCGTCGTCACATCGAGCGCCACCAAGGTCGCGTTATACTGATCGGCAAAAGCCGGGCGATTGGCGCCATAATAATCCGGCGTGGTATTGCCGAGCGGGGCATAGATGAGGCCGAGCTTGTCGTCAAAGGCCGCTGTCGTCCACATGTTGGGAGTGGCGCGCGTGTAGGTCTGGCCTTGCGGCGGGAGCTTGGTGATCGCCGGATTGCCGAGATCCCATGCCCATTCGAGCTCGCCGGTGACCACATTGAAGGCGCGGATGACGCCGGACGGTTCGCCGACCTCCTGATTGTCGGTGACCCAGCCTCCGATGACAATCAAGTTGCGGGCAATCAGCGGAGCCGATGTCTGGAAATAGTAGCCGGTCTTGACTTCGCCCATGCCCTGGGAGAGCTGCACAGTACCGTTGTCGCCGAAGGCCGTGCACGGCGCGCCGGTCTTGCTGTCGATCGCAAGGAGGCGGGCATCGATCGTCGTCTGTATCAGACGCTCGTTGCAGAGATCGTCGGCCAACCGGTCTTGTTCCGGCATCCTGTAATAGCCAAGGCCCCGGCAGCGCTGCCAATAGGGCGCCGACGCTTTGGGGTCGAACGTCCAGCGGAGTTTTCCCGTATCGGCATCGAGAGCTGTGATCACATTCGTCGGTGTGCATGTGTAGACCGTATCCCCGATCTGCAGAGGTGTATTCTGATCGACGCCGTCGCCCCTTCCGGTTCGATATGTCCAGGCAAGGTCAAGCTGGGCAACGTTGCTGCGGTTGATCTGGTCGAACGGGGAATAGCGATCTCCCGCCGTGCTGCGGCCATAGGATGTCCAGTCGGAAGGGGAGTTGTCGCCCTTGACGGTCTTGTAAGCCGGGGTGTCTGCAGAAGGGCGGATCACCTCATGCGGGATGAAGGCAAGACCGAAGCCTGCAGCAAACAGAATGGCGGCAAGCACGGCGCCCCTATGGAAAAGCTTTCGGCCGGCGGTCGGCAAACGTGCTGGCGCAAAAACAAACGCAAATCCGGCCAGCGCGATGGGGGACATCAAACGTGCGAAGAGCCCCCAGAAATTGGTGCCAGACTCCCATAATGCCCAGGGAAGAGTGAAAACGGCGACAAGCAGGATGATGAGTGCTCCCAAGGGCTTCCGGCGCCAAAGCACGACGGCCGCAACGAGGTAAGCAAGTCCCGTGATTGCGTAATAGGGCGAGCCGCCGAGGCTGAGCAGCAAGGCGCCGCCTCCCATCAGGCCCAATCCGATAAAGGCGAGAACGAAACAGAACAGAGCAGCCAGAAACTTCATCGTCTTCCTCATCAATTCACTGCCCGATCGCCCACGTTCGTCTCCAACCATCGAACGGCGTTCGGGGCAGCACTGGACGGATAGTCAGGTATTCGTTTCGAAGAGAGGCAGCCCCTCAAAATTTCTCTGATGTAGCTGTGGTCACTGACACGTGTTCCCGAGCCGGCAATGATGCTTGCGATTGCGTCAAAACTTCTGAAAGGGGCACAGATGGTTATCGGCGAAAAACTTGATCTGGCGAAAGGGCGGCCGACAGGATTCGATTACATGCGGCTGCTTTTGGCCTTTTCGGTGCTTTGGTTACATACGGCACGCGTCACCTATGGTGATGATCTGTTTCTGTGGGAAACGCCCCTGCGTCCTTTTATCAAGTCGGTGCTACCTATGTTCTTTGCCCTCAGCGGGTTCCTGGTTGCCGGCAGTCTGGCGCGATCGAAGACGTTGATCTCCTTTCTTGGCAATCGGTTTATCCGGATTTACCCCGCTCTCGCAGTGGAAGTGATGCTGGCTGCTTTTATACTTGGAGCGATCTACACCGAGTATGACCTCAGTAACTACTTCACCGACGCCCAGTTTTTTGCATATCTGCTGAATGTCACCGGACACATTCACTTCAATCTTCCGGGAGTGTTCCTGAACAATCCTGACGCCGCGATGGTAAATGGCCAGCTCTGGACCGTGCCTTTCGAACTTGAATGTTACGTCGCGATCGCCGTGTTTTTCCTGCTCGGCGTGGTCAAGCGGCGTGCAATCGCGCTGGTGGCGACGACGGCGTTGATCGTGGGTTTTGGGCTTGCGAGATATTGGAAGCACGAGAGCAACTGGGCATCCATGCCGACGACCGCATCGGGGAATCTGCTGATCGGTGCCTTCCTCGTGGGGGTGACCATCTACCTCTACAGGGACAAGATTCTGTGGGATGTCCGCATCTTCATCGCTGCTGTTGCCGTCATCTTGTGGGCTTACTGGTTCAGCCCATTTGGGGACTTCGTTGCCATTCCGGCTATTGGATATGTAACGGTCTTTCTCGGGCTCACCTCGCCCCGTAAACTCGGAGTGCTTCAGGGGGCCGACTATTCCTATGGCGTATTCCTCTATGGCTATCCCATCCAGCAGGCCTTCGTCGCGCTCGGGCCCTGGGCGCATAACTGGTGGCTGAATGGGATCGTCTGCAGCATGATTGTCACTTGTTTTGCCGCCTTCTCGTGGCACTTTATCGAAAGGCCTGCGTTGGGGATGAGGAAACAGGTGACCTGGCTTGAGAACCTGTACCTGCAGCGTGGTTCAAGACGGGAGTTGGCCGGCGTGGTTTTGAAATAGGCCTCTGTCGCCATCGGAGAGCCGGCAAACCGAAGCCGGCCAGCGAAGAGATCATCGCGATTTGCCGTCGCAGCGGGCTCTGACTGCTCAATGCTGATGCTGGGCTTATGCAATCGCATGATGGCTCAAGCAGTCGTACCGTGCGACGCTTCAGCCGAGCCGCGCGACTTAGATTTTCCCCCTAAGCTTCGAGCGGAACGGCGGAAAATCCGATAGAGCCGTATTGGCGGCTACCAGGTTCGGTCACGATGCCGATCCAAGGGAGGCAGGGTCGTAGCGATTTTCATGCCTTCTCTGCGGATGTCGCTGCGCTGAACCAGGCATGTTCTGCTGGACTGTTTCGATTTCGTCCTCGGATACATTCTTCCAATATTTCCAGCCTTCGCCTTGAATGAGCCCGTGATCGGACAAGTCCCTCCAGCTTGCATAAGTGCCTGTATCGTCACAGACGAAGCCGCCCATCCCCTTGTCAGTGGAGTAAACAGTATATTCTTCCGTATGCTGAGAAAGATGCTCGGCATCGGCAACCTTGTGCACGAAGGTCGATAGGAATTTGAAGTGGAGAAGCGCGCCGGATACGCAAATCGCGCCGTGCATGTCGCCCAGATTCAGGGAGAGCGGCCAGACCTGGTGTGATGATTTGAGAAACAGCCGTTCACCTGTCACATATACGAGAGGGATCTTGTTGAGCGCCGGCCCGTCCCAGAGCCGATCGCGAAAGTAAATGCGTCCGCGAACGCCGCCTTTGATCCACGTTGTCCTGTTGCGGTCGTCGAAATGTGCGACGTAGCCGGACCGGTCGAAAAGATTGCAGACCTCCAGCGGATTGCGACCGGGTTCGCATATATTTTCCAGGACCGGACGCTCACTGTACATGTCGATCATGACCGAGCGGAGGGAATGGCCGCCGGTGGATTCGATATAGGCTGTCAACTGATTGATCGGGCGGGAGTCGCAATGCGGATAGACCAGAAACTCGTCTGCATCCACATAAAGGACCCATTTCTCCTGACAGTGCCGGTTGATGACTTCATTGATCCAGTCGTTCCCGAACCTTGCCGCCTTGTAGGAACCGTGAGCCGAGAGAAGCGAGACATCGTCGAAGCCGCCCAGCAATTCTACCGTTCCGTCCTTCGAGCCGTTGTCGATGCAGATGAAGTGCTCGAAGCCGAGGTCGCGATAATATTGCAGAAAAAATGCCAGCCGATGGCCCTCGTCACGGATGACGCAGATGACGACGTGGCGTGCCTGCCCGAGCGTGCTACGCAGCAGGTCGTAGCGGATCTGCCGAGCCTTTAACGACCGGCGCAGGCGCGCTTTTGCGTAATGCGAGATACTAGCGACGGAAGCCCGATAACTCATTTTCCATCCTGGGTTCTATATGCGGCTCTTTATTTTTCGGGTCGGACCAATATGCGTCATCATACGGCGTAATCGCCAACCAGCAGGCTCTGGACCCTCGGGTGAGGTCCATTCCTCTCGATCGCGTGTTCGAGGCGCGCCCGCATCGACCGATATTTATAGAGCATCTTCCGATCGAGGCTTATTCCGCGATAGAGCGCGCTGTAAATCGGATGCGCTTTGCGCAGATCGGCATAGACTTGGCTTTCCCGGTCGGTCCATGGAAAGAAGGTTCCATGCCATGGTTTCGGATGCGCCATATAGTGGACGATCGCCAGTGACGACATATTCACCAGATGCAGGAACTGCTTGGGAAAATTCCAACGGTTGGACACGAGGATGAGCGACGAACCGCAGACATAGTTCAATGCACCCTGGTCGTGTTTGCCCTCGCAAGCCTCGGGATTTTTAGCAAAAAGCGCAAGCGCCTCCTGCCCGATCCAGCCGTTGCGGTGGAACTTCAGAACCCCTGCATTGAAGTAGTGGTTGTCCTTTCCAGTGTTGAGGAAGTCCTGAATTGCCGTGTAATCGCGCGCCGCGAAAAACCGTCCCTCAGGTACGGTGGCGTTTTCGAGTTTGCCGAGATCGCTGACGATCTGGGTATCGCCGTCCAGATAGATGATCTGGCTGTAATGGGCGGGCAGGATCTCGCATAGGACCAGCTTGGCCATCGTGCTGACGCTGATGCGCCCCTGAAAATGCGAGCTGTCGAGTTTGCCGAGCGAGTCCTGCAGAGCGTCGGCCGCATCGGCCAATTCGACTCCGCTCGCGGCGAGCAGGGCCTTCAACTCATTGAAATTATCGAGACGTTCAGACATGAGGACGCAAACATCGGTTGCGGGGCTTGCGGATTTGCGAGCCTGAAGCGCAGAAAGAATGGTTGGAAATGAATATTCGACATCCGTGACGTACACAACGCACTGATTGTTCATGTCATCACCCTTGCGGTTGTCTTCAAAGCGAGTGAATGGCTGCTCTCTTCAGGGTTGAGGCAACAGTTGTTGCTTGACCCGGCAGACCTGTCGTATGACAGTCCGGTCCTGTATACATAGCGGATCGCAGGGCCGCTCGTTTGCTGAAACAGCGTCCCGCCTCCGGTTGTGTGTTCCATTGTTGAGACGCTCGTCATGGAGAATGCCGTGCCTGTCACAGGACTGTGCTTCGATATCTTGAACCGCGGCAGGACGATTGGTGCCGGGGTCCTTGTCGAAATGCAGAGGGAAGGAAGATGGCCATGCTGATCACCACCCTGGTGGCGGCCGTGATTTCGATAGCCGCCGGCGCTTCGATCCGCGCCTGGGCCTTCGCGATTTTCGCAATTCTTGTGGCAATCGGCTTCAGCAGCGTGGCATTCGCCGACGGCTCCTCGCTGATCGCAGCGATCGCTTCCGGTCTCGCTCTCCTCGTGCTCATGGAGATCGGCTATCTCGCCGGCGTCTTCCTGTCGGGTTTTGCGCGGCGTAGCGCCAGGCTGCGGCAAAGCAATTCCGCCACCGATAGCATCGCACCCACCAGCGAGCGCCAGCAGGGCTGATGTTGAAACGGGACCGGCCACGCGTCCTTCCGAGGACGGGGCGGAACCGCGTTCCTCCCGCGTTTCAACGCCGGTATTTCCTGACGGATGCGGCGCGAGCGGCTTTTGACCTTGAACGAAATTCGCGGCTGGGGTCATCACGCTGCCAACACCCGTGCTCTCCTCAGAGATGCCGATGCCTCCGGTCGATGCCGATTTGCGACAGATCGGGTCACTCGATACTGCGAGACATAGGGAGCGGCCAGGCAACCGGCAGCCAAACCCGCCGTGGTACTGAACAGCAGGCCGAGATCGGTGCCGCTTCCTGAAATCGCCGCAGAGGCGATCTGTGAGATCGACGCCGCAATGGCAGCATTTCCGATCGCATGCGTCTCCCGATCGCCCGAGGCATGTCGACCGGGGGCTCTAATAAGGCTGTACAGAAAGGTGACGAAGAGAAGCGTGCCGGTCAACCCGACGTTTGACAGCAATGCGGCGATAAAGCTCGAAGCTCGAACCGTTCCTAGCCCGGCGCCGAAGGTGGCGGTATCGACGAATGCTATCAGTGCCAGCGTGTTCCAGGCGGTGCGCTCTTCGCCGGATTGCGATTGCAGTTTGTCCGAGACGGTGGTGTTAACCAGGCTGGTGATGGAATCCCACGCATCAGGAACAAGGCTGAGAGCGACGATGGCGCAAGGGACCAAGAAGAGGGTTATCGCCAGGAAAGTCATATGCGAGCTCTTAGCCGACCCGGCAATCATACGTTTGAAGCAGAAAAGCACGAGCATGCAGACAACGAAGAGCCCGGCGATATAGGCGGTTGTCGACGTGCAGAGCAGGATCGTGGGGCCGATGAAAAGCGTTGCCATGCCGGCCATGCGGCTGCGGACATGCTCCAGCCAGAGCAGAAGAGTGAATGAAAAGTAGGCCAGTGCGACCGTCCCGTATATGCTCGCTTCGGGAAAGGCGCCGACGATGCGTTTGAAACCGCTGATCGTCTCGGCCGTGTGCATGGTATAATTCGCGTTTCTGATGACATTGAGGAGGTAGGACTGGCCGGTCAAAAACGTTCCGATGTCAAGCAAGGCAAAAGCAAAACATGCGATTGACGCGACGATCAACTGCTGTGCGATGAAGCGTGCATATCCGAGCCTCGCAAGTCCCGAGACCACGGCAAAGCAGGCGAGATCGCCGAGCAGATAGGCAGATTGGCTAAGGTTGGATGAACCTGGCGACAAGGGGGCGGCCACCGTCGACATCATGCCCGTCGCATCTCTGGCAGAGGAGTACACGAGTGTCGCGCCCGCAAAAATGCGCGGCAGGAAAAAGGACGACACTACGGAAAACAGGACATAGGCGGCAAACCAAAAGCCGGGACTTGGATAGGCGATGCTGGCCAGCGCCGCTTGCGTCTGGACAGGGCGCACGAGGACGGCGGCGACGACAAACAGCAGCAGAAGATGGCTTGGCTGGATACTGCTGCCGCCGAGCGCGGGCAATTGGAGAGCCGCCGCGGCTCCCAGCAGCGTCAACAGGCAAAGGGTCGTGACTGCAAAACGCGCGCCGTGGACCATGGCGAGCAGGCCAAGCAGGAGAACGATGAAACCGAGCGGCTCTATTGCCATGAGTCCAATCCTGACCTGAGCAAGCAGCCGAAACAGCGCTTTGGCCAAATGCGGGCGTTCGCGAGCCGAAATGAGGGCCGGGGCCAAAGTCGCCAGCTGTCGTCGCTGATCATCATCGCCTCCTAGTTCGAGCCCGTCGGGGACATCCAGCCGCGGCCCGCGCGATCATCCCCTGCCACGTCAGACGACGGGGGTGCCGAGCTCTGAGTCTGGAGTGCGGGCTGCCGCGGCGAAATCGGTGTCTGAAGACTGGTGTCCAAACCGACCTCGACGAGATCATGCGGCAGCAATGCGGTTTGCTCGTCGGCGACGATGTTGCTGGTGCTTCCGTCATTGTTGCGGCGCACAATCCTGTAGTTCTTCTGCGCTCTGCCAACACCCGGCTCCTCCATGTTCATCTGAGCAAGTTGAGCGTCGTAGCCGGCCTGTTCGCCGAGGAGCTGAGCCACCTGGATATCTATTGCGGCCCTGCCGATCGCAAGATTGACCTGGTTCAGCAGCTCCTGGTTTTCGCTGTTCTGCCTGTTGACGATATTGATCTTGGAACGTTCGGCTTCACTGAGGCCTTGGCGAGCCGTGGTCAGGGCAACTTCGAGATCGATCAGGGTGCCTTGTGCATCCGCAACCCAGCGGTCGACAGAGACCTGGCGGGAATTGCTGACCAACCCTTTGCTCACCAGACTGTTGACATTGTCCAGTTCCTTTTGGGCAAGGTCAATCTGCCGCTTTTGCGAGCTGATCTTGGCCTCGAGCGACTCGACCTGCTGGCCATAGAGGCGGGTGAGGTCATTCGCCGCTTCGATCTGGCTGTCGATATCGACGCGACGCAGCCGCATCAGGTTCAATTCCTGTGCTTTCAGCTTATCGACGTCAGGCGTTCCCACGAGTTCGGCGGGGATCTCGAAGCTCTGTTCGCCGGCGATCTCGGCGCGCAGCCGCGCCTGCCGCATCAGCAGATCGCGCCGATTGAGGACGGCGGTTCGGTAGGCCCCGGCTGCTTGAATCCGGTCGCGGTTGAAGTAGGTGTTGTCCTCGCGTTCCCGCAGAAAGCCCCCAGCGATGCTGATCGCCTTCATGACAGTCAGTCGCGGTTCAAAAGGATAGCGTCCCGGGGTTTGAACGGTGCCGGTCACAAAGATCGGCGCATGCTCCGCAATCTCCAGGGCAATGTATGGTTTGCCAGGAAGTTCCGTCTTTTCAGCGAGCGCGCTGGCGATGGCGTCGGCAAGTTCTTCGGTTGTCTTTCCGGACGCCTGTACATGGCCAGCGATCGGAATCGACAAGTCGCCATTATCGTCGATCGTGTAGACGCCATCGAGAGCTTCCCAGCTGGCATAGCGGGAATCGGCTGAACGCCATTCGACGACGCGCAGTCTTACCTTGTCTTCCGGCACGAGGGTGAAGGTTTGCGCGCGGGCAACGCTCCAGCCGGTCAGACAGCAGAAAATCAGCAAGGCAAGGGCCGCGGAGATAATGCGATCGGGCAAGACTGTGGACTGCATTGATCTATCTCCGTTTCGGTGCGGTCGGCGGCGACCCCATTGCGCGGGACGGCGGATTGCCGAATTCGAGAATGCGGGACGGTGCGGCGCGGCCGGCAAGAAGATCGGCGAGCGCCAGCAAATTGCCTTTCAAACGGCCCCATCGGTCGACCAGGCGATGGTTGAACAACATGCCCGATGCGTTCGCTAGGATGTTGCGGCCGATCTGCGCTATCGCCCGGCTCTTCGACATCGTGCCCTTCCGGATCAGGTAGGCAGGATTTGCGACCTGCGAGTAGCCAAGTCTTCGGCCGGGCTGTCGCCCGGATCTGACGCCGAGATGCACCCCACGGGCCCCTTCCACGTGCACACATCTGCCGTAGTGGGCGATGGACCTGCTGAAATCCACATCCTCAAGCCAGCCATAGAGCGGCAGTTGCTCGTCAAAGGTCAGTGCGTGTTGGAGAACGGGGGCAAGGCGAACCGCCATATTGCATCCGTAGGCATTATAGACATCCGCGATCCGCTCGCACCCTTCGCCGGCGGTTTGAAGAGCCTCCAGGGCTTTCGACATTTCGAGTCCCCCAACGAGGACGCCATCGGCCAGGACCTCGCCGGTGGCGATCACGACGTCGGGTTTTGCTGCAAAAACGGCTTCCATTCGCGACAGGAAGGTTGTGGCGGGAATGAAATCGTCGTCCAGGAAGATCAGAACATCCGTATCGGCCGCGGTCGCCCGGATGATGCTGTTGCGCTGGGAAGTGAGGCCACGGCTGCCGACAATGACTTCCACGTCGGCGCGGCCGGCAAGCCCGGCGGCATCGTCGATGCCCGGTACGCAGACGATTAGCCGCTGCGGCTGGTCCGGCAGGCGGGCGAGATAGTTGACCGTTTCCAGCAGGATCGAAGGGCGGCCCGCCGAGGCAATTCCGATGGCGAGCCGCAACGGCTGGCCCGCGCGTCGCGCCATCGCCTCCGCGTCGCAAGAAACAGACGCCGGTCCGCTCAGGCCGTCCGGTATGGCCGCTTTTGCCGAATGCGCGCTCATGACTGCATGCTCGCCGGAGCGTGGTTGATGACAGCGCCAAGGATCTCCGCGCCGACATTGCGCATCGTCTCGATAACACGGGTGGCCTCATCGATCGAGGTGCGTCCGTGCGAGGCGACCACCAGAACTCCGTCAAGCTCCGGCGCGATGGCATTGGCATCCGGCGAAGCGGAGAATGCGGAAATGTCGACGAATATGGAGTCGAACTCCTTTTTCAGCTCGGCGAAGCTCAATTGCGTGCGGCGCGAACTCAGGCGAATTGCCGGCGTCACGGTGTCGACCTCACCGAGTGGAAGGAATTTCAGCGTCGGGGTGAGGGACAGGGCCGCTGTCCGAATCAGTTCGCTATTGTCGAGGACGTCCACGAGGCCGCTGGAGCTATGGGGCGCGATCGCCTCGCTGAGCCATGGCCTCTGCGCGGCCGCATCAATCAGAAGTGTCGTCGCTCCGGACACCGACGACAGCACCGCAAGTTCACTTGCGATGGTCGATGCGCCGCTGCCGGGACTGACGCCGACCACTCCGATGACGATCCGGCGTTTGCGCCGAAGGCCGACGACCGTTGCGCTCAGTTCCATCATGCCTGGAATAACCGGATAATCGACGGTAGGGCAGTTGGTGCCGGCGGCGAGCAATGGCGTGGGGTGGCCGTTACGTGTCCTTTTTGAAGTCGTCAGTACAGTCACGAAGGGCAGATCACAGGTTTCAGCGATCTGATGCGGGCGGACGAGCCGGCGGTCGCTGGCATGTCTTATCATCGCGAGTGCGAAACCCGTGCCAAGGCCGAGGGCGGCCGCAAAGGCAGCGATCAGCGTGCTACGCGGTCTCGCCTTCGAAAGAGGCAGTGTGGCTCGCGAGACGATGGTGGCATCGGACATCGGGTAGGTGATGCGCTGCTTTGCCTCGGTCAACTGGTTCAAGGTGTTTTCATAAAGAGTGCGGCGGGCATCTGTCGCGCTCTGCAGCTCGGCTAGTTTGAACTGGTCGCGCGGATTGCTCGTGAAGCTGGCCAGGGCGCTGGCGGCCTCGGCCAGCCCTCGCTGTTGCTCGGCCATGAATTTCGCCAGCCAGTCGCTATATTGGCGGGCGGCGTTGGCCTTCATCGCGATATTCTTCTGGATATATTGCCTGGCGAGCGTGTCGGCGATGTCGACGGCCTTCTGCGGAGTTGACGCCGCAGCCGATATCTCGACGATCGTCGAGTTTCCGATCCGGCGGATGCCCACCTTGTTCAGCAATTTGGCCGTTGCCCAGTCACGGAGCCGCTCCTCCTCCGTCTGCTGTTGCGCTTCCCCTGATCCCTTGCCCGCCGCGTTCTGCGATGGTTTATCCGATTGTGGGGAAAACCCCATCAGCCAATTCTTCGCTCTGTCCTGCAGCGAAGGCGTCTGATCGACAAACTCCAGATCATGGATGAGGTCGAGCGCCGCCACCGTTCCGCCGACGACATCGGTCGATCTGGCGATTTCCAGCTGTCCTTCGATGAATGCATCTTCGGCGAAAGCCCTCTGTGGTTCAGAGCCACTCACCTGGGGGAAAATCACGAGCTGTGTGCTGGCAACGAAGGTCGGTTCGGCCGCTAGCAGATAGGTTCCGGCGATCGCCAGGCAGGCGATGGTGGTTACGACGATCCAATGCCAGCGCATTCTCAAGAAGAAGAGCATGTCCCGCAGGGTCAACGGCGAATTACTGCCGCCTGTGGCTGTTGCAGGCAGGGATATGGGAGAGACACCGCTGAAGATCGTGCTGGAGGTCATGTCGTCCTAATCCGGAATGGGAAATCAAGGAATAACCAGGTAATGGCAGCTTCGAGGGGACGGTGGAGAAGCGCATCTCCCGATCTCGGGCATGGTCGGCGGCCTCCCCTGAAGGCTCAGTACGATCCGCGCTGCGAAAACAAGGCAGGAATGGTCTTGGCGATGATGATGAAGTCTCGGGCGAGCGACCAACTGTTGAGATAGTGGACGTCGAGGGAAACCCTGTACTCGTAGCTGACGTCGTTGCGCCCGCTGGTCTGCCATTGACCGGTCAGTCCCGGGCGGACCGACATATAGGCCCACATGTGTTCACCGTAGCGCGGCAATTCCTCGGCCGTAACCGGCCGGGGTCCGACGAGGCTCATTTCGCCGCGCACGATATTGATCAGCTGGGGCAGCTCATCGATGCTCGACCGCCTGAGGATATCACCGACTGCGGTAATCCTCGGATCGTCCTTCAACTTGCGCGTTGCTTCCCATTCGCTGCGGGCAGCCGGGTTGTTTTGCAGCAGTTCGGCAAGCTGAGCGCTCGCATCGGTTTTCATCGTCCGGAACTTGATGCATCCGAACGGCGCTCCCCCGAAGCCAATGCGTGTATGGGAATAAAAGACAGGGCCGCGGTCGGACAGTTTCACGATCATCGCCACGGCCAACAGAAGCGGCGAGAGCAGGATCAGCGCGGTGATCGCGACAATAAGATCGATAGCACGCTTCGACGACCTGCCCACTGAGCGAGGCCGGGACTTGCGTAATTCGCCGCCGTTCGCAGTCCGTCCGAGGCGCGACCAGGTCTCAAAACTATGTGCTTCCCATGTCATCGCGGTCTCCAAAACATTGCCGTCAAGAACCATTCAAACCTTGCTGCGCCGCACCCTGATTGTCTGTTACCAAGGTCATAATTCTTAATTAATTCTTTATGCTACCACGCTGAATAAGAGATTTCCGATGTCGTGCCTGTGTCATCAATTCTTTTAAGTGGTTTTGTAAGATGATTATTCTCTAATATTCGATGTGACAGTTTTGATATTGCTTTAAAAATGTTGATTATTTTTGATCCATGTAGTCTATGTATGTGCATGTATACTGGTTATGACGATGAAGTTTTGATATTCTCGCTAAGAATTTTTAGGGGTTCGAGAATTTAATTTGATATAGACTTGAATTTTTGCCCCGTTTTGCTGATGTTATTTGACTAACGTCCTAATCCAAGATAATTGGTGCAGTGCAGCATTTATTGAGGTCATTCTCGTACTGGAGTGGAGTGCATGGACGGGATCACGCATGCATCAGATCGCAGAGGCGGCATCGGCAAGGCCGCGATTTCGGCCAATGGCGGCATTCGTCTCAACAGCCGCATCGTTATCGATGATGAATTTCTTTCATGCCGCTCGAGCGTACGGCGTTTCCGTCGCGGCGAGGTGATTGCCGGCGCCGGCGTCCTTGTGGATATGTTCGCTCGCGTGCATTCCGGATTGGTCAGTGCGAGCACGATGCTGCCTGACGGCAGGGAATTCATCATCGAAATTATTCCGAAATCGGGTCTGATCGGCGAACTCGAAGTCCTGCGCAGACAGACATTGAGCCTCGAATACAGAGCCGGTTCCAACTGCGAGCTGCATTTCTTCGAGGGACGGCTGCTGCGCGACATGTATGCGAGCGATCCCTGCTTCCGCGAAAAGGTCTTCTCGAGGGCCTTGGCGCGTATTTCAGAGCTTGAACATAGGATCATTGCCAATGCGGCATCGACCCTGCAGGCAAGACTGGCGAGCACGCTTCTGCGGCTCTCGGCTGTTTACGGAAAGGATGCGGCAAATAGTGGCGACGAAGTGATCATCTCGCAAAATGATCTAGCCGCGACACTGCCGGCGTCCCGCGAGAAGGTCAATCAATGCCTGCGGCGTCTGCGCGAATGCAAGATCATCGACGGAGGGCAGGGCAAGATCAGAATTCTCAATCGCAAGGCGCTTGAGGCCTGTGCGAATGGCGCGTTTTCGGTGAAGTGATGCACCCGTCGCTTTCCGAGGCCAACGAATCCGCCGCAAATGTCAGCCGCTTTCCCGGCGGCGGCACGCAAAGGATCGATCGTGTGGTCGTCATCGACGACTACTCGGTGGCCAGGGGCGGGGCAACAGGGTTGGCGGTCCTGTCAGCCAAACTTTTTCGAGGCCTGGATATCCCAGTGACTTACATTTGTGGGGATGACGGGGCCAATGCGGAGCTTGCTGCGCTCGGTGTCTCCACGGTTGGATTGAGCAGCCGCGATCTGCTGAGCGCCGAACGCGCGAAGGCTTTCGTGACCGGCATTCACAATGGGGCGGCCACGCGAATGGTTGCCAACTGGATTGCTGCAGAAGATACGGCGAATACCGTCTATCACGTCCATGGCTGGCATCAGATACTTTCTCCGGCGCTCTTCCGGGCACTGGCCCCGGTCGCGGGACGGTGTGTGGTTCACGCCCATGACTTCTTCACCGCCTGTCCCAACGGCGCCTTCTTCAATTACCAGGCGCAAGAGATCTGCTTTCGGCGTCCGCTCGGCGCCGGCTGCATCACGACGGCTTGCGACAAGCGCAGTTATTCGCACAAATTGTGGCGAGTCGCCCGCGGCTCGAATATCCTCAGGCTGTTGAAGGCGCGGGCCGATTTCGGCCGGATCATCCTGCTGCATGAAAAGATGGCGAGCTTTCTCGTCGGCGCCGGCTATCGGCCCGAACGGCTGACGACGATCCGCAATCCTGTCGCCCCCTTGTCGAAACAGCGCATCCAGGCGGAGGCGAACGACGAGTTCGTCTTTATCGGCCGGCTCGATGAGGAAAAGGGTGTGGAGGACGCCGTGGCCGCAACGCGAAGGGCGAGTGCCAGGCTCTGCGTGATCGGGGACGGGCCGCTGAGGGGTTTGGTTGAGGCTTCCGGCGATCACGTCAGGGCCGTCGGCTGGCAGTCGCATGCAGAGATCGGCACCACGATCCGCGGGGCGCGGGCCTTGTTGATGCCCTCGCGTTATCCCGAACCCTTCGGCCTCGTGGCGATCGAAGCGGCGAGGAGCGGCCTGCCCGTTATCATGTCGCGCAGCGCCTTTCTTGCCGAAGAAATGGAGCAGGCCGGTATGGCATTTGCATGCGACACGGCCGATGAAATCGTCTTTGCCGATGCCGTGATGCGCTTCAGCCAAATGCCGACGCATGAAATCCGCGCCATGAGCGAGAGGGCCTTCCGGCTATCGCCGCATCTCGCCTCGACGCATGAGCAATGGCGCGACGCGCTCCTTGCCGAATATTGCAGCCTGCTTTCGACGAATGCGGTTACCGAGCTGACAGACGCTGTGGCGACACAAGGAGTATTCCTTTGACCTTGAAAGCAACAACCTCTCTTTCCGACGCAAGGGCATTTCTCGGCGATGCGCCAGTGATGTCGAAAAGGCGCGTGGCCGAGGCGGAAAGCGCCAGGGAAACCGGGCAACTGCGTGTCGCTATCGTCCATTACTGGCTCGTCTCAATGCGCGGCGGCGAGAAGGTCGTCGAAGAATTGTGCCGCATGTTTCCTCAGGCAGACATCTTTACGCTCGTCTGCAACCGGGACCGGATCAGCGATTTTCTAAAGACGCGGAATATCCGCACCTCCTTTCTACAGAAGATTCCCGGGGCGCAGCGGCATTACACCAAGATGCTGCCACTGATGCCCTTCGCGCTCGAGCAGTTCGATCTGCAGGATTACGATCTCGTGCTGTCGAGCGAATCCGGGCCGGCCAAAGGCATCATCACGCGCGCCGATGCATTGCATGTCTGCTATTGCCATTCGCCCATGCGCTATATCTGGGACCA
Source organism: Rhizobium etli CFN 42 (assembly GCF_000092045.1). NCBI lineage: Bacteria > Pseudomonadati > Pseudomonadota > Alphaproteobacteria > Hyphomicrobiales > Rhizobiaceae > Rhizobium > Rhizobium etli. Next base: position 3,554,135 of record NC_007761.1, on the reverse strand, counting down.
GTTCCATGTCTATCGCCATGGCCTGCCCTGGATCGGCCGCGCTCTGATGTCGATCACCGCGCCCATGCTGCGCGCCTGGGATGTGACGACAGCTTCGCGCGTCGATACCTTCATCGCCAATTCCGACTACGTCGCAAGCCGCATCCGCCGCTTCTATGACCGGGAATCCGTCGTCATCCACCCACCCGTTGCGACCGATGACTTTGCGGTGGGGAAGGGTAAAGGCGAATTTTATCTCTATGCCGGACAGCTGACGACCTACAAGCGGCCGGATATTGCAGTCCGCGCCTGCACCGAGGCCGGCCGCAAACTCGTCGTAATCGGCGAGGGGGAACAGCTGCCCTATCTGAAGTCGATCGCCGGGCCGACCGTCCAATTTCTTGGCCACCAGCCCTTCAACGTGCTGCGCGACCACCTGTCGCGATGCCGTGCCCTGCTGTTTCCGGGCACGGAGGATTTCGGCATCCTGCCGGTGGAAGCCATGGCATCGGGCCGTCCGGTTCTCGCTTTCGACGCCGGCGGCGCCAGGGAAACCGTTTCCTCGCCGCAGGTCGGCTTCCGCTTCGCCGAACAGACGACGGAAGCCCTGCTAGAGACGATGGCGGCGTTCGAAGAGGTCGAGGACGATGTCGATCCGCATGCAATCCGCGCGCACGCGCTGAAATTCTCCTCAGCCGTGTTCCGCGATCGTCTGGCCAATCTCATCGAGCAAGAGCTTTCCAGTCGTGGCGATCGATCCGCCGAGGTATTCAGAAAGAGGCCGGGCTGAGGGCCACCGAACAGAGCTGCCTCATTGCCGCCGCGACCGAAACCGTCTCAATCCGTCGACGAGGAACAGATAGCAGATCATGTCAAGCGTATCTCGGAAAACGGCGACGGCAAGTATCTGGACGGTCAGTGGAAAATTCCTCGCCCGGCTGCTCGATTTTGTCAGCCTGCTTATTCTGGCGAGGCTTTTGAGCCCTGCGGATTTTGGCCTGGTCGCCATCGCAACGTCGGTTCTCGTCATCGTCGAGACGATTCTGGATCTGCCGTTGACGCAGGCCCTGATGCGACAACCGTTGCCTTCCAAAGAGATGTTTGCCACGGCTTTCACTCTCAGCCTGCTTCGAGGGGCGGCCATAAGCCTGCTGATGATCGTCCTCTCCTGGCCCATGGCGCTGATCTACGGCGATTCCCGGCTCTTTGCCCTCGTCGCCGTTCTCTCGATCGCGCCTGCCATGCGCAGCATGATCAGTCCGCGCATGGTGCTCTTCATGCAGCAATTCGATTTCAAACGCGAGTTCGCGCTCGATCTCATCACCAAGGCATCGACATTGCTGTCCGGTGTTGGTGTGGCCGTGGCAACGGGCAGCTATTGGGGGCTGGCAGTCGGAGCGGTTTCGGGCCCGACCGCGGCGATGATCACCTCCTATGTCTTTGCCCCGATGCGGCCGGCATTCAGCCTTTCCGAATGGAAGCATTTTCAGGACATGATCAGCTGGAACACCGTGTCGCAGGTGCTGAATTCGATCAACTGGCAGCTGGACCGGCTGCTCTTGCCGCGTTTTACCGGCCTGTCGACATTCGGGGGCTTCAGCGTCGCCGACAACATTGCCGGAATTCCGTATCAAACTTTCGTCGGGCCGTTGCTGCGTCCGCTGATGGCCGGATTCTCCACCGTCGAAGACCGCCGCAATCTGGTCGCTGCCTACCTGAAGGCGACCAGCGCCATCACCTTCGTCGCGGCCCCCGTTCTGATCGCTCTCGCCATGCTCGCCGAGCCGACCGTGCGCGTCCTCGTCGGCGAGAAATGGCTATCTGCCGCGCCGATCCTGCAATGGCTCTGCGTTGTCAGCCTGCTCGGTCTTCCCACGAATATCATGCCGGCATTGGCGATGGTGCTGGACAACACCCGTTCCCTCGCCCTCAGAATGTTTGCGGAATTCGTCGTCAGGGTGCCGGTCACCATCCTGGGCATCGCCTATTTCCAGGTCCCTGGTGCGCTCGGTGCTCGGATCATCGCCGTACTTGTCGCCTATGCCGCGTCGCTCGTCATCACCCGGCGGCTGATCGGTGCGAGTTTTGTCGCGCAGCTGAACGCCTTCTGTCGGCCGCTGGCCGCGAGCGTGCCGATGATCGCTTTCCTGCTCTGGGTGCAGCCGATGCTCGCCGCCATGCCTGCCAGCTTCAACCTGATCGCCAGCCTGGCGGTCTGCGGCGCCGCGGCTGCGTCGATTTTCTGGGCCTTGGCCCTGCTGCTGTGGCAGATCGTCGGACGCCCAGACGGTATCGAGACGATCGTCGTGCAAAGGCTGACACCGCGGCGAAACGGAGTTCTCACCTCATGATGGCGAGAGGTGAAGTCCAGCGATCGGGTTTGGCCTTTTCGGAGAATCAGAATGCGTTACAAGGTATCTTCTAAGACTTTGGGTCTGCTCGTCGTTCTTGGTCTGGGAGCTTTGCCCGGCGAGCCGAGCGTGGCCCAGGAGCCGATCAATATGAATGCGTATCAGCTGACGTTCGAGGAAAATTTCGACACCCTCGACGTCTCGACATGGGGGGAGAAAAGCTCCCGCTGGATCGCTCACACGCCCTGGAACGGCGATTTCGGCGACGCCCGCTTTACCGATCCGGCTCCCGGCTTTCCGTTCACGACTGATCAGGGAATCCTGAAGATCGAGGCGCGCAAGGGCGAGGATGGAACCTGGCGATCAGGCCTGCTCTCGGCGGTCAATCCGAAAGGCGAAGGCTTTTCGCAGCAGTTCGGCTATTTCGAAGCGCGGATGAAGCTGCCGCCGGGCAAAGGTGTGTGGCCGGCCTTCTGGCTCATCGGGCTCGACCGGTCGAAATACACCGCCGAGATCGACGTGCTGGAATATTATGGGCGCGCGCCGTACGAGTTCAGCATGGGCTTTCATATCTGGCGCCAGGCCCATGGCGGTGAGAATTCCAATGGTGGCTACTGGAAAACGGTTCAGGATGGAATTCTGAACAGCGAATATCATACCTACGGCGTCGATATCCAGGCCGACAAGACGACCTTCTATCTGGATCGCTATTACCTGTGGAGCTTCGACACGCCGAAGGAGTTCCATATGCCGTTCTATCCGCTGGTGAACCTGGCGCTCGGCTCGGGTTGGCCGATCGATGAAACGCCGAACCCTTCCATCCTGCTCGTCGACTATATCCACGTCTACCAACGCAAGCCGGCCGACGCGGCAAATTGAGCGAGCGACCGTTTGACCGCACTATTGCCCGCGGAGGCAACTGAGACCGGTTTGCGCATCGAAGAGATGCAATGCCTCCTCGTCGGCGAAGAGAGCGAGTTTTTCGCCGTCGCGGACCTGAGTGCGCGGCGGCAGGCACGCCATCAGCCGCTGGTTTCCCGCGAGGGCGGTGACGACGAGCTCCGGGCCGGTCAACTCCGCAACCTCCACGATTGCCTCGAACGAAGCCCCGGATCCAGCCGTGCGAAGCGCCTCGGGGCGGATGCCCAGAATGAGGTCGCGGCCATCGGCTGCCGCCTTACCGAAGCGGACGGGCAGAGATAGGCTGGCATCGGAACCAGAGAGCACCAGTCGATTATCCCGGACGGTTACCTTGAGCAGGTTCATCGGCGGCGCGCCGACGAAGGTGGCGACATAGAGCGTCGCCGGACTGTTGTAGATCTCTTCCGGCGTGCCCAACTGCTCGATGCGGCCGTCGCGCATGACGGCGATGCGGCTCGCAAGCGTCATCGCCTCGATCTGATCATGGGTGACATAGACCACAGTGGTGTTCAGTATCCGGTGCAGCCGCTTGATTTCGGTGCGCATTTCCATGCGCAGCTTGGCGTCCAAATTGGAAAGCGGCTCGTCGAAGAGGAACACCTCCGGCTTGCGCACCAGCGCGCGGCCGATCGCGACGCGTTGCCGCTGGCCGCCGGAGAGCTGGCTCGGCTTGCGATCGAGCAGGTTTTCGATCTGCAGGAGTTTGGCGGCGTCGCGCACGGCCTTGTCGCGTTCGGGCGTCGGGACCTTGCGCATTTCCAGGCCGAAGCCGATGTTCCTATGCACCGTCAGATTGGGATAGAGCGCATAGGATTGAAAGACCATGGCGATGTCGCGGTCCTTCGGATGCACGCGCAGCACCGATCGCCCGCCGATCCTGACGTCGCCGCTCGTCGCCTCGGCAAGGCCGGCGATGATGTTCAAGAGCGTTGACTTGCCGCAGCCCGAGGAACCGAGCAGCACGAGGAATTCGCCGCTTTCCAGGGAAATGTCGATGCCTTTCAGCGTCTCGACCTCGCCATAGGTCTTGCGGATGTTTTCAATGTCGAGCGCGCTCATGACACGGGTTCCTGGGGAGGCGATGGCTCGCCATAGCTGCGGGGAAGGGTGGAGATGGCGCGCGAGGCGACTTCGGTTCCCGCTCTCAGGCAAGACATCAAAGGCTCGTCCTTTGCCAGCGCCGCGAGGAAGGCGGCATTGAAGACATCGCCGGCGCCGATGGTATCGACGACTGCGACAACAGGCGCGGCCACTGAAACCAGTTGGTCGTCCGGCGCGATTGCGATGGCGCCGCTGGGGCCGCGTTTGACGACGACGACCGCACCTTCCGGCATATGCAATCGGATCTCACGGGCAGCCTCAATCGGATCGGCAATACCGGCAAGCGTCGTCGTCTCGACCTCGTTCAGCAGCGCGATGCGGCTGCGCGAAAGCCAGGCGCGTGTCGCCGCGCAATTCTCGTCCGTCCAGCCGTCGAGCGGCCAGCCGGTGTCGAGCGCGACGGTGATGCCATGGCTGTCGGCCCAATCGAAGAAAGCGCCATATTCCTTTACCAGATCGTCGGTCAGGAACGCGCCGCAGAGAAGCGCGTAGCCGCCCCGGAGCCTTTCGCCGTCGATGACGGCAAAGACGTCGGCAAGGCTGAAGCGCGGCAGGTGGCCGGTCGTCGTGAAGAAGGTGCGTTCGCCGTCCGGATGGGTGATGCCGACGGAGAGCGTCGTTCTCTCAGGGCGCACCGGCCAGTTCGCGGAGCGATGACCGAAGGCTTCGGCGAGCCACCGGCCGAACTGGTCGTTGCCGATATTGGCGGCGATCTCGAATTCGATGCCGAGCGCCTGCCAGGCGAGCGCACTGTTGCCGGCAGATCCGCCGACGCGCAACTCGTCATGATCGACGATGATTTCCGTGCCGGCCTTGGGCCACGGGGCGGCCGGTCCAAGGATGAGATCGACATTGACATTGCCGATGACTGCAAGCGGCCGCATTCATTCACTCCGGGTAATCTTGGTGGACCGGACCGGCGTTCCGGCATTCTCCACGCGGGTTTCTGCAAAAGCGATCATCAGCCGCTGGGCGACCGGCAGCATGGCGAAGACCGCTGCAAGGCCGCTCGCCGGTGCAAAGCGGATTGTCACGGCGCCGGCGACCGGCGCTTCACTCGAGGCGTCGAACAGGATGACAGGCGCACCGGTCTCGACGGCGGAGACCGCCATGGCGGTGACGAGGCCGGCGGTCTCATCGAGACCGCGGAACAGCACGACGCCGATCTTCGGCCCCAGCATCTCCATCGGGCCATGGCGCAGCTGGCCGCCTTCGAGAGAAAAGCAGGGGCGGCGCGAAAGCTCCGTCAGTCCGAGGGCCAATGCCTCGGCGACACCTTGCAGGCGGCGGCCCGAGGTGACCACGGTCGAGACGGTTTCGAGTGCGGCGAGTGCCGCCGCAATGTCATGGTCTTCGGGCGCCTTGAGGACGGCAAGCGCCGCCGCGGGATCTTCACCGAGGGCGGAAAGGATTGCCAGATGCAGGGCGAAGGTCACCGTCAGGCTGCGGGTGGCGGCGAAGGCGAGCTCGGTGCCGCCGCTGCCGACCAATGAAGCGGCGGTTCTGGCGAGGAATGAACTGCCTTCGAGCGTCAGGCCGAAAGTGTCCGGTGTGCCGCCGGTCTCGTTGAACCAGCGCACGACCTCGGCGCTTTCGCCCGATTGCGAGGTGACGAAGATCGTCCTGCCGGCGATCGGCAGCGGCTGGCCAAGCTGTTCGGACAGCGGCAGGGCGACGGCATCGATGCCGAGGGCACGGTAAAGCGGCTCGACGGCCCGATTGACGGCATGCGAGCCACCCATGCCGAGCAGAAGCAGCCGGCCGGTCTTCTTCAGCGAGGCGGCGGCTCTTGCCGCCATCGGTGCGGCGGTTTCATAAGAGGCGAGCGCATCGGAGTGCTGATGCGCCATCTCGCGGTCGATCGCCGCAAGTCCGGACGGCCGGTTGCTTTCTCTAGTCATGTTCATCCCTTGACGCCGCCGCTGGTGAGCCCCGAGATCAGGGCGCGTTGCATGACGAGACCAATCAGCACCGGGGGCAGGGCGGCGAGCACGCCTGCCGTGGCGATCAGTCCGTAATCGGAAACGCGGCCGCCGGCGAGGTCGGCAATGGCGACGGTCAGCGTCTTGGCGCGCTGGTCCGAGGTGAAGAGCAGCGCATAGAAGAATTCATCCCAAGCGAGCAGGAAGGCAAAGAGGCTCGATGTCGCGACCACGGGGGCAGCAAGCGGCAGCGTGATGATCCTCAGCGTCTGGAACAGGCCGGCGCCATCGATCATAGCGGCGGATTCGATCTCGCGCGGGATGGAATCGAAGCCTGATTTCATCAGCCAGGTGGTGAAGGGCGCCAGGATGGTGAGATAGACGAGGGCAAGGCCGAAGACGTTGTTCAACATGCCGAGATGGGAGAGACCCATATAGAGCGGCACGGCGAGCGCCACCGGCGGCAGCATATAGGTGGCGATCACCATCGACAGCGACCAGCCCACGGAGGGCGTGCGCGACACCGCCCAGCCGGCCGGTATGGCGAGCGCGATGGCAGCGATCGTCGCCATGCCGGCCACCTCGATGCTGTTGCGCAGCGATGAGGTGAAGGCGGCGCCGGCGCTGTTTTCCAGCGTCGACAGCAGCACCTGGTAACGCGAGAAATCCGCCGCCTGCGGCCACCAGCGCAGCGGCTTTGCCGCAAGGTCGGCGGCCGGCGAGATGCTCATGATGAACAGCCACAGGATCGGCGCCAGGATGACCGCAGCAAGCAGCAGCGCTGAGAGGTGAATGAAAAAGGAAAAGAGCGGGCTCTGGCGTTCCATCAGGCGGCACTCCCGGCGGTCTTACGCACCAGGGCGGCGTAGCCGGCGGCAAGCAGCGTCACCAGCAGCGTGACGATCAAGGCCAGCGACGCGCCCGAGCCCGCCCGCTGGAATGAGAAGGCTTCCTGATAGACGAGGATCGACAGCGTGCGGGTGCTGTTGGCCGGGCCGCCGCGGGTCATGACCCAGATGATGTCGAATACCTTGAAGGCCTCGATCGTGCGCAGCACCAACGCCACCATTAGCGGGCCGGCAAGATAGGGCAGGATGACGAAGCGGAAGCGGGCAAGCGCGCCGGCGCCGTCGACCAGCGAGGCGGCGGTGATGTCGCGCGGCACGGCCTGGAGCGCGGCAAGCGCGATCAGCGCTACCAGCGGGAAGTTCTTCCAGCAGTCGGCGACGATGAGGGCAGCGAGCGCCGTGCCCGGCTCGCCGAGCCAGGAGCGATAGGCATCGAGCAGACCAAGCTGCGTCAGCGCGGCGTTGAGCGCACCATATTCCGGATTGTAGATCAGCCGCCAGAGCGTGGCGTTGACGACGGTCGGCAGCGCCCAGGGCAGGATCATCAAGGCGCGCAGCGCGGTGCGGCCGCGGAACTGCTGGTTCAGCAGCAGGGCGGCAAGCACGCCGATCACCATTTCGGCGGCGACCGAGACGATTGCGAACCATGCGGTGGTAACGAGCGTGCGCTGGAAATTCGAGCCGAAGAGCATCTTGGCATAGTTGTCGATACCGACGAAATCGCCCGCGGTGCCGACGAGCTTGGCATCGGTGAAGGAGAGGCCGACGGTATCGACCAGTGGCCAGCCGATGACCGAGATCATGACCACGAGAAGCGGCAGCATCAACAGCCACGCGCGCGTTGTCAGCCATGTGCCCGACATCGAGGCGACCCTTTTTCATTCATAGGTTATTGGAATGGAGCCGGGCGACGACAGGGCGCCGCCCGGGGTTTATGCCGGACTCAGAGGCCGCTGTTTTCGGCGGCCGACTTCAGCGCATCCTCAGGCGTCGACTGGCCAAGCAGCGATTCCTGGATCGCCTGCTGCAGCGCCGTCGAAAGCTCCTGATATTTTGGCGTCGTCGGGCGCGGATACATGGCGGCAAGGCCGACCTTCGCGGCCGAGATCAGCTCTTCCTGGCCCTTGGTAACGGCCGGGTCCGCGTAGGAGGAGGCCCAGATCGGCAGGCTGAGCTTGGCGTAAGCGTTCTGTGTCGCCTGCGAGGTCATGAAGGTGATGTATTTCCAGGCCTCGTCGGGATGCTGGCTGGCGGAGGTGATGCCGAGGCCCATCGAGCCGTTGACGGCCGAAGCCTCGCTCTTGCCGGCTACCCCCGGGGCCGGCACGACGCCGACCTTGCCCGCGACCTTGCTGTCCTTCGGGTCGTTGGCCATGTTGTACATGTAGGTCCAGTTGAGCGCGAAGGCGGCATCGCCATTTTCGAAGACCTTGCGGACGTCCTCTTCCAGGAACTCCTTGGAGTTTGGATTGGTCAGGCCGGACGTATAGCTGGCCACCATATATTTCAGGGCGTCAAGGCCGCCACCACTCTGGAAGGCAGGTTTGCCGTCCTTCAGGAAATCTCCGCCATAGGCGCTGACGAGCGTGGTGTAGTCGCAGATGGCGGCTTCGGCCTGCGACCAGCTCCAAGCGATCGGCGTGGCAAGCAGGCCCTGGTCCTTGATCGTCTTTGCCTGTTCGGCCAGCTCGTCCCAGGTCTTCGGCGGGGCTTTGATGCCGGCCTTCTCCAGAATTTCCTTGTTGTAGAAGAGATATTTGGTGTCGAGGATCCACGGCATGCCGTAATATTTGCCTTCATATTGCACGGTGGTCCAGGCGCCCGGTAGCACGCCCTTCTTCATCTCGTCAGTGATGCGGGAGGAGACGTCGACCAGAACCTTGTTGGTGGCATATTCGGCCGGCCAGATGACGTCGAAGAGAACGACGTCGTAACCGCCGCCGGAACCCTGTGCCAGCACCGTCTTATCGTGCAGGCCTTCATAGGGGACGAATTCGAGATTGATCTTGATATCGGGGTTCGCCTTGACGAAGGCGTCGGTCATGGCGCGCACATCGGCTTCGCTATAGGCGGCCTGCGCCATGAAAAGCGCGTTCAGCGTCGTTTCGGCGAAAGCATGTGGAGCAAAGGATGCGCCGATCAAGGCCGCACCCAGAAGCGTCTTGTTGAGAGATTTCAGCATTGCAGCCTCCAGCTTTTAAAATTTACGCATGGCCGATGGCGGTTCTGCCGCCATCGGTTTTCGAGAAGGCACGCGTGAAAAAGAACGTGCCGATTCATCATCTCGGAGCGTCGTTGGAGGCCCTATTCGGCTTCCAGCGTTCCCTGGAACTCTTCGGTCCCTTATTAAGTCAAATGTCTTGACTTATTACTTCGCCAACATTTTACTGGAGTCAAGAGGCAATTGACACATGAACGACGTCAGGCCGATCCGGGCCAAGAGCGGCACCAATCACGAAGGCACCAGCGCCCACAACCGGCGCGTGATGATCGATGCCTTGAGGATCAATGGCGCGCTCTCGCGCGCCGATCTGGCGCGGGCGACGCGGCTGACCAAGCAGACGGTGTCGAATATTATCGAGGAACTCGAGCGCGATGGTCTCGTCAGTTCGCAGGAGGTGGTGCGCAAGGGCAGGGGGCAACCCTCGACACCCTATCGCCTCGTGCCCGAAGGCGCTTTCGCGATCGGTCTGCAGATCGACCGGCATGTGACGCGGGCGGTCGCCGTCGATCTCGTCGGCACCGTTCTCGTACGCGCAGAAGCCGTTTTGCCGCCGGGAGGTCCTTCGACGGGAACCAAGGCCATTCTCGATCTCGTCGCAGGCGTGCGATCCCGGCTGGCCGGGGTCGTCCAGCAATCGGAAAAACGGCTGGTCGGCCTCGGCGCCGCAATGCCCGGCCCCTTTGGGCTGGACGGCAGCGGCGATGATCCTTGGATGATGGAGGCGTGGCAGAAGTTTCCGCTCCTGGAAACGTTGAGCGATGGCACCGGCCTCGATGTCAGCCTTCAGAATGACGCGGCAGCGGCTGCGACCGCCGAGCGCATGGTGGGAGCCGCCCACGGCGTCGATCACGCCGTCTGCCTGTTTGTCGGCTACGGCATCGGTGCCGGCCTGATCCTCAACGGCGAGCTCTATCGCGGCGCCAACGGCAATGCCGGCGAGATCGGCATGGCGCTACTGTTTGCCGATGGTAAAGCGACGCCGCTCGAACACCGCGCCTCGCTCGCCTCGCTCTACCAGCATCTGTCGGCCGATCCGGCCGATCCCGATCTCCATGCGCGCATCAATGAGCTCGCCTCTAGCGGAGCCCCAAGCATCGAAGACTGGATCGAGGCGGCGGCGGCGGACCTGCGCTGGAGCATCCATCTCATCGAAACGGTCTTCGATCCGCAAACGGTGATCCTCTGCGGCAGTGCACCGGAGGCGCTGGTAAGCAGGTTGATTGCGGCGATCGGGCCGCTGCTGCCCTCGGTCGCTGAAAGGCGTGGCCGGACGCTGCCACGCCTGCAGTCCGGCATGGCCGATCCCTGGTCGGTCGCGGTCGGCGCCGCCGCCGGACCGATCAGCCGGGCATTCGATCCGCATTTTGCTGCGATTTTGAAGGATTCTCACTGATTTCGAGCCTGATACCGGCCGTTGCGCAGCAGTGCAACGGCAGAAAAATGGCCCTCTTTGTAAGTTTCAAGCGACCAATGCAAGCGAATGAAGAGGCTTTAGCGAAGTATAGGAAAGTATTGAAAATCATTGAAAATTATATGAAATCTGGTATAGATATAATTATTCGGCAGTGCGCTGGGGTGGCTGGCGAGGCTTATCTCAATATAGCCTTCAGCCGTGGCAAATAACATCCGCATGAAGGTTTCGTGACGGCGCGATTTCGTTTGTTTCATGTCATGGAATATTCATTGGCCGCGGCAATTTGGACCAGCTAATAGGGCGTGCGCTGAAAGTGCGCGTCTCTTTTACGTTCGAGGTTCTCATGCAAGCCAAGCTTCTCGGCGCCGTCGGCGCCCTTCTCGCTACAGCGTTTCTTGCTGATCCCGCCGCCGCCGCCGATAAGACCAAGATCGACTTCTGGTTCGGCAATTCCGGTGACATCGCAAAGCGTGTCCAGGAACAGTGCGATCGCTTCAACCAGTCGCAGGGCGACTACGAAGTCGTCTGCACCAGCCAGGGCAGCTACGATGCTTCCCTGCAGAATACGATTGCCGCGTTCCGCGCCGGCAAGCAGCCGACGATCGCTCAGGTCTCCGACGCCGGCACCCTCGACATCATGCTCTCCGGCGCCTTCTATCCGGCAAACCAGCTGATGACCGACATGGGCTACACGGTCGACTGGAAAGATTACTTCTCCGGCATCGCAAACTATTATGCGACGTCCAAGGGCGAGATGTATTCCTTCCCCTTCAACTCGTCGACCGCTCTGCTCTATTGGAACAAAGACGCCTTCGCCAAGATCGGCAAGGACCATGCTCCCGCGACCTGGCAGGAAGCCGGGGAAGATTTCAAGGCTCTGAAGGATGCCGGTTATGCCTGCCCGCTCGCCTTCGACATCTCCAACAATGAAGTATGGCAGTACGTCGAGCAGTTCGAAGCCGTCAACGGCGAAGCGATCGCGACAAAGAAGAACGGATTTGAAGGCCTCGACGCCGAGCTGACGTTCAACAAGAACCCACTTCTCGTCAGCTACATCAAGGACCTCAAGTCCTGGTACGACAACAAGCTCGCCGTCATCAAGAACAAGGCCGTCGGCCAGACCTTCGTCGAAGCCTTCGCTGCCGGCGATTGCCAGGTCATCCTGACCTCGGTCGGCGACCACGGCAATATTGGCCGCACCGCCAAGCAGGGCATGAACTGGGGGGTTTCGATGTTGCCGACCTATGGCAACGCAACCCGCCACAGCTCCTATGTCGGCGGTGCTTCGCTCTGGGTCCTGAAGGGCCACTCGGACGCTGAGTACAAGGCTGCCGCTGCCTTCTTCAACTTCATCGCCAAGCCGGAAGAAGCGCTGACCTGGTCGACCGTGACCGGCTATATCCCGGTTCGCAACTCCGGCTTCGAATATCTGAAGAAGCAGGGCTTCTACGACAAGGCTCCCTATGCGGGCCGCGAACTGGCCATCCAGAGCCTGACCGCATCGCCTGCCAGCGACACCGCTCCGCACGGCATCCGCCTCGGCGGCCTGCTGCAGGTCCGCACCGAAATCGCCAACGGCCTGCAGGCGATCTTCGTCAACAATGCCGACGTCCAGGCTTCGCTCGACGGCGCTGCCGACCGCGGCAACCAGCTGCTGCGCCGCTTCCAGCAGACCTACAAGAACGTTCAGCTTCCCTGATCGCCTGGCATGAGCCGCACCCGGCCGCCTTGCGCGCGCCGGGTGCGTCTTTGTAAGCTCTCCTCATCAGTCGCGGATGTGAACTGCCGTCCGCGCCTAAAGCAAACCATGGCGAACACCACTCATGGAAAAGCGCGTCACTTTCTCCTCGACGACGATCGGACTGCTCTTCGCGTTTCCGATGCTGTTGCTGATCTTCGTCTTCTTCTATTGGCCGAGCGCGCAGGCGCTTTATTGGGCGTTCACGCTCGAGCAGCCATGGGGCGGCGGCAATGCATGGGTCGGTTTCGGCAATTTCAAGCAATTGCTGAGCGATCCGATCTATTGGGAATCGATCACCCGCAGCATGGTTTTCGCCTTTAGCTCGACGATCATTGCGATGGGGTTTGCGCTCATACTGGCGCTTTTGACCGATCGTGAACTGCGCGGCCACAAAATCTACCGCTCGGTTTTCATCTGGCCCTATGCGATCGCGGCTCCCGCTCTCGGTCTCGCCTTCCGCTTCATCCTGGCGCCGGAGGCCGGCCTTCTCTCCGTCATCAATCACGTCTGGCCCGGCCTCTGGAACCCGGCGCTCGATGGCAAGGACGCGATGATCGCCGTCATCATCGCCTTTTCCTGGAAATATATCGGCTATAACTTCATCTTCTTCCTTTCGGCTCTTCAGGGCATCCCGCGTTCGCTGATCGAAGCGGCCGCCATGGACGGATCGGGGCCGCTGCGCCGCATGTGGGACCTCCAACTGCCGCTCTTGACGCCGACCTTGTTTTTCCTGCTCGTGATCAACATCACGGAAAGCTTCCAGGATTCCTTCGGCATCGTCGACGTCATGACGCAGGGCGGTCCTGCCCGAGCGACGGAATTGATGGTCTACAAGATCTATTTCGATGGCTTCCGAGGGCTCGATTATTCGGGCGCTGCCGCCCAGTCGATCATCCTCATGGTGCTCGTCGTCCTGCTCACCATCTTTCAGTTCCGCTTCATCGAGCGGCGCGTGCACTACAAGTGAGGTCGCTGACATGATCGAACGCACGCCGATATTCAACTTTATCTGCTACACGATACTCGCGCTCGGCATGGTGATCGCGCTTCTGCCTTTCGTCATCGTCATCATCGCATCGACGCTCGATCTGGAGACGGTCAACCGCGTGCCGCTGCCACTGACCCCCGGTTCGCATTTCTGGGAAAATGCACAAGCAGCCTGGATCCGCGCCGATCTCGGCAACAAGCTGATCCACAGCATCATCTTCGCGACCGCGGTCGGCGCCGGCAAGGTCATCCTGTCCGCTATGGCGGCCTTCTCGATCGTCTACTTCCGTTTCCGCGGCCGGCATCTGATCTTCTGGATCATCTTCATCACGCTGATGCTGCCGCTCGAAGTCCGCATCGTGCCGACCTATTCGATTGCAGCCAATGCGCTGGCGCCGTTCCAGGCAATCCTCGACGTCACGGGGATTACCGCGCTGGTCGCCTGGCTCTCCGGCATCCAGATCAAGCTCGAATGGGGGCTGTTGAATTCCTATACCGGCCTCGTGGCGCCGCTTGTGGCCACCGCCACCGGCACCTTCCTCTATCGCCAGTTCTATCTGACCGTTCCCGACGAGCTCGCCGAGGCGACAAAGATGGACGGCGCCGGCGCCGTACGATTTTTCGTCGATATACTGCTGCCGTTGTCGCGGTCGAACATGACCGCACTGTTCACCATCATGTTCGTCTGGGCCTGGAACCAGTATCTGTGGCCGCTGCTCGTCACCACCGATCCGAATTTCGGCATTGCGGTGACACAGCTCAAGACCCTGATCCCGTCCGAATTCGGCCTGCCGGACTGGAACGTCGCCATGGCCGGAACCCTGATCATCATGTCGCCGCCGTTGCTGCTCGTCATCCTGATGCAGCGCTGGTTCGTGCGCGGCCTTATCTCCACCGAGAAGTGAAGGAGCAGTCCTGTGGCACCGATCTCAATCCGTGATGTGAAGAAGAGCTACGGCAAGCATCCCGTCGTTCACGGCGTCGACCTGGAGATCCAGTCCGGCGAATTCATCGTCATCCTCGGCCCGTCCGGCTGCGGCAAATCCACGCTCTTGCGCATGATCGCCGGCCTCGAGGAAATCACCGGCGGAGAAATCGCCATCGACGGGCGCGTCGTCAACCAGATGGAGCCGCGCGAGCGCGGCTGCGCCATGGTGTTCCAGAACTACGCGCTCTATCCGCATATGACCGTCGCCGAGAATATCGGCTATGCCTTGAAGGTCGCCGGTGTGGCGAAGACCGAGCGCAGCCGCCGGATTGCCGAGGTTGCCAAGGCGCTCAGCCTCGAACCTTTCCTCGATCGCCGGCCGGCCGCGCTTTCCGGCGGCCAGCGCCAGCGTGTCGCCATGGGCCGCGCGATGATCCGCGAGCCGAAGGTCTTCCTCTTCGACGAGCCGCTGTCGAACCTCGACGCGAAGCTGCGCATCGCCATGCGTGCCGAAATCCGCCGCCTGCACCGCCGCCTCGGCGCCACTTCGATCTTCGTCACGCACGATCAGACCGAGGCGATGACGCTGGCCGACCGGCTGGTGGTGATGAACGGCGGAAGGGTGGAGCAGGTCGGCACGCCGGAAGAGGTCTATCATCATCCTGTCTCGCGTTTCGTCGCCGGTTTTGTCGGCACGCCGGCGATGAACCTGCTCGAAGGCACGATCAACGACGAGGGCGTCTTCGTCTACGATCAGAGCCGCAAGATCGCGCTGCCGCGCGAACGCGCCGCAGCGCTGAAAGGCAAACGCGTCGTGCTCGGCATGCGCGCCGAGGCCGCCCGGCTGGTGGTGCCGGATGCGCCCGGCGCTCTGGTGGCAACGGCCGATTTCATCGAAGAACTTGGCGCAAGCCGCGTCGTGCATGCCGATTTCGACGGGCTGCCGTTCGCCGTGGCGCTGACCGAGGCGGTGAGCGTCAAGTCGGGCGATCCGATCGGCATCGCGATCGATCACAACGCCATCCACCTCTATGCCGCCGATACCGGCCGGCTCATCGAGAATTCCGCCATGAGCGGCGCCGGCGCGGTTCACGCCTGACCGGCGTATGGCGGCATCAGCGATGGATCGGATCGATCCAGGGAACGTCTTCCGGTTTTTCCACGGGCTCGATGTCGAGATTGACGACGACGGGCTCCTGGCCTGAGCGGACGAGCACGCATTCCAGCGTCTCGTCGCGGCTGGCATTGATCTCCTGATGCGGCACGAAGGGCGGGACATAGATGAAATCGCCGGGGCCGGCCTCGGCGGTATATTCCAGATGCTCGCCCCAGCGCATGCGGGCCTTGCCCTTGACGACGTAGATGATGCTTTCGAGATCGCCGTGATGATGGGCGCCGGTCTTGGCGTTGGCATGGATCGTCACCGTGCCGGCCCAGATCTTTTCCGCGCCGGCGCGCGCATTATTGATCGCCGTCGCGCGGTTCATGCCCGGCGTCTGTGCGGTGTTGGGATCGAGCGAATTGCCGGGGATGACCTTGACGCCATGTTCCCGCCAGTCGATGTGGTGATGTTCGTGATCGTCGCTCATGCCTTGCCTCCCCCTTCTATGCAGACAATCTAGGTAGGCGCGGCGCGGCGGCCAAGCGGATTTATCTTCCTGCATCAGAAAGAAGGCACTCATGAGCCATCTGCCAAATATCGATTACGACACAGCTTCGGAAGAGATTCGCGCGGCGCATGACGAGGAAATCAGGCTGCGCGGGCGCATGACCAATATGAAGCGCACCCTCTTACATTCGCCAGCCGCCCACCGCATCTATGCCGAATGGTTCACGCTGCGGGCGGAACTCGATCCTGCCGTTAGCGACCGGGAGATCTGGATCTTCTCGCATGCGATCTCCAAGGCGGCGAAGTCGAAGATCGCCATCACCTTCTTTCGCCGGGCGCTGATCAGCAAGGGTTTCAATCCCGATGCGCTGGAGCTTTCCGAGACGGAAGCGCTGCTCGACGCCTTCGGCACGGCGATCGTCGCCGATTCCAATGCCGTTCCGGCGGCGCTCTGGGCGAAGCTGAAGTCGCGCTACGAAACCAAGGTGCTCGTCGATCTCGTCGCCTTCGCCGGCATCATGCTGGCGACCGCCGTCTTCAACAATGTCGTCGAGGTCGATTTCGACCCCGAGCTTGAAGCCTTTGCCGAAGGCGCAAGTTCGGTCTAGCCGCCGAGCGAGGCGACCGCGGCTCTGACCGCGTCGGCGCCGGGCTGCGTCGGCCGGTATTCCAGGCCGACGGCGCCGTCGTAACCATTGGCGAAAATCCAGCCCAGACGCTGAGCAAGGTCGATGCCGCCGGAGCCCGGTTCATTGCGGCCGGGATGATCGGCGACATGGACGTGGAAGACACGGTCGAGACGGTCTTTCAGCACTTCTTCGGTGCGTTCGTCCATCACGGCGGAATGATAGATGTCGTAGACGATGCCGATCTCGCGGCTGGCGACATCGTCGATGATGTCGAGGGCTTCGCGGGTCGAATCGAGGAAATAACCGACATGATCGATGCGGATGTTGAGAGGCTCGACCCCGAGGCGGACACCGCTGCCTTTCAGGATATCGGCACCTGATTTCAGGGTTTCGGTGAGGGCCCGGCGCTGTTCTTCACGGCTGAAGCCGGTGAGATCGTCGCCGGCCTGGGCGATCAGCACCGGCGCGCTGAGGCGCTTGGCGACTGCAACGGAATCGGAAAGGCCTTTCAGCCAGGCCTGCCGGTTGGCGGCGTCGGTCAGCGCGATCATCGGCTCGGCGACGAGGCTGGTGACGGCAAGGCCGGTTTCCTCCAGCGCTGCCTCGAATGCATCCAGATCCTTGTCGGTCCAGCGCCAGAATTCGACCGCCGTCAGGCCGCCAGCATGGGCGCGGCGGATGCGGTCGGGAAAGCTGTCGCCGTCTTCGGCAAACAGCCATTCTATGCAGGCTGAATAACGTCGCATGAAAACTCCTCCCGGTGCGGACGCAGGCTGCGACAGAACCGAGGCTGCCGCAAGAGGCGTTCGGGTGCTTGACGCCCGAATTCATTGGCGGAACACTCGCTTTCATCGAGCCGGGATTGCCGGCGCTTCTGGAGGAAGACATGGATCTGGGATTGAAGGGTAAAATCGCCGTCATAACCGGTGCGTCGGTCGGCATCGGACTGGCGATTGCAGAAGGGCTGGCGGCTGAGGGCGTGGACCTCGTGCTGGCGGCGCGCGGCGGCGATCGGCTGGAGGCGGAAGCTGCCCGCATTGCGGAGAAATTCGGCGTCAGCGCCACTGCCGTCGTCGCCGACGTTGCGACGGCTGCGGGAACGGAGGCGATCATTGCGGCGACTGCCGAAAAGGGCGGGGCCGACATCCTCATCAACAATGCCGGCACCGGATCGAACGAGACCGTCATGGAGGCGCCGGATGAGAAATGGCAGGCCTATTGGGACCTGCATGTGATGGCCGCCGTCAGGCTTGCGCGCGGCATCGCGCCGCAGATGAAGAAACGCGGCGGCGGGGTGATCCTGCACAATGCCTCAATCTGCGCCGTCCAGCCGCTCTGGTACGAGCCGATCTACAATGTCAGCAAGTCGGCGCTGATGATGTTTTCGAAGACGCTCTCGACCGAACTCATCCAGGACAATATCCGCGTCAACTGCATCAATGCTGGCCTGATCCTGACGCCCGATTGGATCAAGACCGCCAAGCAGTTGACGGCCGAAAGCGGCGGAAACTGGGAAGGGTACCTACAGAGCGTTGCCAACGAGCACGCCGCCTCCAAACGCTTCGGCACGCCGGAGGAACTGGCGAACGTCTTCGTCTTTCTGAGTTCGGAGCGGGCGAGCTATTGCATCGGATCGACCTATTTCGTCGATGGCGGCATGCTGAAGACGATTTGATCGAAGCTGGCGCAAAGCGCCTCAGGGCAAGCCTGTTCTTCGCAAGACTGCCGGCCGGCCGTGGATGTTGCCGATACAAGCTATAAATATTAGCTATTTTGTTGTATCTTCACGCTTTCGACGTTATTTGCCTGCTATTGAAGGACAAATATTGCGATTTCCAAAAGGCGACGACGATGCTGACGAAGAAGGGAAAATACGGTCTGAAAGCACTGGTCGATCTGGCGCGTCTAGCGCCGGGCGAGACGGCCTTCATCAATGACGTCGCGGCGCGCAACAATATTCCGAAGAAGTTTCTCGACACGATCCTGCTCGAACTGCGCAACGTCGGTATCCTGCGTTCAAAGAAGGGGCCCGGCGGCGGGTATTCTCTCTCTCGGCCGGCTTCCGAGATCCGCATCGGTCATGTCATCCGCACGCTCGATGGTCCACTGGCGCCGATCCGCTGCGCCAGCCGCACGGCTTACGAGGCCTGCGACGATTGCGCCGACCCGGAAACCTGTCAGGTGCGGCGTTCGATGACCGATGTTCGGGATGCGATCGCCGCCATTCTGGATAATATGACCCTCGAACAATTCGTCGCAGCCGGCGGTCGCATTGAAGACGCCGGTGACGATTTGCCGATCTCGGCCGTCAGTTGAGACACTTCGATGTCAGAGGGTCTGAGGCACCCCGCTGATATCATTCAAGTTTCGTTTCGACGTATGATCGCCGGCGCGGTGCAACAATCGAGCGCGCGGCAGGGACAGCGCGTGGATTCGCGCATTGCGCCAATGGCGGTCGAGATTGAGGCCTATGCCGGTTGACGCCTCGCCCGCCAGTTCGAACAGGGCGGTTGCCGCGCTGAGTGCCGTTTCCCCGGCAGTGATCGCGGCCGCCGAGGCGGAAAAATAGGCATCGGCCATCGCAGCCTCTACCGGATTGACTTGGGCAATGTCGAGCTTGCGGCCCGCCCGCTCCACAGCTGCCGCCGTGACTTCGATGCCCACGGCGTGTTCGCCGAGCCGTGAGGAGCTGACGCTGCGATCGCCCATTGCCGCTATTAGGTCGGCCCATGCGGCCCGCGCAATGCCGAGGGCCACTCCAGCCTTGAGCAGCAGGCCGAGCGAAACGCCCGTCGAACCGGCCGACGTGGCCGGCGCGATCGAGCGGGCATCGACATGGACTGCGCCGGCGATCGTCGTTGCCGATCCATTGGTGCGCTGGCCGAAACCGTCCCAATCATCGACCACCTGCACCTCCTCGCTGTTCCGGCTGAGGTAGAACGTCACCTGGCGGCCGGGCGGAAGGGTGAGGGCAGCGGCAATCCAATCGGCATAAAGAATACCGGGCGCCTGCCGCATGCGTCCGCTCAGGCGGTACCCTGGGCCTTCGCGCGACAGTTCGGTGCCCTCGGCGACGGTTGCGCCGGCGAAGCGGTCGCCGAGCAGCACACGGGCAAACAGCGATGCCTTCAGATCCTCGGCAGCCTGGGTGCGGAGTGTCTCCAGGACGGAAAAATGATTTTCCAGGGTCTCGCCGATCGAGGCGTCGGCTTCGGCAATGATCGCAACGATTTCTGCAAGCAGAGCGTTCGGCACGTCGAGCCCTTCATGTTCGGGCGGGACAGAGATTGCCGTCAAACCCGAGACCGAGAGCGCGTCGAGCTCTGGAAAAGGCAGGATGCGGTTGATATCGCGCTCGCTTGCCTGGTGACGGAATGTGTCGGCGAGGTTGCGAGCCGTGGATATCGCCTCCTCTTCGTTTTCGATGCGGCGTGCCGGCGGCCTGATGCGATCTTGAAATTGCGATATCGTTCCCATCGCTCACTCCTTCCTCGACGCGTGACAGGAGTGAGGGATTTTCCTCCAAATGATAAGAACGGTTTTTCCAGAAAAGCGCAAAGCTTCGAATTTTCTCACCAACTTGATCGCCTCGCCGGCCACTCTACTTATGGTTAACCGGGGCCTGCTGGATTGAGGAATATGTTGGGTGAAGCACTTGCTCGCCATAGCGAGGTTTTGAAAATGGGGCGCCAGCCTAGACCGCGTCTGACGCTGGATATCGCCGAGATTCCAACTTATGCGATCGGCGACATTCACGGCCGCTACGACCTGCTTTTGAAAGCCGAGCAGGCGATCCTGCGCGATGGCGCGCGACTGCACGGGCAAAAGCTGATCGTGACCCTGGGGGATTATATCGACCGTGGCCCGGAATCGGCGCAGGTCATCGCTCATCTCATGGAGCCGCCGCCTGATGGTTTCGACCGTATCTGTCTTGCCGGCAATCACGAGATCGCCATGCTCGACTATATCGACGGCTGGCTCTCTTATGATGATTGGATGCGGATGGGATCGGCGGAATCGCTTAAATCCTATGGGCTCGATCCGGAGCATCTGCCGCTCGTCTTCCCCACCGGCGCGCAGCTCGACGCCTTCCTGCGGCAGTCGCTGCCGCATACGCATATCGATTTCATGCGGGCGCTGCCGATCATGCTGGACACACCGAGGGTGGTGTTCGTGCATGCCGGCATCGATCCGATGCTGCCGCTCTCCGCGCAGACAGACGAGGACCTGGTCCTCATCCGTCACCGCTTTCTCGAAAGCAGGGTTCCTTTGCCGAAGCTCATCGTGCACGGCCATACGCCCAGCGACGAGCCCGACATTCGCCCGAGGCGGCTCAATCTCGATACGCGCGCTTTTCGCAGCGGCAGGCTGACCGTCGCACGGTTCTGGCAGGGCCGGGTGCATCTGTTTTCCACCTGACATCATCCCACCGGGAGGCCGTGTCACTAAGGCGCCTCGCGATCTTTCAGATTCTCTCCCGCGCTTTAGATCTTGGTTTTCACGCATGTCGTTGCCGCAAAACCGCTGCACACTTTTACGCGACGGGCTAGAGTGATCAGACCGTCTCCCTTTCAGTCGGAACGGCTTCGACCAGCCTTTCAGCCGGCCGGCTGCGACGCCGGCCGCGCAGCACGACGTAGAAGACCGGCGTCAGGAACAGGCCGAAGAGCGTCACGCCGAGCATGCCCGAGAAGACCGCGGTGCCGAGCGACTGGCGCATTTCGGCGCCCGGGCCGGTGGCGATGGCAAGCGGTAGAACGCCGAAGATGAAGGCGAATGCCGTCATCAGAATCGGGCGCAGGCGAAGATGGCTGGCCTCGATGGCGGCCTCCACCGGCGACTTGCCTTCCTCTTCCGCCTGTCTTGCGAATTCGACGATCAGAATGGCGTTCTTGGCTGCCAGCCCGATCAGGACAATCAGGCCGATCTGCGTCAGAACGTTGTTGTCCATGCCCCTGAGCGCCACCCCGATCAGCGCCGCGAGCACGGCGAGCGGAACGATGAGAATGATCGCAAGCGGCAGAACCCAGCTTTCATATTGGGCCGCCAGCGCCAGGAAGACGAATATGACGGATAGGGCGAAGATGTAGACGGCAGTGTTGCCGGTGTGGGTTTCCTGATAGGCCAGCTCCGTCCATTCGAATGTCGTTCCCGGCGGCAGGATCTTGGCGGCCAGCTCCTCCATCTTCTTCAGCGCATCGCCGGTCGAGGTGCCGGGCGTCGGATTGCCCTGCAGCGGCACCGAGACATACATGTTGTAGCGCTGGACAAGCGCCGGTCCGCTGGAATCCTGTATGTCCATCAGCGTTCCCAAAGGCACGAGCGCACCGGTCGCCGAGCGCACCTTCAGGGCGAGGATGTCTTCCTTGTCCATGCGGTATTGCCGGTCGGCTTGGGCGCGGACCTGGTAGACGCGGCCGAACGCGTTGAAATCGTTTACATAAGCGACGCCGAGATTGATCGAAAGCGCGTTGAAGATGTTCGGGATCGGCACATTCAGGAAGCGCGCCTTGTCGCGGTCGATCGAGAGGAAATATTGTGGGCTGGCATCGGAGAAAGTCGTGAAGACGCCGGTGAGCCCCTCGGTCGTTGCCGCAGCCCCCATCATCTGACGGGCAAGGCCGAGCACGCGCGTCATATCAGGATTTTCAAGATCGGAAATCTGCATCTTGAAGCCGCCGGAGTTGCCGACGCCGCGCACCGATGGCGGCGGAATGGCAATGATGAAGGCTTCCTGGATGCTCTGCAGCTTGCCGAAGAGCTCGCCGATGATCTTGTTGGCATTCTCTCCGTCTTCCTCTCGTTCGGCAAAGGATTTGAAGGGGACGAAGACAACTCCCGAATTCGAGGCATTGGTGAAGGTCGCGCCGCTGAAGCCGGCAAATTGCACGGCATTGCCGACGCCGGGTACGGTGCGGGCGATGTCGCCCACCCGTTTGATGACGGCATCGGTGCGCGCAAGTGAGGCGCCATCGGGAAGCTGCACGACGATGATCGCATAACCCTGGTCCATGGTCGGGATGAAACCCGAGGGAACGCGGGTGGTCATGTACCAGGTTGCGCCGAGAAGGGCAGCGAAGGCGACCATCGAGCAGGTCAATCCTACCCAGCTGCTGACCAGGTGCCGGACGGTCCACGAATAGCCGGAGCTCATCCGGTCGAAGCCGCGGTTGAAGCCGCTTGCAAGGCCAGCGCCCAGACGCGACGCGATGCTCTTGCGCTTCTTCTCGTGATCATGGGCCTTCAGCAATATGCCTGCGAGCGCCGGCGAAAGCGTCAGGGAATTCAGGGCCGAGATCGCAGTTGTCACGGCGATCGTCACGGCGAACTGCCTGTAGAACTGGCCTGATATGCCGGGGATGAAGGCTGTAGGCACAAACACCGCGATCAGCACCAGCGAGATCGCGACAACCGCGGTTCCGACTTCGTCCATTGTGACGTGAGAGGCCTGCTTCGGCGTCATGCCGCGGGCGAGATTGCGCTCGACGTTTTCCACCACGACGATCGCGTCATCGACGACGATGCCGATCGCCAGCACAAGGCCGAAGAGTGTCAGCATATTGAGCGAAAAGCCGAAGGCCAAAAGCACGGCGAACGTGCCGATCAGCGAAACGGGGATTGCGACGATCGGTATGATCGCTGTGCGCCAGGATTGCAGGAAAACGAGAACGACGATCGCCACCAGGATGGCCGCTTCGACGATGGTTTTATAGACCTCATTGATCGAGGCCGAGATGAATTCGGTCGTGTCGTAGACGATGCGATACTCGAGACCCTCCGGGAAATTCTGGGAAATGTCTTTCATGAGTGCCTGGACCTGATGGGCCGTATCCAGGGCGTTGGTCCCCGGCCGGGCGAAAATGCCGAGCGCGACCGCCGGATCGTTGTTGAGGTAACTATTGGTGACGTAGTCCTGCGCGCCGAGTTCGATGCGGGCGACATCCTGCAACTGCACGAGCCGGCCCGATGTCGTCGATTTCACGATGACATAACGGAATTCGCGTACATCGGAGAAGCGTCCGTCCGTTCGCACCGTATATTCGAAGGCGTTCCTGCCGGTGACCGGGGGCGCGCCGATCTTGCCGCCCGAGACCTGGACGTTCTGCTCTCTCAGAGCCGAGACGACGTCGTCGGATGTCATGCCGTAGGCGGAGAGTTTTTCCGGATCCAGCCAGATTCGCATTGAATACTGGCGCTCGCCGAAGACCTGCACGTCACCGACGCCATCGAGGCGCACGAGCACGTCACGGATACGGTTGCGGGCGTAGTTCGAGACGTAAAGCTGGTCATAGCGGTGTGATGGCGACAAGAGGTGCACGACCATCATCAGGTCGGGCGAGCTCTTGTCGGTGGTCACGCCGAGCCGCTGGACCTCCTCGGGGAGGCGGGGCAGCGCGATGGAAACGCGGTTCTGGACGAGCACCTGGACCTTGTCGAGATCGGTGCCGAGCTTGAAGGTGATCGTCAGCGAAATGGCGCCGTCAGCGCTGGAATAGGAAGACATGTAAAGCATGTCTTCGACGCCGTTGATCTGCTGTTCGAGCGGAGTCGAAACGGTGTCGGCGATGGTTTGCGGATCGGCGCCCGGATAGGAGGTGCGCACGACGATGGTGGGCGGCGCGATCTCCGGATATTGGGCGACCGGCAACTGTGTATAGGCGATACCGCCGACGACGAGGAAGAGGATCGAGATGACGGCCGCAAAAATCGGCCGGTCGACGAAGAAATGCGCGAACCTCATTGTCCACTCTCCGCGTTTGCGGCCTCCGGCGCCGTATCCTGCCGCTCCTGCGGCAGTTCGCTCATCTGCGGGGTGATCGTCGAGCCGGGCCGGGCGCGTATCAGGCCGTTGACGATGATGGTTTCGCTGCCGTCGAGGCCCTCGCGTATGACGCGATAGCCGTAGAGCCGCGGTCCGGGTCGCACAGGCTTGGTCGAAACCTTGCCTTGCGCGTCGACGAGATAGACGACGCGTTCATTCTGGTCCGAGCCGATCGCTTCGTCGGGGACGAGAACCGCCTTGTAAGTGTTGGAGGCCTCGACCTGAACGCGGCCGAAGAGGCCGGGCTGGAGGATGAAATCGGGATTTGGGAGACGGGCGCGGATGCGTATGGTGCCGCTCTCGTTGTCCACCCGGTTCTCGGCGAAATCGAGCTTGCCCTTGAAGGGTTTGGCGGTCGGGTCCGAGATTGTGACGGAAACATCCACGCCTCCGCCGCCCATTTGAAGATCCTTGCCCTGCTTGCGCGCGGTGTCGGCGAAATTCAGCAGGCGGCGCTCATCCACATCGAAATAAAAATCGATCGGATCGAGGGAAACAATGGTGGTGAGCACGGTCTGATCGGCCTGCACCAGATTGCCGGGCGAGATCAGGCGGCGATCGATGCGGCCGCTGAGCGGCGCTTTGATCTCGGTATATTCAAGATCGAGAGCCGCGCGGTCAGCTGCGGCCTGCGCGCCGCGGACATTGGCCTCGGCCGACTCGAACTCGCGGCGTCGGTCGTCCAGCGTCTGCGCGGACTGGCTGCCGCTTGATGCGAGCGATTGGGCACGCTTATACTGCGCATCGGCAAAAACGAGAGCGGATTGCGATGCTTCGAGCGCCGCCTTCGCCTGGTTGAGTGCTGTTATGAACGGCCGCTGGTCGATGACGAAGAGCAGGTCGCCCTGCTTGACCAAGGCGCCATCTTCGAAATGGACTTCCTGCAGGTAACCGCCGACGCGGGAGCGGACCGAGACTTCGTCAACCGGCTGAAAGCGGCCGATGAACTCGTCGTTGTCGACGACATCGCGCACCACGGGTTTTGCGACGGTGACCGGAGGGGGGGCAGGCGGTGCACCCTGCGCCATCGCTGCCACAGGCATCGACATCGCAAGAGAGCCGAGCATCAATATCCGTCGAAGCGCGTAAGTCATACCGGTCCCTCCAATCTCGACGGCCGATCGACTGCCGCCGAACCTAAGATGAAGTGATGTTATTCTTGTCTTGCTGCTTTGAACGAAGGCCTTTGCCTTCGTGATTCCCCCGGCGTCCAATTCTGGAAAGGAAGGCCGGCATGCAATGCAAATCGGAAAAATCGTAACGCTATGAAACTGGATATAAACGGCAGCGGCGAAAAATAGCAAATGCCAATTGGCTGCTCTTGCGCAATCCGTCGAAACTTCATGGGCGGCGTCAGCTCTCGACGATTTCGTCGCGGCCGGGCGGCAGGACGGCGAGCTCTGCCCAGTCGAGCTCCTGTTCCAGCCTATGGAAAACATCGTCGTCAATCTCGTCGGCACGACGCATCTCCGCCAGCTTTCGGCGTTTCGCGGCAATGACGCAGCGCCGCTGCCTATCGAGCCTGCTGACCTCGCGCGGGTGTCTTCCATCGGCAGTAATCTCGCGCTCGGAGATGTAGACGTCGCGCAGGATGCGGGTGGACTTGTCCTCGCCTTCAAGCTCGGCAAGCGCCGCGTCGATCAATGCCACGCGGGCTTTGGTGAGATCGCGGTTCAGGGATGTGTCCGGATCGAATTTCAGGAAGCGGATCAGCGGTCCGAGCGTCAGCCCCTGGACGATTAGCGTGCCGAGAACGACGGCCAGCGCGCTGAGCAGGATAATATCGCGATCATGGAAGTCGATCGGCAGGGCGAGCGCAGTTGCCAGCGTGACGAGACCGCGCATGCCGCACCAGCCCGCAAGCAAGCTCGCAGCAAATGAGGGAGCGGCTTGTGTCGTGAGACGGCGCGCGGCAAGAAAAGTGATGGCGCGGTTATAGACGAGCACCCAAGCTAGGCGCACGACGATGACGGTGACAAAGACCGCGGTTGCCAAGGTGATCGCAAAATTCAGCCGGCCGGGATCGAGATCGAGGACGATCTGGCGGACCTGCAAGCCCATCAGCAGGAAGGCGAGCACGTTAAGTAGGAAAACCGCGGCTTCCCAAACCGAATAGGAATGAATGCGGTGCCGGGCCGTCTGCCGCTCCGGCATGTAGCGGGCGATCACCATGGCATATGCGACGATCGCCAGGATCGCCGAAAGGTGGAGTCGCTCGGCGATGATCCACGTGCCGAAGGTGGCGACGAACTCGAGCAGTGTGCCACCGAGCGTGCCGGCGAGCTTCAGACCAACGATCATGTAGAGACGGCCGAGAAAATAGCCGAGGATGAGACCACCCGGCGCTGCCAGCGTCAATTCTGCCAGAATGCCGGTGAAGAAGGCGGGGTTGGTGGCGGCCGCCACTGCGGCGCTGAAGATGAGGAGGGCGACGGCATCGTTGAGCAGACTCTCGCCCTTGAGAATTACATAGGTCTGGCGGGGCAGATTGAACCGGTCGAGCATGACGGTCGCCGCGACCGCATCCGGTGGCGCCACGATGGCGCCGAGTGCGACGGCCACGGCAAGCGGCAGGCCGGCCATTGCGACGCCGACGGCGGCGACGGCCGCGGCCGTCAAAATGACGGCGATTGCGGCAAGCGAAAAGAGCGGCAGCCAGTTGCGCCTCAACGTCCTCGGCGGCAAATCATACGCGGCATCGAAAAGTACGGGTGCGATGAAAAGCGCCAGCGCCAGCCTGGGATCGATCGCCACCTCCGGAGCCCATGGGAAGGCGGCGACAATGATGCCCGCGATCGCCAGCATGGTCGGATAAGGAACACGGAACTTCCTGGAGAATTGCAGGAAGATGATCGCCACCAAGAGCAGCGTCAGCATGCTTTCGAAGAACGCCATAGGCCCTCCAGACTATTTCTGCGGATGGTTCCTGCCAGAAACTAGGGCCAGGCGATGCCGCGGCTACCGTTAGAGCCTAAAGCTGTGAGGGACGGCATGCTGCCGGCCGCGGCCTGCGGCATTTTGGCCGCGGTTGCAGAATCTGCGGCTTGCGCTCTTGTGCGAGCGTCTGCGCTCAATATATGTGAGCATATCATAAGTATGCTTATAAATATCCGCTAGAGTTTTCCATGAATGCCACGCCCACACTCGGTTTCCTTCTCCACGATGTCGCCCGGCTGCTGCGCAAGCGGTTCGAGCAGCGCGCGAAGTGTCTCGGGCTAACGCGGTCGCAATGGCAGACGCTCGCCTATCTCTCGAATAATGAGGGCATCCACCAGAGCGGCCTTGCCGAAATTCTCGAGGTCGAGCCGATCACGCTGGTGCGCATTCTCGACAAGCTCGCCGAACGCGGGCTCATCGAGCGCCGCCAGCATCCGAGTGACCGGCGGATCTGGCTGCTCTACATGCGCGACGAGGCGCATCCTCTGCTCGCCGAAATGCGCGAACTTGGCGATATCACTCGTGCAGAGGCACTTGAAGGTATCTCAGCCGAGCAGCGCGAGCAGCTTTTCCACATCCTGTCCGTAATGAAGACCAACCTGGTCCAGGCATGCCGGACCCCGGTTGACGAAAATGAGATGAACGATGGCTAATCAATCTCCCCTTCGCGTCGTTGCCGACGCCAAGTCACCCATTGAAGAAAATGAAGCGAAACAGCAGGAAACGGTAGCCGAAGCGCCTTCATCCAATTCAGCGCCGGCTGCTGTGGGGGCTGCGTCTGGCGGTAACAAGGTCCGCCGCCGGCGCAGTCTCACGCGGCCGATCCTGTTCGCACTCCTGCCGGTGGCACTCGTCGTCGGCGGCTATTATTACGTCAATGGCGGCCAGGTGATGTCGACCGACAACGCTTATATCCAGGCCGATATGGTCGGGGTCACCACCGATGTCTCGGGCCTCGTCGACCGGATCGACGTTCATGAAAACCAGGCGGTCAAGGCGGGGCAGGTGCTCTTCAGCCTGAAAGCTGATTCCTTCAAGATCGCGCTCGACGGCGCCAAGGCGCAGCTCGGCGCGCAGCGCAACCAAATCATGAACCTCAAGGCGAGCTATCAGCAGTCGCTCGCCGAGATCACGCAGGCGCAGGCCGATCTGCCCTATTACCAGGATCAGTTCGACCGGCAGCAGGCCCTCGTCAACAACGGCAGCGCGACGCAATCGGCCTATGACGAGGCCAAGCATAATCTCGAAGCCGCTCAGCAGAAGGTTGCCGTCGCCAAGGCGGAAGCCGCAACGACGCTCGCCCAGCTCGGCGGTTCTGCCGACCAGCCGGTCGAAGAAAACGCGCTCTACCTGCAGGCCAAGTCGAATGTCGACAACGCCCGGCGCGAACTCGCCAACAGCATCGTCAAGGCGCCCTTCGACGGCATCGTCACCAACGTCCATGCGCTGCAGGTCGGCTCCTACCTGCAGGCTTCGCAGCAGGCCTTCTCGCTTGTCGCCACCGATCATCTGTGGATCGCCGCCAGCCCGAAGGAAACCGAGCTCACCTATGTCAAGCCAGGCCAGATGGCCACGATCTACGTCGACACCTATCCCGGCGTCACATGGAGCGGCAAGGTCGAGAGCATCAGCCCGGCCTCAGGCTCGAGCTTTTCACTGCTGCCGGCGCAGAACACCACCGGTAACTGGGTGAAGGTCGTGCAGCGCATTCCGATGCGCGTCAGCATCGAGGATGCCGCAGGCAAGCCGCCGCTGCGCGTCGGCATGAGCACGGTGGTCGACGTCGAGACCGGTCATGCCCGCGGCCTGCCCGACTTCGTCAACAAGCTTCTGGGCCGGCCTCAGGGTAAGGACCATGAGTAACGCTCCGGCATCTGCGGCGATCCCCGTCGCCAATCGCGGTGCGATCACGGCCTGCGTCATTCTCGCCGTCATCATGCAGGCGCTGGATACGACGATCGCCAACGTGGCGCTGCCCTATATCCAGGGCAGCGTGTCGGCCAGCGCCGACCAGATCAACTGGGTGCTCACATCCTACATCGTCGCGGCGGCGATCATGACGCCGCCCTCCGGTTTCCTCGCCGCCAAATTCGGCCGCAAGCGCGTGCTGCTCGTCGCCATCGCCGGCTTCGTGGCCGCCTCCGTGCTCTGCGGCCTGGCGCAATCGCTGAACCAGATCGTCGCCTTCCGCCTGTTGCAGGGCCTGTTCGGCGCGTCGCTGGTGCCGCTTTCCCAGGGCATTCTTCTCGACATCTATACTGTCGAGGAACGCGGCTCGGCCATGGCGCTTTTCGGGGTCTCGGTGATGGTCGGGCCGGTCCTCGGCCCGGTCATCGGCGGCTGGCTGACCGACAACATCAGCTGGCGGTGGGTGTTCTACATCAACGTGCCGATCGGCGCGCTCGCCTTCATGGGGATCGTCGTCTTCGTCACCGAGACCAAGCGGGATCTGCTCGCCAAGCTGGACTGGTTCGGCTTCGGGATGATGAGCCTGTTCATCGCCGCGCTGCAGCTCTTCCTCGACCGCGGCGAGCAGCTCGACTGGTTTTCCTCAGGCGAGATCATGCTCGAAGCGATCATCTGCGCCGCGGCATTCTATCTGCTCCTGGTGCACACGCTGACGGCAGAAAAATCCTTCGTCAATCCGAAGCTGTTTCTCGACCAGAACTTCACGGTCAGCATGATCTTCATCTTCGTGGTTGGCGTGACCTATCTCGCCTCGCTCGCACTGATGACCCCCTATCTGCAGACGCTGATGGGCTATCCCGTCATCACTGCGGGCATCGTCATGGGGCCGCGCGGGCTCGGCACCATGCTCTGCATGTTCATTGTCGGGCGGCTGATCGGCAAGGTCGATACGCGCTTGCTCTTGGTGCTCGGTCTCGGCCTGACTGCCTGGGCGATGTACGATATGACGGGCTGGACGCCCGATGTTTCGCAATGGACAATCGTCTCGGTCGGCTTCATCCAGGGCGCCGGCCTCGGCTTTCTCTTCGTGCCGCTGACGACTGTCGCCTTCGCCACGCTGCCCGCCCATATGCGTGGCGACGGTACCGGCCTCTACAACCTGTCGCGAAACATCGGCTCGGCGGTCGGCATCTCGATCGTCTCGGCACTGATCGTCGAGAACACGCAGAGCAATCATCAGTCGATCGCGGCCTATGTGACGCCTTTCAACCACGCCTTCAATGCTGTCGCAGCGCAGGGGTTGAGCCCGTTCACGGCCGCCGGCCGCGCTTCGCTCAACGAGATGATCACGCTGCAATCGACGATCATCGCCTATATGGACGATTTCAAGCTCTTGATGCTGATGTCGCTCGCGGTCATTCCGCTGGTGCTGCTGCTGCGCAAGCCGAAGGCGGCGCCTGCCGTCGACCACAGTGCAGTCATGGAGTGATCAGCGAAAAGGTTTGCTGAGATATCGCGATCCCTGAATGCCGAAGCGCCACGGTGCTTCGGCATTTCTAGTGATGCCGATGCGTTTCCCCGCAACGATCGGCACCGGCGTGGACGGCGTCAACGCATAGGGCGGGAGGTCAAGCAGTCTGTCGTTGATTTCGATGTCGATGCCGAGCGCCTGGCAGAGCTTGCCCGGGCCGCTGCAGAGCGCCGTCAGCATGTCGGTGCCGCGCCGCTCCATCATGGCGGCAATACCGGTTTCCGGCTCGAGCGCCCGGATCAGCACGGCCGAGCCCGGATGGCAGACGAAGTTCAGGCACCAGTACATGCCGTAGATGCGATAGATGTAGACATTGCCGGGCCGGCCGAACATGGCGCCGTTGCGCTTGGTTGGGCCGCGAAAACTGTGCGAGGCCTCGTCATCGGGGAAATAGGCTTCGGTCTCGGTGATGCGGCCGCCGGCGCCATCCACGGTCAGATGGCAGCCGAGCAGGTCGCGGGCCACAGTGATGGCGTCGCGCTCGAAAAACGCCCTGAGGCCCTCGCCGGCAAGCGCGCCGGCGCCGATTGCGTCCTTTGTCATTCCACCATCGGTCATAACCGAGGCAGATAACATTCGCTGCCGCCGCCGTCATCCCAAAACCATTGATGGGGCCGGCCACGTCAGCGGCCCGCATTCGGATCACGCATCGGGATCGAGGATGATGTAACCGAGACAGGATCGCTCGCCGGGAAGGAATCTTCCAGACCCTCCTCCAATTCCTCTTCGAGCAAGGCCGGATCCTTGCTGCGCGCGCCGTCACCATGGGCTGGTTCGATTGCTGCCGCAAGCAGGACCTTGGCGCGCGCGACCGTGTTTTCCAACGTCAGTTCGGGTGCGCTTCGCAGCGTTA
This sequence comes from Rhizobium etli CFN 42, assembly GCF_000092045.1. NCBI lineage: Bacteria > Pseudomonadati > Pseudomonadota > Alphaproteobacteria > Hyphomicrobiales > Rhizobiaceae > Rhizobium > Rhizobium etli. The sequence goes on along the minus strand of NC_007761.1, from coordinate 3,522,430 downwards.
CGGCGATGTTGTCTTCGCCTTCACCGCCGAATTCGACGACGAAGCCGTCTTCCGTCTGATAGACGGTGATATCGCTGAGTGCCATGGCCCTTCCCCCAAGTGCTCATATTAGCAAAGCGTGTTTTTGGAATTTTGTCGAGCGAAGACCTTTACCAGCCAATCGACGAAGACGCGCACGCGCGGCGAAAGCTGGCGGTTGCGGGGATAGAGCAGGGAGACCGGCGTCTGGGTCAGCGGAAAATCCGGAAGCACTTGGATCAGCGTGCCGTCGGACAGGTCCTTTTCGGCGTGGTAGCGCGGGATCTGGATCAGGCCGAGGCCCATCCTCGCTGCAGCAACATAACTTTCGGCGGCGTTGACAGTGACGGTCGCGGGAATGGTTATGTTGCGTAGCGTGCCATCGACCATGAATTCGAGCGGCAGCGGACCGCCGGTGCTGCTGGAGCGGAAGCCGACCATGCGATGGCCGGCAAGCCGGTCCGGATGCTGCGGCAGGCCACGGGCAGCGACATAGGCGGGAGAGGCGAGCGTGATCTCGTCAAGCATAGCGACACGCCTGATGATCATGTCGCTATCGACAGGTGTGCCGACGCGCAGCACGCAATCTATGCCTTCGTGCACCAGATCGACCAGCCGGTCGCCTTCGCTCATATAGAACTCGATCTCGGGATAGGCCTCCAGAAAGGACGGCAGGCTCGGCAGCACGAAATGGCGTGCGAGCGTGCCGTGCACATCGACGCGCAGCAGGCCTTTCGGTCTGGCGCCGGCGAAGGCCGCTTCCGCATTCTCGATGTCGGCGAGGATCGACAGGCAGCGCTGGTAGTAGGCCTCGCCGTCGAGCGTCGGGCTGACATGGCGCGTCGTGCGCTGGAGCAGGCGCACGCCGAGGCGGGCCTCGAGCTGCTTGACCGCGTCGGTAACGGTCGAGCGCGGGAGGCCCGTGTCTTCCGCTGCGAGGGTGAAGCTGCGGCGCTCCAGAACGCGGCAGAACACACGCATAGCGTCGAATCTGTCCATCTTATTTGTTCGTATTTCCCGGATAGTGATGCCAGAGAATGCACGATTATCCGTCGCAGGAAAAGGCTCATCTCTTTCTCGTCGAAAACGCGCTGCGGCGTAGAAGGAGAAGAACAATGGCTTCCAACAAAGACAGCAAGGTCGCACTGGTCACCGGCGCTTCCCGCGGCATCGGCGCCGCCGTTGCCAGACGCCTCGCCAGGGACGGTTTCACCGTCGTCGTCAACTATTCCGGCAGTGCGGCTGCGGCCGAGGACCTCGCCCGGGAGATCGAGCAGGCTGGTGGCAGGGCGCTGACGGCCAAGGCCGATGTCAGCGATGCTGAAGCCGTCCGGCGGATGTTCGACGCTGCGGAGGGCGCCTTTGGCGGCGTTGATGTGCTCGTCAACAATGCCGGCATCATGATGCTGTCGCCGCTCGCCGAGGCTGACGATGAAAACTTCGGTCGCCAGATCGGGGTCAATCTCAAGGGCACTTTTAATACACTCAGGGAAGCGGCCCGTCGTCTGCGCGATGGCGGCAGGGTCATCAACTTTTCGACTTCGGTCGTCGGGCTGAAGCTTGAAAACTACGGCGTCTACGCCGCCACCAAGGCCGCCGTCGAAACGCTGACGGCAATCATGGCCAAGGAGATGCGCGGCCGTAACATCACGGTCAACGCCATTGCGCCCGGGCCGGTGGCCACCGACCTTTTCCTCAACGGCAAGACGGAGGAACTTATTTCCCGCATGGCGAAGATGAATCCGCTGGAGCGCCTCGGCTCGCCCGAGGACATCGCCTCCGCGGTCGCCTTTCTCGCCGGCCCGGACGGCGGCTGGATCAATGGCCAGACACTGCGGGCCAACGGCGGCGTGATCTGACGAAGGCGCCCTCATCGCAATTATGTGAACGAAGCTTGTAGGTCTTCCCTCTTACAATCATGTGGAGAGTGCCTATAGTTGCTTTATCGCGAGAGAGTGGAGTTCCCTGACGCTCTTTCCCGAACCTCCAGAGCCTGCCGCGCCCAGTCTGCGGCGCGACAGGTCCGATGTTCAAAATTTTGCGGCCCGTCGAAGGTTTCCCTTGCCTTCCGGGCCGTATCTGTTTTGCCGCCGCGCGACATGTTCTAGAAATCGTTCAGCTTGGCCTCGACCAGGAGCTTAACCAACCAATCGACGAAGACGCGGACTTTGTTGCTAAGGTGTCGGTTCGGTGGATAGACCACATAGAGCGGCACTGGATCGCGGCGCCAGTCCGGCAGCACGCGGACGAGTTCGCCCCGCCGCATCGGTTCACGCGCCATGAAGGTCGGCACCTGCGCGACGCCGAGCCCCGTCAGGGCCGCGGTCAGATAAGTGCGGCTGTCATTGACAGAGGCGATGCAGCGCGGGGTGGTCTCGACCATTTCGTTGCCACGGCGAAATTCGAATGGCAACGTGCGGTTGTTCTGGGCTCGGAAATAATTGACGGAGTAGTGTGTGGCCTCCAAATCCTCCGGCCGTTCGGGCATGCCGAATTTCTGAATGTAGCTCGGCGAAGCGCAGGTGATCAGATCCATCTCCGAAACCCGCCGGGCAATCAGCGATTGATCGGTGGGCGTGCCCGCCCGCAGCGCGCAATCGACGTTTTCGACCAGGTAGTCCACGGTGCGGTCGCTGACCCCCAGGTCCAGACGGATATCTGGATAGCGCTGGTAGAAATCGCAAAGTGCCGGAACGACGATGGCGTCCGCAAAGGCGCCGCTCATTTCGATGCGCAGCCGTCCGCTCGGCAAACTCTGCGAGTTGGAGAGGCTGCCATCGAGTTCCTCCAGCTCGGAGATGAGCTGGGCGGCGCGTTCGTAATAAAGCGCGCCGTCCGTGGTCACCATGACCCGGCGCGTGGTGCGGTTCAGGAGCTTGGTGCGCAGATGCGCTTCGAGGCCCTGAATGAGGTTAGTTACCGTCGCCTTGGGCATGGCGAGCATGTCGGCGGCGCGGGTGAAATTGCCCGTCTCCACGACGCGGATGAAGACGCGCATTGCCGAGAGCTGATCCATCGGTTTCAAGTCCGCAGTTTGCGTTGCACTATTATTCGAGAATCGGAACAGTGTAATCGCGATATCGCTTCTTATTCCTTGTGCTGAATAACAATATCTTTTTTGTACAAAATGCAAGCGGCGGAATGTGCCTGTTTGTTCCAATGCGGAAAGAGACCGGAAGCATGACGGTGGAGTGGAAAGATATGATGCTGGACAAGGTGGCCATTGGCCCCGTCTCCGCACGTATTTACCAGGGCGCCGATTACGGCAAGGGTCCGCCGATCGTGCTTTACCTGCATGGCGGCGCCTTTCTTGACAGCGAGACCAATGTCGATCGCCCGGTGGCGATGAGTCTCGCCAAATCCGGCGCCATCGTCGCCGCCGTCGACTATAGCAGCCTGTCGGACAACCTGTTTCCGAAGGCATTGGAAGTTTCCTTTTCGGTTTTCAGCTATCTCGCCAACAAACGTGCTGCCGGCCTTGGCGACCGAAAGTCGCTGCTTTTTGTGGCCGGCGAGGAGGCGGGGGGCAATATTGCCGCCGGCGTGGCGCTGAAGGCGCGCGACCAGTTGCCTGATGCGCTCGACGGCCAGGTCTTGATTTCGCCGCTGCTGGATCCCTTCATGGGCACGGCTTCCATTCGCAAGGCGGAAGCCATCGGCATGCGCCAGCGCTGGACCGAGGGCTGGAGTCATTACTTGAGCGGCGGTGGCTGCCATCCTTATGCGGCGCCTTGCCTCTGTTCGCGTCTTTCCGGCGTCGCGCCGGCACTGATATTCACTGCCGAGGACGACCCTCTGCACGACGAAACACTCGGTTACGGTGCCCGCCTGAAAAAGGCCGGTGTCGGTGTGCGCCAGCATGTCTTTCCCGCCGGGACGGGCTGGCCCTCGATTTATGGTGGGAAATCCGGGGAAGCGCCCGATTGGCAGGAACACGTCAGCCGCCATTTCGGAAGTTTCCTTCAGGACGTAAGCGTCCAACCGCAATTGCATTGAAGAAGATCTGATATTTCGGCGGCTTGAGGCCGCAAGGAGAGTACTGATGACGTCCAGAAGCAAGCGCTGGGCCCTGGTGGGCGCCGGCATCAGCCTTATTGCGTCGGTTTCCGGCGCTGCATTGTTTTTCGAACTGCCGATGAGCACGGCTGCTACGGCTGCTTCCGCCCCCGCACAGCCTCCGGCCGTTCCGGTGACAGTTGCCGCCGTCGAGGCCCGCGACGTGACGGCTTGGGAAAGTTTCTCCGGTCGGCTGGAAGCAGTCGATCGTGTTCAGATTCGTCCCCGTGTCGAGGGCGCCATCCTTTCTGTGGCTTTCCGTGAGGGTGCGCTGGTGAAGCAGGGCGACCTGCTCTTCACCATCGATCCGGCTCCCTACCAGGCGAGCGTGGCGCAGGCGCAAGGTCAGGTGGCCTCCGCCGAAGCCAAGGTCAGCCTGGCGCAGACCGAGCTCGATCGTGGTCGCAGGCTTTCCGACAATCGCACCATTTCGCAAAGCGATCTCGATCAGCGACAGAGCGCGCTGGCCGAGGCGCAGGCGGGGCTGCGTTCGGCGCAGGCCGCATTGCGGTCGGCTCAGCTCAACCTCGATTATACGCAGGTGCGGGCGCCGGTTTCCGGCCGCATCGGCAAGATCGAAGTGACCGCGGGTAACTTGGTTGCGGCCGGCTCGGCGTCGCCTGCATTGACGACGCTCGTTTCGGTGGATCCGATCTATGCGAGCTTCAATGCCAGCGAAGAGATGGTGACGCGCGCCCTTGCGCAGCTTCCGCAGACGGATAGCGCCCTGCCTCCGGTCGAACAGATTCCGGTCGAGGTCGGCACCCTGGCCGACAGCGGCACGCCGATCAAGGGCAAGCTGCAACTGATCGACAATGAGGTCGATGCGTCAAGCGGCACGATCGGCGTGCGCGCCGTGTTCGACAATCCGGGCGGACGCCTCATTCCCGGCCAGTTCGTGCGCGTGCGCATGGGCCAGCCGAAGGCCGAGAACAAGATCGTTATCAGCGACCGCGCCGTCGGCACGGACCAGGACAAGAAGTTCGTCTTCGTTGTCGACGGCGAGAATAAGGTCGCCTACCGGCAGGTCCAGCTCGGTACGCTGGCTGACGGCCAGCGGGTGGTCGAAAGCGGCCTGAAGGCCGGCGAGAAGATCGTCGTCAATGGCTTGCAGCGCATCCGTCCCGGTGCCGTCGTCATTCCGCAGATGGAAGAGAAGGTCGCGACCGCTCAGTAAGATCCCGCCTTCCCCTGCGGGGGAAGGCCGATAGTCGAAATAATATGACCCGCCGGCGGCGCCTCACCCGCCGGAGCGGGACATTGCATCCATGTTCACCCCGGAGAGGGCTTTGATATGAACATCTCCAGATTCTTTGTCGACCGCCCGGTGTTTGCTGGCGTCCTTTCGGTCCTCATCGTGGTTGCCGGCCTGATCGGCCTCAGGGCGCTGCCAATTTCCGAATATCCTGAAGTCGTGCCGCCATCGGTCGTCGTGCGCGCCACCTATCCCGGCGCCAATCCGAGCGTCATCGCCGAAACGGTAGCGACGCCGCTCGAAGAGCAGATCAACGGCGTCGAGGGCATGCTTTATATGTCCAGCCAAGCGACGTCGGACGGCGTGCTCAACGTCACCGTCACCTTCAAGCTCGGCACCGACCCCGACAAGGCGCAGCAGCTCGTGCAGAACCGCGTTTCGCAAGCCGAACCGCGCCTGCCGGCGGAAGTGCGTGCACTCGGCATCACCACGGTCAAGAGTTCGCCCGACTTCATCATGGTCGTCAACCTCGTGTCCGACGGGGACAGCCACGACATCACCTATCTGCGCAACTACGCGACGCTCAACATCAAGGATCGGCTTGCCCGCATCCCGGGTGTCGGTCAGGTGCAGGTCTTCGGCGCCGGCGACTATTCGATGCGCGTCTGGCTCGATCCGCAGAAAGCTGCCGAGCATGATCTCGCTGCTAGCGACATCAGCAACGCGATCAGCTCGCAGAACGTCCAGGCCGCTGCCGGCATCATCGGCGCCTCGCCGAGCCAGCCGGGCGTCGACCTGCAGCTCAACGTGAATGCGCAAGGCCGCCTGCGCACGCCCGAGGAGTTCGGCAACATCATCGTCAAGACGGGCGCCAATGGCGAGATTACCCGCCTTCGCGACGTCGCCCGCATCGAGCTTGGCGCCGCCGACTATACGCTGCGGTCGCTGCTCGACGGCAAGCCGGCCGTCGCCGTGGCGGTGCTTCAGGCGCCCGGTTCGAATGCGATCGAAATCGCCGATAATGTGCGCGCGACCATGGATCAGCTGCAATTGGCGATGCCCGAGGGCGTCAAATACGAGATCGTCTACGATACGACGAAATTCGTACGCTCATCGATCGAGAAAGTCATCGACACGCTGCTCGAAGCCATTGCGCTCGTCGTCCTCGTCGTCATCGTCTTCCTGCAGACATGGCGCGCCTCGATCATTCCGCTGATCGCGGTTCCGGTCTCGATCATCGGCACTTTCGCGGTCATGTATGTCTTCGGCTTCTCGATCAACGCGCTCAGCCTGTTCGGGCTGGTGCTTGCGATTGGTATCGTGGTGGACGACGCGATCGTCGTGGTCGAAAATGTCGAGCGCAACATCGAACAGGGCCTGTCGCCGAGAGCCGCCACCTACAAGGCGATGAAGGAGGTGTCCGGCCCGATCATTGCAATCGCGCTGGTGCTCGTCGCGGTTTTCGTGCCGCTCGCCTTCATCTCTGGCCTGTCGGGGCAGTTCTACCGCCAGTTCGCTCTGACGATCGCGATCTCTACCGTCATCTCGGCCTTCAACTCGCTCACGCTCTCTCCGGCGCTCGCGGCCCTTCTCCTGAAGGGCCACCATGCGCCGAAGGACTGGCTGACGCGGTTCATGGACGCGATCTTCGGCTGGTTCTTCCGCGGCTTCAACCGCGTCTTCGGCGCAGGCTCGAATGCCTATGGCAAAGGTGTTGGCGGCCTGGTGTCGCGCAAGAGCATCGTCATGGTGGTCTACCTGGCGCTGGTCGGTGCGACCTATAGCATGTTCACCACGGTTCCGGGCGGATTCGTGCCATCCCAGGACAAGCAGTATCTGATCGGCTTTGCCCAGCTGCCGGATGCCGCCAGCCTCGATCGCACGGAAGACGTCATCAAGCGCATGACTGATATCGCGCTCGCCCAGCCGGGCGTTGCCAATGCGATCGCCTTCCCGGGCCTGTCGATCAACGGCTTCACCAACTCCTCGAATGCCGGGATCGTCTTCGTGACGCTGAAGGATTTCGAGGAGCGTAAGACACCGGACCTTTCTGGCGGCGCCATCGCCATGGCGCTGAACCAGAAGTTCGGCGTCATCCAGGATGCCTTCATCGCCATGTTCCCGCCGCCGCCAGTCAACGGCCTCGGCACGACGGGCGGATTCAAGCTGCAGATCGAGGACCGCGCAGGCTTGGGCAACCAGGCACTCGACGAGGCGACCAAGGCGGTGCTGGCCAAGGCCTATCAGACGCCTGAACTTGCCGGGCTGTTCTCGAGTTTCCAGATCAACGTGCCGCAGCTCTATGCCGATCTCGATCGCGCCAAGGCCGAGCAGCTCGGAGTTTCCGTCACCGACGTCTTCCAGACGCTGCAGATCTATCTCGGTTCGCTCTATGTGAACGACTTCAACGCTTTCGGCCGCACCTACAGCGTCCGAGTGCAGGCCGATGCGAAATTCCGCGCCCAACCGGAAGATATCGGCCAGTTGAAGGTCCGGTCGGCATCGGGTGAGATGATCCCGCTTTCGGCCCTCCTAAAGGTGCAGCCGAGCACGGGTCCGGAGCGGGCGAACCGATATAACGGCTTCCTTGCCGCCGATATCAATGGCGGTCCGGCGCCGGGCTTCTCGTCCGGTCAGGCTCAGGCGGCAATCGAGAAGATCCTCCGTGAGACGCTGCCTTCCGGCATCGACTTCGAATGGACGGATCTGACCTATCAGCAGATCCTTGCTGGCAATTCGAGTGTCGTCGTCTTCCCGCTGGCATTGCTGCTCGTCTTCCTGGTGCTGGCTGCCCAGTATGAAAGCCTGACGCTGCCGCTTGCGATCATCATGATCGTCCCGATGGGCGTGCTGGCCGCCTTGACCGGCGTCTGGCTCACCGGCGGAGACAACAACATCTTCACCCAGATCGGCCTGGTCGTCCTTGTCGGCCTATCGGCGAAGAACGCGATCCTGATCGTGGAATTCGCCCGCGAGCTGGAGTTCGAGGGCAGGACGCCGCGGGAAGCCGCGGTCGAGGCCAGCCGCCTTCGCCTTCGCCCGATCCTCATGACCTCCATGGCCTTCATCATGGGCGTCGTGCCGCTCGTCGTGTCGACCGGTGCCGGCGCGGAAATGCGCGCCGCCATGGGTGTCGCGGTCTTTTCAGGCATGATCGGCGTGACCTTCTTCGGCATCTTCATGACGCCCGTGTTCTACGTGCTGCTGCGGCGTCTGACGGGCAACCGTCCGCTCGTCCAGCACAAGCCGGACGAACACAAGGAGGAAGAGGCCGAGGTCATCCGGCTCGCAGCGGAATAAACGGAATTCAACCTTCCTTTGTCGAGTAAATCGGGCGGGAACTGCGGTTCTCGCCCGTATCGCTTTTGGGCACCCGACAAAGATGCGTTACGTTCATCAAAATGGTTGCAACCGCGAGCGAGGGGACTATCAAAGACGGGATAGCAGCTCCGAGGATCGGCGCGGACTTTGCCTGCACCATCTGGATACTAGGCCGGCAAGGCCGGAGCGCGCGCGGGAGATGGGTGTGAAGGACTGCAGCGGCCTGCTTCTCGACTTTGGGAGAGAAATGGCTGGTCGGGAGGATAATGATGACGCATAACCAAGCGATGAAACGCCGCCTGCGTTCGCAGGACTGGTTCGACAACCCCGATCATATCGACATGACTGCGCTCTATCTGGAGCGTTTTATGAATTACGGCATCACGCCGGAAGAACTGCGCGCCGGCAAACCGATCATCGGGATTGCCCAGAGCGGCAGCGATCTAACGCCCTGCAACAGGGTGCATGTCGAGCTCGCCAAGCGCGTGCGCGATGGCATCCGCGATGCAGGCGGCATCCCGATCGAATTTCCGACACATCCGATCTTCGAAAACTGCAAGCGCCCGACCGCCGCCCTCGACCGCAACCTCGCTTATCTCGGTCTCGTCGAAATCCTCTACGGCTACCCGCTCGACGGGGTCGTGTTGACCACCGGCTGCGACAAGACCACGCCTTCGGCGATCATGGCTGCGTCGACGGTCGATATTCCGGCCATCGTGCTCTCCGGCGGGCCGATGCTCGATGGCTGGCACGAGGGGGAGTTGGCCGGTTCCGGCACCGTCATCTGGCGGATGCGGCGGAAATATGCGGCAGGCGAAATCGGCCGGGAGGAGTTTCTGCAGGCCGCGCTCGATTCGGCTCCATCGGTCGGCCACTGCAACACGATGGGGACAGCCTCAACGATGAATGCGCTGGCGGAAGCACTTGGCCTATCGCTCACCGGCTGCGGCGCCATTCCAGCCGCCTACCGCGAGCGGGGGCAGATGGCCTACCGCACCGGACGGCGCGCCGTCGAGATCGTGTTCGAGGATCTGAAGCCGTCGGATATCCTGACGCGGGCTGCTTTCCTCAATGCGATCCGCACCAATTCGGCAATCGGAGGCTCGACCAATGCGCAGCCGCATCTGGCTGCAATGGCCAAGCACGCAGGCGTCGAACTTTATCCCGATGATTGGCAGGTGCACGGCTTCGATATCCCGCTCTTGGCCAATGTCCAACCGGCGGGCGCCTATCTCGGCGAGCGCTATCACCGCGCCGGCGGCACGCCGGCGATCATGTGGGAACTGCTGCAGGCCGGAAAGCTCGACGGCGACTGTCGCACGGTTACGGGCAGGACGATGGCCGAGAACCTGAAGGGGCGGCAGGCCAGCGACCGCGAGGTTATCCGGCCCTTTGACGAACCGCTGAAGGAGCGGGCGGGCTTCCTCGTCCTCAAGGGTAATCTCTTCGATTTCGCGATCATGAAGATGAGTGTCGTCTCGGAGGATTTCCGCCAGCGCTATCTTTTGGAACCCGGGCGGGAAGGTGTTTTCGAGGGTAGGGCGGTGGTTTTCGACGGTTCCGAGGATTATCACAAGCGCATCAACGACCCCGTACTCGGCATCGACGAGAACACCATCCTCGTCATCCGCGGCGCGGGGCCGCTCGGCTGGCCGGGTTCGGCCGAGGTCGTCAACATGCAGCCGCCGGATCATCTGTTGAAGCGCGGCATCCGCAGCCTGCCGACGATCGGCGACGGCCGTCAGTCGGGCACCGCCGACAGCCCCTCGATCCTCAACGCATCACCGGAAAGTGCGGCCGGGGGCGGCCTCGCCTGGCTTCGCACCGGCGATATCATCCGCATCGACTTCAACCAGGGGCGCTGCGACATGCTCGTCAGCGACGCCGAGATCGAGCGGCGCAAGGGTGACGGTATTCCGCCGGTGCCGGCGGATGCGACGCCGTGGCAGCAGATCTACCGCCGTTCGGTCACGCAACTGTCGGACGGCGCGGTTCTGGAAGGGGCTTCGGAGTTCCGCCGGATCGCAAAAAAACCGCCTCGGCACAACCATTGATCTGGCGCAGGGCAGCGATAGTGGCTGATTCCGAAATGCTTCCTCGTCCTCCGGGTTGAGTAAGCGAGAGATTTCGGCGCGACATTTATTCGCGCCGGCAGGAAGATTATTGGGCGCCAAGTAATTTTCTTGAGCTTGCAACGGCATTGTTTCATGGTAATGCGGAAACGAAGCTTACTGCATTGCATCGAAAACGTTTATACGCGTGGTCAGGACCATCGGCGCTGCTTCTCGATCATTCTCAGGTGCGATCGGGGAGCGGTGATCTGACAATTGCTTTGCCGTTGGCGGGATGGACTTGCGGGACATTCAATCTGGGAAGGTCGCATGAATTCGGAATTTGCCGTTCGTTCGATGCGGCCCGGCGAATTGGAACTCGTGCTCGAATGGGCGCGTCAGGAGGGGTGGAATCCGGGTCTCGACGATTCGTTTGCATTCCTCGAAGCCGATCCGTCGGGATTTTTCGTCGGCTCCGTCGGTGAAGTCCCCGTCGGCTCGATCTCGGTCGTCAAGTATGGCGACAGCTTCGCCTTTCTCGGCCTCTACATCGTTCACCCGGATTTCCGCGGCAAGGGTTACGGCAAGGCGATCTGGGAAGCGGGGATCGCCACGGCGGAAGGTCGGACGATCGGTCTCGACGGCGTTGCCGCGCAGCAGGGGAATTACCGAAAGGCGGGCTTTGAGCCCGCCTATTCCACTATTCGCTACGGCGGCGTTCCCACCTCGCTGCCGGGCTCGACCCTCGTCGCGCAGCCGGTGCTGGATTCACGCCTGGAAGGGCTGCAGCGTTATGATGCGGCGATCTTTCCGCAGCCGCGGGATGCCTTCCTCGCCGCCTGGTGCACCGGCCGTAAGGGGCGCCGCACGGCCGTGGTCCGCAAAAGCCACAAGATCCGAGGCTACGGCACGATCCGCCGCTGCTACGAGGGCTATAAGATCGGCCCGCTTTTCGCCAGCGATGCAGACAGCGCCGCGGCGCTGCTTGCCGAATTGATCCCCGAAGCAAACGGCGCTCAGATATTCATCGATATTCCCGCCGAAAATCGCGAGGCGATCGCGCTTGCCGAAAGCATGCGCCTTCAGCCGGGGTTCGAGACAATGCGGATGTATCGCGGACCGGCCCCGGCGATCCCGCTGAGACACGTCTTCGGCGTGACGACGCTGGAGCTTGGTTAAGCTCTAATCCACTGGTGAGGCAGGCACGGTGGGGGCGGACGCTTTCGGCCGGCCCTTTTCGGCGATTGCGATGCCGCCGAGCGTCAGCATCAGGGCTACCATATGAAAGGACTGAAGCCTTTCTCCGATCAGTACGACAGAGAGGAGTGTTCCGAACACCGGCACGAGATTGATGAAGAGACCGGCGCGGTTGGCGCCGATAGCCTCGACGCCTTTGATATAAAGGATCTGCGCCAGCAATGAGGGGAAGATCGCCGTATAGAAGGTGATGCTCCAGCCGGCTTGGTCCGGCCACTGCGCAGCGCCGCGGCCGATCTCCCAAAGAAGCAGCGGAAGCGAAGTGAGCATGGCGGCGAGGGCGGGGAAGGCCATCAGCGTGCGCCAATCGACCGTCGGTTTCCAGCGCAGGAAGATGGTGTAGAGCGCATAGGCGGCAATGGCGATCAGCATCAGCCCGTCGCCGCGGTTGAGCTGCAACTGCAGCAGCGTGGCGAGGTGGCCATGGGCGGCCGTCAGCGCCACGCCCAGTAGCGTCATGCCGAAGCCGAGACATTGCGCCAGCGAGATGCCGGTGCGGAAAAAGAAGAAATTCAACAGGAAGATCAGCATCGGAATGCCGGCTTGCTCGATGGCGACGTTGATCGCCGTCGTATATTGCACCGCCGAGTAGAGCATGGCGTTGAAGAGTGTATAGCCGATGGCGCCGTAGCAAAGGAGCAGCGGCAGGTTTTTCCTCGCCACGGGCCAATCCTTCTTCAGTTGCGGCACGGATATCAAGGCGATGAGCGCGACGGCGAGGAACCAACGCAGAAAGGTCAGCATCATCGGGCTGATATGGCCGACTGCAAGTTTGCCGGCGACGGAGTTGCCGCCCCAGCAGAGGGTCGCGATGACGAGGCAGATATAGGCTGTGGCTTGCAAGAGCGTTCTTCCTCGTCTTCTGCGATCGATAATCGGCTTTTTCCCAGGGGAAATAGACTGCCGGCTGCTGATTTGTCACGTAAAAAGCCCAATCGGCTGTGACAACAGGGTCGCTTTCCCAAAAACAAAGCTTTATAGATGCGCGGGTTTGAGCAGGTGTGCGGTTTTCCGCCGGTAACAGGAAGAGTTGGATGACGAACGTAGTCGTGGTCGGTTCGCAATGGGGTGACGAAGGCAAAGGCAAGATTGTCGATTGGCTTTCCGAACGTGCGGATATTGTCGTGCGCTTTCAGGGCGGACATAATGCCGGCCATACGCTCGTCATCGACGGCACGAGCTACAAGCTCTCGCTGCTGCCCTCCGGCGTCGTGCGCCCCGGCAAGATGGCGGTGATCGGCAACGGCGTCGTCGTCGATCCGCACGCGCTGATCGCCGAGATCGAAAAGCTGTCCGCCCAGGGCGTGACGATCACCCCTGATAATCTGCGGATCGCCGACAATGCGACGCTCATCCTGTCGCTGCACCGCGAGCTGGACGCGATGCGCGAGGATGCGGCGTCCAACAGCGGCACCAAGATCGGCACGACGCGCCGCGGCATCGGCCCGGCCTATGAAGACAAGGTCGGGCGCCGCGCCATCCGCGTGATGGATCTTGCCGATCTCGACAGCCTTCCCGGCAAGGTCGATCGGATCCTCACGCATCACAACGCACTTCGCCGCGGCCTCGGTGTCGCCGAAGTCAGCCACCAGACCATCATGGACGAACTGACCTCAGTCGCCGAACGGGTGCTGCCGTTCCGCGATACCGTCTGGCTTTTCCTCGACAAGGAGCGCCGCAAGGGCGCCCGCATCCTCTTCGAGGGTGCACAGGGCAGCCTGCTCGATATCGATCACGGCACCTATCCTTTCGTCACCTCCTCGAACACCGTGGCTGGTCAGGCGGCGGCCGGTTCCGGCATGGGGCCGGGTTCACTGGGCTATATCCTCGGCATCACCAAGGCCTATACGACCCGCGTCGGCGAAGGCCCGTTCCCGACGGAGCTGACCGACGAAATCGGCCAGTTCCTGGGTGAAAAGGGGCATGAGTTCGGTACCGTGACGGGGCGCAAGCGTCGCTGCGGCTGGTTCGACGCAGCACTGGTGCGCCAGTCGGTTGCCACCAACGGCATTACCGGCATCGCACTTACCAAGCTCGATGTGCTCGACGGTCTCGAGGAGTTGAAAATCTGCGTCGGTTATATGCTCGACGGCGAACAGATTGATCATCTTCCCGCAAGCCAGGGAGCGCAAGCTAGGGTCGAACCAATCTATGTCACGCTTGAGGGATGGAAGGAATCGACCGTCGGCGCCCGCAGTTGGGCGGATCTTCCGGCACAGGCGATCAAGTATGTTCGCCAGGTCGAAGAATTGATCGGGGCACCGGTCGCGCTCCTTTCCACCAGTCCGGAGCGGGACGACACGATACTTGTGACCGATCCGTTTGAGGATTAAGGTCACCGGTCACTGTGGAGGACAGTTCGGCAGAAGGCCGGACTTCTTGAGAAAGTACTGATGGCGGATTTTATTGCAGTCATTCGGCGGGCCGTCGACGGCCTGGCCGAAAATACCCCCGAGATGCGGGTGAAAGTCTACGAACGTGCTCGCGGCGCGGTGCAGCGGCAGCTCGAGAACATGAAGCCGCGTCCGCCGGAAGCCATGCTGCAACGCCAGCTCGAAAAGCTCGAGGCCGCCATTCGCGAGGTGGAGGCTGAACACTCCGAAGCGTTGCCCCTCGATGAGGCAACCGACGCCGGTGCTGCGCCGGAAACCTTGGAAGAACAAGCGGTTGCTGACGAAAGCACGTCGCCGCCTGCGCCCCAGACAACTGTCGACGAGCCGGCCGGTGAAGCGGATGTGGGATCGCCGACGGCCGAGGCAACCCGCGAGCCAGACCACCTGGAAGCCGACGCACGGCAGGAAACTGAGGAGGAGGTCGCGGCCGAGGAGCCCCTTTCCGCGGAACCTGAGCCCGAACAAACACCTGTTTCCGCTGAGACAGCTGCACCCGTCGAGACCTATTGGCATCCCTCGCATGAGGAGGAGGCGCCGGCCGAGGAATGGCATGCCGGCGAGGCGCGTGACGTCGCCGCCGAAGAAATGCAGCCGGAACATCACGGCTTCGAAACGCCGCCTGCCGATCATTCCTACGAGGAAGCCGACGAGCATCGTGCCGATGAGCAGCATCCCGTGGCGGCCGAGGAGATCGCGGCCGAACCGGCGATGGCGGAAAGCCATGAGCCGAAGGCCGAGGCGGCTTACGAGTCCATCGAGTCGTTTCAGCCGATCACACGCGGCATGGAGCATGCATCCAACCGGCTCGTGGAGCCGGTCGCCGATTTCGATCGTGCGCAGGAATTCGTCGAACATAGCCGCGAGGAGCCGCTGCAGGCCGATGCTGCCGGACATTTCGATCCTGTCTGGGCCGAGCCTGCCGTCGAGACGCCGGCTCCGGCGCCCAAGGATGCCGAGACCGAATGGGCCGAACAGGAGCTCCGGCAATATTCGGAAACGGCGCCGGTTACCGCCGACGCTTCGGCGCGTGCCTTCGAAGACGTGATATCGAGTCTCGAGAAAATGACGCCCGCCGCTGTCATGCCGGTCGCCAAGGAAGCTTTTTCCTGGGAGAAAGCTGCCTTCGACGACCTGCCGCCGATCGAGGCGGGCACCGACAAGAAAACGCCGGTTTCCTCGCATTTCGACGACGTTGATATCTTTGCGGAGGTGCACGACGGCAAGCCTACACCCCCCGCCGGCGCGCCGAGCGAGGGGTGGCGCGAAGCGAAGGCGCTGCGTGGCTATGACCGCCGCGGTCCGATCGCCACTGACGATGACGACGCCAATCCGGCGATGGATATCGATCAGATCGTCGCCTCGAAGCTGCAGGGCAAGAATTTCCGCATGGAACCGAAGCGACGCCGCTTCGGCATCGGCACGATAATCACTCTCCTCTTCGCACTTATCCTGATCGGTGGCGGCGCCTATGCCGGCTGGATGAACAGAGAAGCGCTGGTGGCGATGGTCGATGGGCTTGTCAGCTCGGCGCCATCGCAAGCTACGAGGAACGAGGCGGCAATGACGCCGGCGGGGTCCGAGACGCCGGCCCAGACCACGCCGACGCCAGCTCAGCCAGCTGCGCCGGAAGCGCAGAATACGCCGCCGGCACCGGCACAGCCGAACCAGCAAGTGGCGTCATTGAACAATGACGGCGCGGCGGCCAATTCCAAATTTACGCAACGACTGCTTTCCGACGGGACTGAAGTCGACAGCGGCCCGGCGACGGTGCCGGGAACGCCGACTGCTGAAGGCAAATCGGTGGCCGAACAGAACGTCGCGGCGGCGGATACGCCGGCCGCCAGTGCGCAAGGCGATGCGGCCCCGCCCGAGACACTGACGCCGAATGGTCCTGCGGCTTCGCCGCAGCAGGCTGCGCCGGTTGGCTCGTCGGAAAAAATGTTCCTCTACGAGGAGCGTATCGGGCAGAGCTCGCCGACGGCGATCGAGGGAACTGTTGTCTGGAGCGTCCAGCACGAGGCCGGCCAGAACGGCCGGCAGGAAGCGACGATACAGGGCAATGTCACCGTTCCCGAGCGCAACCTTTCGGCTCTCGTCACCTTCAAGCGCAATTCCGATCCGTCGCTGCCGGCGAGCCATCTCGTCGAGATCGTCTTTTCGGTGCCGCCCAACTTTGAAGGCGGCAGCATCGAAAGTGTCCAGCGCATCTCGATGAAGCGCACCGAGCAGGATCGCGGCGACGCGCTGATCGCGGTTCCGGCCAAGATTACCGATGATTTCCACATGATCGCGCTCAACGACTACCCCGATGCGCGCAAGGCAAATCTCGATCTGCTGTCGACCCGCAACTGGATCGATATTCCGATCACCTACCGCAACGGCCGCCGCGCGCTGCTGACGATGGAGAAGGGTGGCACGGGAACGAATGCCTTCAATACAGCCATCAAGGAGTGGACTGCACTCGGGGATGTCTCGACGAGCCAGTGATGGCGGATGCTTCGTTTTTCTTGAGACATTTGTTGTCGGGCGAACTTAACCGCTTGCTCCCTCTTCTCCCCGCTGGGGAGAAGAGATTCGTTGTAACGTCCTGCCTTGCTAAGACATCTGCGGACAGGTTGGATGATGGCGCACCGCACGTTCCAATTGACAAAACAAAAACGCCACCTCCCGCATCCGGAAGGTGGCGTTTCCAACTGTACGTTCAATTCTATCAGGCCGTGGCTTCGACGACGCGGATGGCCTTGGCGCGTTCCAAGGCCTCCTTGCGAACAGCATCCTGCACCTTTTCAAAGGCGCGGACTTCGATCTGGCGGACGCGTTCGCGGCTGATGTCGAACTCGGCTGAGAGATCTTCCAGCGTCACCGGATCCTCGGCAAGGCGGCGGGCCTCGAAGATGCGGCGCTCGCGTTCATTCAGAACACTCATCGCTTTCGCCAGCATGCGCCGGCGGGTTTCGAGCTCATCCTGTTCGATCAGCACGTCTTCCTGGCTCTCGTGGTCGTCCACAAGCCAATCCTGCCATTGACCGCTGTCGCCTTCGGCCGCCTTGATCGGCGCGTTCAGCGAGGCATCGCCGGAGAGACGGCGGTTCATCGAGATGACCTCCTCCTCCGAGACGTTCAACTTAGTGGCGATTTCGGAGACGTGTTCCGGCTTCAGGTCGCCGTCGTCGATCGCCTGGATGCGGCCCTTCAGCCGGCGCAAGTTGAAGAACAGGCGCTTCTGGTTGGCCGTCGTGCCCATTTTCACCGCCGACCACGACCGCAGGATATATTCCTGGATCGAGGCCTTGATCCACCACATGGCGTAGGTGGCGAGGCGGAAGCCGCGTTCGGGATCGAATTTCTTGACGGCCTGCATCAGACCGACATTGCCTTCAGAGACGACTTCGCCGATCGGCAGGCCGTAGCCGCGATAGCCCATCGCGATCTTCGCGACGAGGCGAAGATGGCTGGTGACGAGCTTATGGGCAGCGTCGCGGTCGCCATGCTCGGCATAACGCTTGGCCAGCATATATTCCTGCTGCGGCTCCAGCATCGGGAATTTGCGGATTTCGTCGAGATAACGGTTGAGACCGGCTTCGCCGGCGGTAATGGACGGCAAGGTATTTCGGGCCATAGTGCACCCTCCTAAAGTGAATTCCGGCTCCCAATGGAAACGCGCCCCCGCGTTAAAAGGCGAACCGGGACGTGCGGCTTTTGTTCCAAGCCCGCACTAAGTCCATATACAGATAAGTATGGCGAAACCGCGGTTCAAGGTGCCGCTCACGCAGGTGTGAGGCGGCGAGAGCGGTGTCCCGAAGCCGCCTTTATCGCCGCAGTGCCGCCACCAGTTTCACCATATCGTCCGGCAGCGGTACTTCGAAATGCATGAGTTCGCCGGTGCGGGGATGCTCGAATTGCAGCATGAAGGCATGCAGTGCCTGGCGGCCGAAACCATTGACGACCTTGCGGATCTCTTCAGGCAGAAGATTGGCCTTGGTCCTGAAGCCGGCGCCATAAACGGTGTCGCCAACGAGCGGATGACCGATATGGGCCATGTGCACGCGGATCTGATGGGTGCGGCCGGTTTCCAAGTGGCACTCGACCAGCGAGGCGAGCGCGGTCGCGTCAGGGTTCTCCTGGAAGCGCTCGATCACTTCGTAATGCGTGATCGCCGCGTCGGCATCCTGGCTGTCGGGGCGTTTGACGGCCCGACGGGTGCGGTCGCCGGTGGCGCGGCCGAGCGGCGCATCGATTGTTCCTGACAGAGTGCGGGGACGGCCCCAGACGACTGCCCGGTAGGCCCGCTCCAGCGGCATGGTGCGGCCGTGGTCGGCAAATTGAAGCGAGAGGTGGCGATGGGCGACGTCGTTCTTGGCGACGACCATGACGCCTGTCGTGTCCTTGTCGAGACGATGGACAATGCCGGGACGGCGCACGCCGCCGATGCCGGAGAGCGTATCGCCGCAATGATGGATCAGCGCGTTGACCAGCGTCCCTGTCCAGTTACCGGAGCCGGGATGGACGACCAGACCCGCCGGTTTCGATATGACGATAAGATCATCGTCCTCATGCAAGATTTCGAGCGGGATATCCTCGCCCTTTGGGGTCGGGTCCTCCGGTTCGGGCAGGGTGATCTCGAAACTGTCGCCGACGCGCACCTTGCGCTGCGGATCGGTAACCTGCTCGCCTCGCAAAGAAACCTGCCCGTCCTTGATCAGCGCCTTGATGCGGCTGCGGGAAAAATCCTCACCGACCTGCGCCGTCAGCCAGGCGTCGAGCCGGCCTTCGGCGGTTTCATCGGCGGTCAGGACTTTTCTAATGCCGGCTGCTTGTTTAAAGGGGTCGCTCAAGACGCTTCTTCTCCGACGTATTTTTAGAACGGAACGCACAGATGACAGCAATCGAGCCAGACGACCAGGAAGAGAAGCCCCTTGATCCGGCGATGGAAAGTGTCCGGCGCAAGATGGTCCGCCTGCAGATTGTGTCCGGCGCCATCATGTTCGTCAGCCTTATGGCGGTCTTCGGCGCTGTTGTCTACAAGACGATGCGCGAGCCCAAGGAGACCACGTCCACCGCCGCAGCCTCCGGTGTGCCTTCGGATGCACCGCTCGCTGCGACCCTTTCCCTGCCGATCGGGTTCAAGGTGCAGTCCACCTCGTTTTCGGCGGGACAGATCCTGTTCTATGGGGAAACGGTTGAACGCACGAGGAAGGCGCTGGTATTCGATCTGAGGACCGGCCGCACGGTCGCCGACGTCACCGTCGCGGGGGATTGAGGCGGGATGGCCGCCCCGATCGTCATCGACAGCGCCAACGATCCACGCATCGCTGAGTTTCGCGATATAAGAGAGCGTGACCTGACGGGCCGCGAAAACCGCTTTATTGCCGAAGGCACTGTCGTGCTGCGCATGCTCGCCGAGGCGCATGCGGCACGTCGCGGCTTCTCGGCCGAGAAAATCCTGCTGCTGCGCAATCGCGTCGATGGCCTGCAATCCGTCCTGGAACGGTTTCCGGCTAGTGTGCCGGTCTATGTCGCCGAGGCTAAAGTGCTCGATGGCGTCGTCGGCTTTCATCTGCATCGCGGCGTTCTCGCCCTCGGCAAGCGAGAGGACCGCGGCGAGGCAGCACTTCTCGACGCATTACCGGAACGGGCACTGGTGCTGGTCGGCTGCGGCATTTCCAACCATGACAATGCCGGCTCGATGTTTCGCAATGCTGCCGCCTTCCGGGCGGATGCCGTGCTGCTCGACGAAACCTGCTGCGATCCGCTCTATCGCAAGGCATTGCGTGTGTCGGTCGGCTCGGTGCTGAGCGTTCCGCATCGGCGCGGCGGCAAGGCGCTGGACCTGCTCCTCGCGCTTGCCCAACGTGGCTTTGCCATCTGGACGCTTTCGCCGCATGGGAAGACAGACATCCGCGCCATTCCGGCTGCGGCACGCATGGCGCTCGTCATCGGCACGGAGGGGGAGGGCCTGCCGGAGGCACTGCTGGCGCGCTTTCAGAGCGCCCGTATCCCGCAATCGGACCAGCTCGACAGTCTCAACGCGGCGACTGCGACGGGGATCGCATTGTTTTCCATGGCCTCGACCATGGGGCGGCTATGAGCTTTAACGCAGCGGATGGGCGATGATGGCGGCCGCCCTGTCGGCAAGGCTGACGCGATCGCTCGGATTCTTGTTGCCGGTATCCGGCAGCAGTGCGCGGATCGGTGAGGAAGGGCCTTCGTTGAGTGCGGTCAGCGCCACCATATTCGCGGCGATTGAGGCGATCTCCTCGCGGATCGCGCCATCGCGTCCGGTGACGGACTTTGCCTTCTGCAGGCGCTCGGCAAGGGCGGCGCTGCGTTTGCGGACGTCCTCGCCTATCTCAGCCGTGACAGCGGCCGTGTCGAGCGCGGATGCGGTCGTGTCTTCGGCCGTCAATTCCGCCGGTAGTTCCGTCGCTATCTTGGCCAGGCCGGCGTCGCGCAGCACCCGGTTGATCTTGCGGATCTCGGCATTGGCGGCTTTCAACTGCTCCTTCAACTTGACGATCTCCTGCTGACGGCGGGCGAGCTGCGTTTCCTTCTCGGCGGCGGAAGCGCTTTCGCGCGCAGCCTTGTCCTCCAGGCGGATCACCATATGCTGCTGCTGCGTCAGTTTCTGCTCGGCATCCCTAGCCCGCTTCTGCAGCAGGTTGACGTCCTGGCGCAATGTGTCGCGTTCGTCGCGCAGCGCGTTGGCGCGGAATTTCAGACTTTCCGCTTCGGTCTCACGCGCGGCGAGATCGATTCTCAGCCCATCGGCCTGTTCGCTGAGTTTGCTCAGTCGCGTCCGCATTGCCGCCAGTTCGCTCTCCTTGTTGGCGGCGGATTGTTCGGCAATATGCAGATTGGTCTTCAACTGGCTGATATAGTTCTCATCCTTGCGCAGATGCGAGCGCTGCTCGGCCGCCTCGACATGCATCTCGACGATCTGGGCCTGCAATTCGCCGATCTCTGCGGCCAGCCTGCCGGCATCGACGGCGAGCGCATCGTGGCGCAGCTGGAGCGACAGAGATTTCTCGCGCTCACGCAGAAGGTCCTGGGTGGTGCGGGCATTTTCGGCGGCATGAAGCGCGCGCACCATATCCTTCTGGGCGCGAACCTCCTGCGGGCTCAGCGGCATCGTCGCCTTGAGGCGGTTTTCGGTATACCAGACAATGCGGCGATGAACGGCCGGCGAGACGAGAAAGACGAGGAAGGCCGCGGTCAGGAAGCCCAATCCGAACAAGAGAGCGTATTCGATCACGGCGCGGCCATCGATTCGACAGTTAATGCGGGGTCAGCCGCGATGATTATGCAGGCATGGCACGCATGGCAAGGCCGCCGATGCCGGCGGCGGCCGATTCCTGCCGCTTTACGGCCTCAGAAGGGATTCCAGGTCGGCGCCTGGGTGATTTTGAGATAGCCGACATTGACACCAAGGCGGGCGCCAACACCGGTGCGGATCGGCACAACCAGGACATCGTTGTTTTTCAGCACCGTCATGCCGAAGCCGGCGATCACATAGGCCGAGCCGCTGACGCCGCCGAAGCGGGCATAGATGCCGTCTATAGAGGGCAGATCGTAGACCAGCATCATGACGCGCGAACCCTGGCCACCGTAATCGATGCCGAGAGACGGCCCCTGCCAGTAGAGTGGATGCTCGCCGGCGTTCTTGGTGTTGAGTTGGCCTTCGCCGTAGGTGAGACCGGCGATGAAGGCGCCGCCGCCTTCCTGCCCGAGAATATAACCGTTCGGCAGACCGTATTTCTGGAAGGCGCTCTCGACCACCTTGGCAAGGCCGCCGCTGGCAGAGCCGAAGAAGGAGTGGCCGGTATCGATGATTTCCTGCATCGTATACTGACCGTTGTTCTGGGCGGCGGCTGGCCCGGCGATCATCAACGAGGAGAGGACGAGGGCCGAAAGCAACCTGCAGAAGCCAATGAATCGGTGCGGAAATCGAGGGCGCATGATGTCATCCGTTCGTCGTTTGGCTGGAGCGGGCACCCGCTCGCGTCGATTGCTGCATTTTGCGCCGATGATCTTAACAATCGGTTTACCAAATATGGTGTCATTATGGCACTCAATACGATCGCAAACTTCGCGCAATTTTGATGAAGCATATTCGCGGGCGCGATGAGATTGCCGCCCTTCAGGAGACGATGATGTCCAAGAACCCGAACCTCACCCTGTCCGGCCCGGATCTGGCCGCGCTTCTCTGCAGCCGCGTTTGCCACGATGTCATCTCGCCCGTCGGCGCGATCAACAACGGCCTGGAACTTTTGGATGAGGGCGGCGCTGATTCCGATGCAATGGATCTGATTCGCACCAGTGCGCTCAACGCCTCCGTCCGCCTGAAATTCGCGCGCCTCGCCTTTGGTGCGTCCGGTTCCGTCGGTGCCTCGATCGATACCGGCGAGGCAGAGCGAGCCGCCAAGGATTTTGCGATCGCCGAGAAGAAGACCGAAGTAATCTGGAACGGACCGCGTGCCATCGTGGCCAAGAACCGCGTCAAGCTGCTGCTCAACCTCTTCCTCGTCGCCTATTCGGCGATTCCGCGCGGCGGCGTGCTCGAGGTAACGCTCGAAAATCCCGAATTCGACGCCAAGTTCACGCTCACGGCGAAAGGCAAGCTGATGCGTCTGCCGCCGAAATTCGTCGAGATATCGACGGGCACGATCGAGGAAGCGATCGACGCCCATTCGATCCAGCCGTACTACGCCGTGCTTCTGGCCGAGGAGTGCGGAATGACGCTTGACCACAGCGCCAGCCCTGACGAACTGGTGTTCACGGCGACGGTTGCTGCGGTCTGATTTCGGCGTGCAGCAGCATGCTCTCGCCCGTCTGGTAACGATTCCTTAGCCTGATGGACCTATTCTCTTAGGTTGTGGAAGACCCCTCGTTGCGACGAATGCGGGGAAAGGAGTAGTCATGCAAAGGTTCATGATCACCGATAATTCGGACATTGTCCGCAAGGTCGGCAAGCGCATTCTCTCCGAACTCGACTTTCTCGTCAGTGAGGCCTCCAATGCCGCCGAGGCGCTGCAGCGCTGCCAGACAGAGTTGCCGGAATACCTGATCGTCGATTCCGGTATGGAAGGGGCACTCGACCTCATCGCGGCCATCCGCGCCATGGACGGCGGCAAAGAGGTCAAGATCTATTACTGCGTCATCGAGGCGGATCTGAAGAAGCTCATGGCGGGTAAGCGAGCCGGCGCAACCGATTTCCTGCTGAAGCCGTTCGATCGTAAGATCCTAACCGCCGTTTTCGGAAATCGTGCGATTGCCGCCTGACGGCAGCTTTCTTCCCGCCGCATCGGCCGTCCCTGAGCATAGTGCCGAAAGCGCCGCCGGGTTCCGGCTGATGCTGCGCTTTTCCTTGACCGGGATTCGACCGGTTCGGCCGGCAGTGCAAACGAAAAATCCCGCCGAGAGGGCGGGATTTCGTCATCCGATAAGGGGGTCGGAAGATCAAGCGGTTTCCGCATATTCTGTGCCATCCGGCTCGCGAAGAACGTAACCACGACCCCAGACGGTTTCGATGTAGTTGGCGCCGCCGGCGGCGTTGGCGAGCTTCTTGCGCAGCTTGCAGATGAAGACGTCGATGATCTTCAGTTCCGGCTCGTCCATGCCGCCGTAAAGGTGGTTCAGGAACATTTCCTTGGTGAGCGTGGTGCCCTTGCGAAGCGAAAGCAGCTCCAGCATCTGATATTCCTTGCCCGTCAGGTGGACGCGCTGGCCGCCGACTTCGACGGTCTTGGCGTCAAGATTGACGATCAACTCGCCGGTCATGATGACCGACTGGGCGTGACCCTTGGAGCGGCGAACGATAGCGTGGATGCGGGCGACCAGTTCGTCCTTGTGGAACGGCTTGGTCATGTAGTCGTCGGCGCCGAAGCCGAGGCCGCGAACCTTGTCCTCGATGCCTGCCATGCCCGATAGAATGAGGATCGGTGTCTTGACCTTGGACAGCCGGAGAGTGCGGAGCACTTCATATCCGGACATGTCGGGCAGGTTCAGATCGAGAAGGATGATGTCGTAATCATACAGCTTGCCCAGATCGACGCCTTCTTCACCGAGATCGGTGGTGTAAACATTAAAACTCTCTGATTTGAGCATCAATTCGATGCTCTGCGCCGTAGCGCTGTCATCCTCGATGAGAAGTACCCGCATAATTATCCCCTTTACCGCCGCCGAAAGGTGGTCTGGCCCCCTACACGCTACCCGAACAAGCTACGTGATTTGGAAGCTGCCACGAAATGGTTAACAAATTCTAATTCACTCTGGCAAGGAGTATCGAATTTATTAAATAATTTTTCCATTTCTCTGTTTTCCAATAGGAATCTCAAAAAGGCGTTCCTCAACGTTAACTTTAGGAAACGGCGCTAAGTGATTCATCCGACTCGCCAATGAAAAGGTTCGAACTTCATGCCATGGCATTTACCGACCCTTAAATCATCGGGCCTATCATTAACGATGCCCGTAAACGAAAGGTTACCAGCGGTAGGTTTTTGTTAATATCGCAGGAAATTTTTTAGCAAACCGTGTCAAAGCGGCGCGCAGGGCGGTTTCAAGTTGAGCCGGGGTCTCGCATCACGGGAGTTATGCGTATGAAGTCGCGAGAAAGTCTCGTTCGCCTGAAAGAGTTTCAGGTGAACGAAAAACGACGTCAATTGCAGCAATTGCAGATGATGATGTCCGAATTCGAACGGATGACGAAAGATCTGGAGAGCCAGATCGTCGTCGAGGAAAAGAAGTCCGGTATATCCGACCCGAATCACTTTGCTTATCCGACCTTCGCCAAGGCCGCGCGTCAGCGGGCCGACAACCTGCAGGTTTCAATCAAGGAACTGAAGATGCAGGAAGAGGCGCTGGAACTGGCGCTTGAGGAAATGCAGGCGGAATATGCAAGGGCGACGGCGCTGGAAGAACGTGACAGCGGCGCCCGCGCTGCCAGGGCCTAAACGGAAATGCGGGCGCCGGCGTCGGCGCCCGGGGAATCGCCACAGAGAAGCCATGTATGATGGGCATGTCGTCCGTCATACATGGCTTTTGGTGTTTCCCGCGTGTTGCGTCCGCACGCCGCCGCTCCACGCGGCGACCGCTTCAGGCGTCGCGAATCAGTTCACGATATCCTGCCATTCCGGATGACGTTGCGCCTGCGCCTTGAAGAACGGGCAGAGCGGAATGATCTTCCAACCGCCAGCGCGAGCCGATTCCACCGCGTGCAGCGCCAATGCCTGGCCGACACCCTTGCCGCGCAGGGCATCGGGAACCGCCGTGTGATCGATGATGACGAGCTTCGGCGAGGTGCGCGAATAGGTCATCTCCGCCTCGTGCCCCTCGACGTCCACGGCATAACGGCCGCCGGATGCGCCTTCCTCATTTCGGATATCCATCGTCTTTCCTCGTACACAGATATTTATCGCAGCCGACGGTGACACGGTGGCGCGGTCGTGCCAAGCCGGTGGAACAGTTCCTAAGGGAGACGCAGTGTTCATGAAAAATGTCGGATCGGCGCGAGGTTTTGGGGCAATGAGCGCGCTTTCGATCCTCCGCCCCGCTCTTCTCGTGGCCGCGCCTTTCCTCCTGGCGCTCGGCCTGATCTTGCCGCTGGTCCGTTTCGAGACGCTGTATTTCTTCGATCAGACCCCTTCGCTCATCGAAATCGTCGTCTCGCTCTGGCAAGGCGGAGATGGGCTGCTGGCGGCGATCGTCGCGCTGGTCTCGATCGTGCTTCCGTTTCTAAAGATGATCGGAATTGCGGCGGAAGCGACGGCTGCCGGCAGCGGGGCCGGGAGCCTGTTCTATTGTCGCGTCGTGCCGCATCTGTCCAAGTGGTCAATGATGGACGTGCTGCTGGTCGCGATCGTCATTGCTGCGGCGAAGACAACGGGGTTGGCGGATGCCTTCACGCAGCCCGGCCTCTGGTGCTACGCCGCCTCGTCAATAATTTCGGGCCTTCTTCACTCCCTGATGGGAGATGCGTCCGGCCCGAAATAAATGGCGAGATGGGGCGCGATCAGTGGCGATATTGCTGGATGCGCGTGGTGCGCAGGCCGGCGAGGCCATGGCTGTTGATCGACGACTGCCATGAAAGGAACTCTTCGACCGTGAGCGTGTAACGCTCGCAGGCCTCTTCCAAGCTCAACAGGCCACCGCGAACAGCCGCGACAACCTCTGCCTTGCGGCGGATCACCCAGCGCCGTGTATTGGGCGGCGGAAGGTCCGCGATGGTCAGGGGGCTGCCATCGGGGCCGATGACATATTTCACTCGGGGACGTATCATTTCGGTCATTGGACTCTCTACACAACGCAAGACCACGAGCGCCACTCTAGCCTGCCACATTTAAAAATTGCCTAAGCCCAACGTAAGACTTTGATAACAAATTTAGACGCCCGGAGTGGCCGGTGAACGAGCGAAGCAGAATCCCGCCGGCTCTCACGAGCACGTCGATCTTTTCTTTGGCATCAAACCGCTGACGGCGATGAAGCGGACGGTTCCGCCGATCTTCTGTAAGGAGGGATCGATTGCGGGCGGTGTTTCCGATCAGGAAAATTGCCGCCGCGGCACGCTCGTCCAGGTGTTCGGCCCGAAGAACGGCTTCGCCTTCGCATTGCACGACACTGACCTGAAACAATACATTTTCGCTACTCGGGCAGCCAGGTCGGCACGGGAGCATTCTGTGGCAATGCGCTATGGCTGCGTGAGCTTCTGGATCAGCTCTCACGCAACAGCAATCGAAAATGGCTCGCCGGAAACGTCTACCCGGCGCCAGATCGAAGAGCTGCGCTGTCGGCGAAACGCAGGAGCAGCGATGAGATTGCGATCATTCTCGATCTCTCGTCGTTAAAGAGCGCGATGTATGCGCCATATATGGTCAACCGCACGCAGGCGGTCGCCAGAACCGCACCGGCCGCCCTGAGGCAGCCGGGCCTTTCTCACAGAAAGCTTAGAAGCCTTTTCCGCCGGTCAATTCGGATACGACGGTTCCGGCGATGATGCGCATATCCATCCAAATCGAGAAATTCCCGACATAATAAAGATCGCAGGCGATACGGGCGCGCGCCTTGGCGGGACGATCGGTCGGACCGCGCAGGCCACGCATCTGGGCGAGACCGGTCATGCCGGGACGCATCGCGTGGCGCTGGTGATATTCCGGCACGAGCTCTTCATAGAGAACGCCGCCGGCGCGCATG
The DNA here is from genome assembly GCF_000092045.1 of Rhizobium etli CFN 42. Lineage (NCBI taxonomy): Bacteria > Pseudomonadati > Pseudomonadota > Alphaproteobacteria > Hyphomicrobiales > Rhizobiaceae > Rhizobium > Rhizobium etli. The sequence continues at coordinate 3,494,954 of NC_007761.1, read as the reverse complement.
CCGATTGCATGGCAGCGGGGACCGACGACCGACATGTCGCCCAACAGCACGTTCAACAGCTGTGGCAGTTCGTCGATGTTAGTGCGGCGCAGAATAGCGCCGATGCGGGTGATGCGCGGGTCGTTCTTCACCGTCTGGGCAACGCCCGAGACATCGCAGAGATCGGTGCGCATGGAACGGAACTTGTAGACCTTGATGGCCTTGCAGTTCTTACCCCAACGGGTCTGCTTGAACAGCACCGGTCCTGGGCTGTCGAGCTTGATCAGCAGGGCGACGAGGAGAAGGAAAGGGGCGAGGACGAGGAGGGCGCTCAACGATGAAACTATGTCGAACGCCCGCTTCAGGGCGAGATCCACCCACGGCGCCTGGGAGGCATCGCTATGGATGACGGGGGTCTGAATCTTCAGGCTCGGCTGCTGGCGGCTCGGGCGGAAGGAATCAGTCGAAATGGTGTTGTTTAATTCCGTGATGCTCAACGATCGTACTCTGTTGTCTTCGAGGGGCGCGGCGGCAATAGGCGATCAATGGTTTGCCCTGTGACCAGGGCTGCACTCAGGTGTTGGTAACCCTACTAAAACGGAAAAATGCGACAATTGTGTAATGGTGTCCAGAGAAATATCGCATCGCAATAAATCTTTCGCACTTGCGTTAAGTTGAGGCAAGCTCATGATATTTCGTTAATAATTGCAATTTCGTCAAGGTTTCTAGGCCTTTGGCGAGGGCTTCCATGGAGCTATCCTCGTGTTGTTTCGACACGCGACCGCGGTTTGGCAGCCGGCATTTTTAACGAATTCCAACGTGAACTTTTTTGCCGGATATGTTCGGCCGTCCTCAAACTGTGTCAGAATATGACAAAATCAAGGCCGAATCGACAGCGTTCATAACTGTGAGGGATGGAGGGGTGTGCCCAGCCCGGAATCACGCGACCCCTTCCGGTTTCTGTCAGGGTCTTGTGCGCCTCAGGCGCGGCAGGCGCAGAACATCATAATGAGCGGGTCGCGCCGTCACGGCATTTGCGAATGCCCGCGGATGGTCACGCCGGTTCGAGGACGCGTTTCCTGCCGCCCCAGGAGATGAAGTTCGGATTGGCAAAGTCGAAATCGGCCGCCGTCCCCGTCTTGCCATAGGTCAGCAGCGCCCCGTCGAGCGTCACCGTCGATCCCCCGGCAGCGCGCAGCACTGCGTCGCCGGCCGCGGTGTCCCATTCCATCGTGCGGGTGAAGCGTGGATAGACGTCGGCCTTGCCTTCGGCCAGCAGGCAGAACTTCAGCGAGGAGCCGATATTGGTGCATCTGGAGATCGCGTGATCGGCGAGGAAGGTTCCCGTCTCCGGGCTGTTGTGACGAAGGCTTGCAAGTGCAAGCCGATCGTCCAACTGCTCGCGCACGGCAATTGCTGTGCGTGCCCCGATGGTGAAGTTCTCGGTGACCTCAAGCCTTTCGGCACGGCTGCGCTCCCCCGAGAAGGCGAGCCCGAGGGCCGGCGCGTAGACGATGCCGGCGACTGGGGCGCCGTTCTCGATATAGGCGATGTTGACGGTGAATTCCTGCCGTCCGTCGACGAATTCACGGGTGCCGTCGAGAGGGTCGACCAGGAAGAAGCTTCGGCCGCTGATGTCGGGCACGTTTCCGGCGGCAACCGACTCTTCTGCCACGATGGGTATATCGGGATAATCCCTGGAGAGATGGGCGAGGATGATGCGTTCGGCCTCCTCGTCGGCAACCGTAACCGGGCTTGCGTCCGCCTTCATGGCAATGGGAAAGCCTTCGCGCAAAACCGCGATGATGGCCTTACCGGCTTCGAGCGCTGCCTTTTCAAATGTCGTCAGCATTGTCCTTTTGCCGTTCGCCGCGTGACGAGCGCTCGCTGTCGCCCGTCGTCAACCATCCCTGTCGCACCAGATATCGATATGGTGGTTCTCGGCGCGCCCCGCACCCCCGATAACGCAGATTGAAGATACTACCATGAGTTTCCGCAGCTGTCAGGCGAGGATGGCGGCATTTACCTGTGAAATACCATTCGCAAAAACTACGGGCTCAAGGGTTGAAATTGCGCTTTCTTCCAGCCTTGTGGAATAGCTTACGCGGGAAGCGACGCAGCAAATCGAAGGCGCTCTTGCCGGATGGTTAAGACGGCAGCAGGTTTTGGCTAAAAATGGCTCTGTCTTTGCCCATTTTCTGTGGATTTTGGTTCAAAATGCGCCATTTAGGCCTGTTCGAACAAGATTCTGCTGGAGTAAACCCTTTTTGTCTTCACATTTTCAACGAAACCGCTATGCATGCGGCCTATGAGGTTCCTTAAACGGGGAACCGAATAACCAAAAAGAGATGCAGCATCTTCGGCTCGCATCCAGGGGAAAACGACATATGGAGTATTTCGTCCAGCAGCTCTTCAATGGGCTGACGCTCGGATCCATCTATGGCCTCGTGGCTATCGGCTATACGATGGTTTATGGTATTATCGGCATGATCAACTTCGCCCATGGCGACATTTTCATGCTCGGTGGTTTCGCCGCTCTTATCGTCTTCCTCGTCCTCACATCCATCTTCGCAGGTCTCCCCGTGGCAATTTTGCTGCTGGCGATGCTTGTCGTCGCGATGTTGATGACGAGTTTGTGGAATTGGACGATCGAGCGTGTCGCATACCGTCCTTTGCGCGGTTCATTCCGCCTGGCGCCGTTGATCACCGCGATTGGCATGTCGATCGTGCTGTCCAACTTCATTCAGGTGACGCAGGGGCCGCGCAACAAGCCGATCCCGCCGATGGTGAGCTCGGTTTACCAGTTCGGCAACATCTCGGTGTCGCTGAAGCAGATCATCATCATCCTGATCACGGTGGTGCTGCTGACGGTCTTCTGGTATATCGTCAATCATACCGCGCTTGGCCGCGCGCAGCGCGCCACGGAGCAGGATCGCAAGATGGCGGCGCTGCTCGGGGTCAATGTCGACCAGACGATCTCGATCACTTTCGTCATGGGGGCGGCGCTGGCCGCCGTCGCCGGGACGATGTATCTGATGTATTATGGCGTCGCTTCGTTCGCCGATGGTTTCACGCCGGGTGTGAAGGCATTTACCGCAGCCGTTCTCGGCGGCATCGGCTCGTTGCCGGGCGCCGTTCTCGGCGGGCTGATGATCGGCCTGATCGAGTCGCTGTGGTCAGCCTATTTCACCATCGCGTATAAGGATGTGGCGACCTTCGCCATCCTCGCTTTCGTGCTGATCTTCAAGCCGACGGGCATCCTCGGACGGCCGGAAGTCGAGAAGGTATAACGTCATGGCAAACATCGAGAATTCTGCAGGCAAGCCCGATGCCGGACTTGTCCGCAAAGGTCTTATCGAAGCCCTTTTCGCCGCCGTTCTCTCCCTCGGCATGTTCGTTCTCTATGTCGGCCTGAAAACCGATCAGAACATCAACAACGAGCTGATCATCGTCCAGCGGTGGGGACTGCTGGCGATCTTTGTCGCTATTGCCGCGATCGGTCGTTTCGCGATGGTCGTTTTCATCAAGCCGAATATCGACCGCCGAAAACTCCGCAAGGCGCGGGAAGGCGATCTCGACATCTCGACTGAAAAGAGCTTCTTCCATCGGCATTTCCTGAAGATCGCATTGATTGCGTTGCTGCTTTATCCCATGGTGATCGTGGCGCTCGTCGGCGCTCAGGGCTCCCTGAAATGGGTCGACAATTTCGGCATCCAGATCCTGATCTACGTGATGCTCGCTTGGGGGCTGAACATTGTCGTCGGCCTCGCGGGCCTTCTTGATCTCGGCTATGTCGCCTTCTATGCGGTTGGCGCCTATTCCTACGCCCTGCTGTCCAGCTATTTCGGCCTGTCCTTCTGGGTGCTGCTGCCGCTTTCCGGTATCCTCGCAGCGCTCTGGGGCCTCATTCTCGGCTTCCCGGTGCTGCGTCTGCGCGGCGACTATCTCGCCATCGTCACGCTCGCCTTCGGTGAGATCATCCGCCTCGTCCTGATCAACTGGACCGACGTGACCAGAGGAACCTTCGGCATCTCAAGCATTCCGAAGGCGACGCTCTTCGGCATTCCATTTGATGCGACGGCCGGCGGCTTTGCCAAGCTCTTTCACCTGTCGATGTCTTCCGCCTACTACAAGATTTTCCTCTTCTACCTGATCCTGGCGCTGTGCATGCTGACGGCCTACGTCACCATCCGCCTGCGGCGCATGCCGATCGGGCGTGCCTGGGAAGCACTGCGTGAAGACGAGATAGCTTGCCGTTCGCTCGGCATCAACACGGTGACGACCAAGCTGACGGCGTTCGCGACGGGAGCCATGTTCGGTGGCTTCGCGGGCTCGTTCTTCGCCGCTCGCCAGGGCTTCGTCTCGCCCGAATCCTTCATCTTCCTGGAATCGGCCGTCGTTCTCGCCATCGTCGTTCTCGGCGGCATGGGTTCACTGACCGGCATTGCGATCGCCGCGATCGTCATGGTGGGCGGTACCGAAGCGTTGCGCGAAATGGATTTTCTGAAAGCAGTCTTCGGGCCCGACTTCACGCCGGAACTCTACCGCATGCTGCTCTTCGGTCTCGCAATGGTGGTCGTCATGCTGTTCAAACCGCGCGGTTTTGTCGGATCGCGTGAACCAACCGCCTTCCTCAAGACACGCAAGGCCGTATCCGGAAGCTTCACCAAGGAGGGCCACGGTTGATGAGCCCCGTCACCAATACGATGTCGAGCGACACGCTTCTCAGGGTCGAGCACCTGTCAATGAAGTTCGGCGGCCTGATGGCCATCAACGACTTCTCCTTCGAGGCCAAGCGCGGCGACATCACCGCGTTGATCGGTCCGAACGGCGCCGGCAAGACCACAGTCTTCAACTGCATCACCGGCTTCTATAAGCCGACGATGGGGATGATCACGCTTAATCAGAGAAGCGGCAAGCAGTACCTGCTGGAGCGTCTGCCGGACTTTCGCATCACCAAGGAAGCCAAGGTGGCGCGCACCTTCCAGAACATCCGGCTGTTTTCCGGCCTGACCGTTCTTGAAAATCTGCTCGTTGCCCAGCACAACAAGCTGATGCAGGCGTCGGGTTATACCATTCTCGGTCTCATCGGCATCGGCCCTTATCGGCGAGAAGCCGCAGCAGCCGTCGAGTTGGCGCGTCATTGGCTTGAAAAGGCCGATCTGATCGAGCGTGCCGACGATCCGGCAGGCGATCTGCCTTATGGCGCCCAGCGCCGTCTCGAGATCGCGCGTGCAATGTGCACAGGCCCGGAATTGCTTTGCCTGGACGAACCGGCCGCAGGCCTCAACCCGCGCGAATCTGCTAAACTGAACGAGCTTTTGCAGGGCATTCGCGCCGATACCGGAACCTCCATTCTCCTCATCGAGCATGACATGTCTGTGGTTATGGAAATCTCCGATCACGTCGTCGTCCTCGAATATGGCCAGAAGATTTCCGATGGCACGCCGGATCACGTGAAGCACGATCCGAAGGTCATTGCGGCCTATCTCGGCGTCGAGGATGAAGAAGTGGAAGAGGTGATCGCAACCGTCGAGCAGCTCGAAGGAGGCGCAAACTGATGGGCGATGCAGTCATAATGGGTCAACCGCTCCTTCAGGTGAACGGCGTCGAAACCTACTACGGCAATATCCGCGCGCTGGCCGGCATCGATGTCGAGGTCAACAAGGGCGAGATCGTCAGTCTGATCGGCGCCAATGGCGCCGGCAAGTCGACGCTGATGATGACGATCTGCGGCAGCCCCCAGCCCCGTAAGGGCTCGATCGTCTTCGAGGGTCGCGAGATCACCCGTATGCCGACCCATGAAATCGCGCGCCTGCGCATCGCGCAGTCGCCGGAAGGGCGTCGCATCTTCCCGCGCATGACGGTCATGGAAAACCTCCAGATGGGCGCAGGTCTCGACAATCTCAAATATTTCGCCGAGGACGTCGAGAAGATCTTCACGCTCTTCCCGCGTCTCAAGGAACGTCACGCCCAGCGCGGCGGCACGCTTTCGGGCGGCGAGCAACAGATGCTGTCGATCGGTCGCGCGCTGATGGCGCGCCCGAAGCTGCTGCTGCTCGACGAACCTTCGCTCGGCCTTGCCCCGCTGATCGTTAAGGGGATTTTCGAAGCAATCCGAAAGCTCAATGAGCAGGAAGGCCTCACGGTGTTCCTCGTCGAGCAGAACGCATTCGCGGCCCTGAGACTCTCGCACCGCGCTTACGTAATGGTGAACGGCAAGGTGACGATGAGTGGCTCCGGCAAGGAACTGCTCGCCAATCCGGAAGTCCGCGCCGCCTATCTCGAAGGCGGAAGACATTAGGTCGAAGGAGGAGTTTGATATGCAGGGACTTTTCTTCGAAAGCGATGACGGCGTCCGAGTTGTCATTCGCGCCCTCGTCGTACTGATTGGCTTCTGGACGGCTTGGCGAGCCGGCAAGGCGGTTGCGGACGGCTGGAACAATTATCCGCTCGCCGTGGTCTATACCTTCCTCCTTGCCTGGGCGATGCAGTTTCTACACCACGCCCTGTTCAATGGGCCGATGCTCAGCGCGTTCTATTATGGCATCGACTTCGTGACCTTGCTGGTCTTCTCGACGGCCGGCTTCCGCTTTCGCCGTACCAATCAGATGGTCAACAACTATTACTGGCTGTACGAAAAAACTTCCGCGTTTTCGTGGAAGGACAAACATTGACAGTCCGTTGAAACTAGGCATGAATTGCCTTCAGAGTGGAACAGCTTTCCTGGCGCAGTCAATGGTGGGTAATGCGCCGGGCCTTGGACCGGAACCCGCCCAAAAATTGGGAGTAACAATATGAAGAAGTCTCTTCTGTCGGCAGTGGCTCTGACGGCGATGGTCGCCTTCAGCGGCAACGCTTGGGCCGACGTCCTCATCGCTGTCGCTGGCCCGCTGACCGGCCCGAACGCCGCTTTCGGCGCTCAGCTTCAGAAGGGTGCCGAGCAGGCAGCCGCCGACATCAACGCTGCTGGCGGCATCAATGGCGAGCAGATCAAGATCGAGCTCGGCGACGACGTTTCCGACCCGAAGCAGGGCATTTCGGTCGCCAATAAATTCGTTGCCGACGGCGTCAAGTTCGTCATCGGCCACTTCAACTCGGGCGTTTCGATCCCGGCTTCAGAAGTCTATGCCGAAAACGGCATCCTCGAAATTACCCCGGCCGCCACGAACCCGAAGTTCACGGAACGGGGCCTCTGGAACACGTTCCGCACCTGCGGCCGTGACGACCAGCAGGGCGCCATCGCCGGCAAGTATCTCGCCGACCACTTCAAGGACGACAAGATCGCCGTCGTGCACGACAAGACCCCCTACGGTCAGGGTCTTGCAGACGAAACCAAGAAGGCGATGAATGCCGCCGGCCTGACAGAAGTCATGTACGAAGGCATCAACGTCGGCGACAAGGACTTCTCGGCCCTCATCGCCAAGATGAAGGAAGCCGGCGTCTCGATCATCTATTGGGGCGGTCTGCACACGGAAGCCGGTCTCATCATCCGTCAGGCCGCAGACCAGGGCCTGAAGGCAACGCTGGTTTCCGGTGACGGTATCGTTTCGAACGAACTGGCCTCGATCGCTGGGGACGCTGTCGCCGGTACGCTCAACACCTTCGGCCCCGATCCGACGCTGAACCCGGCGAACAAGGAGCTGGTCGAAAAGTTCAAGGCCGCCGGTTTCAACCCGGAAGCCTATACGCTCTATTCCTACGCTGCGATGCAGGCGATTGCCGGTGCCGCCAAGGCTGCCGGTTCGGTGGATCCTGAAGCCGTTGCCACGGCCATGAAGGAAAAGGGTCCGTTCCCGACGGTTCTCGGCGACATTTCGTTCGACGAAAAGGGCGACCCGAAGATTCCTGGCTACATCATGTACGAATGGAAGAAGGGCGCGGACGGCAAGTACACCTATGTCCCGCAGGGCATGTAAGCTTCGCTTGCCTGTCGGTAACATGATCTGATCGAAGCCCGGTTCCGGCCGGGCTTCTTTCTTTTTCGGGACATCTCAATGGTGGTGCGCCTTCTCGAGGCGAGGGACGTGCCGGACCGGGTTGTTCGAAAGCTTGCAGCCGACATCGTGCCGGTGGCGCCCCGTTTCAATATCCCTCATATCTCATGCAGAACATGCGTTGCCTTCACGGCCGCCGACGCCCGGTTTTCGACGCCGAGTTTCACGTAGATCTGTTCGAGGTGTTTGTTCACGGTGCGCGCCGACAAACCCAGTATTTCGCCGATGTCACGGTTGGCCTTGCCCTTGGCGATCCAGAGCAGCACTTCGGATTCTCGTTGGGTGAGCGCAAAACGCTGGCGCAGCATCTCGTCGTCGCTACGCTGGCTGGCGGCGGTGAGGCGGAAGAGATATTCATCCGGGCCGATCGAACCGAGGAAGGCAAGCTGCAGCGCCGCCTGGCCGGCATGGGTGATTGAGATGATGCCGTCGCGCCCTGCTGTCGTGCGGTCGCGCATCCAGCCGGCGATATGACGAACGACGATCTCCATGCCATCGTCACTGCCCATGGCGGCATTGACCAGCCGGGTCGCCTGCGGCGTCGACCAGTGGATCGCACCGTCGCCCTTGACCGCCAGCAGATGACGGCCGGCAGCGTCCAGCGCGACGCGGGCGCTCCGGGCCGAGCGGGCATTGCGCAGATGAACGCGGATGCGGGCGCGCAGTTCGTCGATGTTGATCGGTTTGGTGAGGTAATCGACGCCGCCGGACTCCAGCGCGTGCACGACATGCTCGGTCTCCGTCAGGCCAGTCATGAAGATAACCGGCACCTGGGCCACAGTGACATTTGCCTTCAGCCTGCGGCAGGTCTCGAAGCCGTCCATCACGGGCATCACGGCGTCGAGCAGGATGAGATCAGGCGTGATCCGCTCGACGATGCCGAGTGCTGCCGGGCCAGAGGTGGCGATGAGAACGGAGAAGCCGGACTGTTCGAGCGCATCTGTCAGGAAACCCAGCGCTTCCGGCGAGTCGTCGACCAGCAGAACGATGTCGCGAGGGAGGGCCGGCTCAGCCAATGGATTCCACCTTTTCGTCGAAGTCGTGCAGGAAGGTCATGAAGCCGGTCAGATCGAAGGCGGCCACATAGGGTCGAAGAGCCTCCGTGAATGGCCGATTTGCCTCCACTTTGGCAAGGTCCGAAAGCTTGGCTTCGATGCCCCTGATGTAGCCGATCTCGCCGAGCCGCAGCAATTCCTGCACATTGGCTGCACCCGGGCTTAGCAGCTGCGCCTCGGTCTTTGCAGGAGCGGCGGGCGCGTCATCGGCATAGATCCAGTTCAGGCCGAGATGCAAAGCGAGCTTGTCGCGCAGCTGGCGGATGTCGACTGGTTTGCCGATCGCATCATTGTGGCTGTCGTCGCTGTCACTCAGAACCGTTGCATCGCCGATATTGGCCGAAAGCATCAGCACCGGTGCCGTCTGGCCAGCCTCACGCAGACGCGAGACGAGCTGCCAGCCGCTCATGCCGGGCATCAGTATATCGACGAGGAAGAGATCCGGCAGGATGCCGTCGATCAGTGTCAGGCATTCGGCGCCGCCTGCCGCCCGTTAGCACGATGAAATCGAGCGGCGCCAGGATTTCGCGCATCATCTCGCGGTGATCCTCATTGTCGTCGACGACGACGATGGTGCGGCGTGGACCGTCGTAACTGACGATGCGTTTTTCCTGCGGCGGCGCGGCGGCGCGCATGACGGCGGACAGCATCAGCCGCACACGGAATGCCGAGCCTTCGTCCTTGACGCTCGAGACCGCAATCTCGCCGCCAAGCGTGTTGGTCAGAAGCCGGGTGATGGTGAGGCCGAGGCCGAGGCCCGGCATCGGCCGCACGCTGTCTGCCTCGCCCCGCTGGAAAGGTTCGTAGATACGCGTCAGGTCCTTCTCGGCGATGCCGCGGCCGGTATCGGTGACGGTGAAGGTCGCGACCTGACTGCGATAGGCGACATCGAAGGTGACGCTGCCTTCGTCGGTGAACTTGATGGCATTGGAGAGCAGGTTGACGAGAATCTGGCGCAGGCGCTTTTCATCGGTGCGGACGAATTGCGGCAGGGCCGGCGACCGCTCATGGATGAAGGCAAGTCCCTTTGCCTGTGCCTGCGGGCGAAACAGCTCGATGATCTGGTCGAGGAAGTCCTGGATGTTGATCTCGTTCGAATAGACCTGCAGGCGGCCGGCCTCGATCTTGGAAATATCGAGCAGGCCGTCGATCAGCCCCGAGAGATGTTCGGCGCTGCGGCGGATCACCTTGATCGAGGATTGGCGCGGCGCGGGGATCGTTTCGTCGCGTTCGAGGATCTGGGCATAGCCGAGCACGGCATTCAGCGGCGTGCGCAGTTCGTGGCTGAGGCCGACGACATAGCGGCTCTTGGCGCGGTTGGCAGCCTCGGCCGTCTCCTTAGCGTTCTGCAGGGCCGCATCGGTTTTCTTGTGGGCGGCGATTTCCCTGAGCAGCAGCGTGTTCTGGCGCGAGGATTCCTCCTCGGCGACGACGCGACTGTCATGGGCGAGCACATAGAACCAGCAGACGACGCCTGATATCACCGAGAAGACGAAGAAGACGATCAGAATGGTGCGATCGACAACCTCTGCCGTTTCCGGCGAGGCGGAGGCAACCTGATGGGCGATCATCGCCAGGATCGCGCCGATGGCGGTCAGCGCCAGCGCAACGGCGATGGCGTAACGGCCGAGGCGCGTCGTCAGCTTGCCCAGAATACTCTCCGGCAGCAGCGTCCTCGCGACGGTGCCGACCTGGGCGTTGAAATGCGCGGCCGGCTTGCACATGTCGTGGCAGCGGCTGTCGAGCGAACAGCAGAGCGAGCAGATCGGTGCGGCGTAGGCCGGGCACCAGGCCATATCCTCCGGCTCGAATGGGTGCTCACAGACGGAACAGGTGATGTTCGTCTGGTTCTTCCAGCTCTGGCGAGGCTTGCGGGCAAGGTAGAATTTTCCCTTTGTCGCCCAGGCGAGCGCCGGCGTGGCGATAAGGGCTATGACGAGGGTGATATAGGGGGCGAGCGAAGCGGCTGTCTCGCCGAAGGTGCCGAAATGGGCGACCAGCGATATCGTCGCCGACAGCGTCATGGCGCCGAGGCCGACCGGGTTGATGTCGTAGAGATGGGCCCGCTTGAACTCGATGCCGGGAGGGGCAAGTCCCAGCGGCTTGTTGATGAAGAGATCGGCCGAGATCGTGCAGAGCCAGGCCATGGCGATGATCGAGAAGATGCCGAGCGTCTCTTCCAGCAGCCGGTAGATACCGAGCTCCATTAGGAGCAGGGCGATCGCGACATTGAAGACAAGCCAGATGACGCGGCCGGGATGGCTGTGGGTCAGCCGTGAGAAGAAATTCGACCAGGCCAGCGAGCCGGCATAGGCGTTCATCACGTTGATCTTGAGCTGCGAAACGACGACGAAGGCGGCCATCAGCAGCAGTGCGGCGTTATGCCAGGGCACCATGTAACCGAAGGCGGTCAGATACATCTGCGCCGGATCGGCGGCACGGTCGAGAGGCACGCCCGAGGCGAGGGTCAGCACGACGAGGAACGAGCCGGCAAGCAGCTTCGGTGCGCCGATGATGACCCAACCGGGACCGGCGAGGAAGACGGCGAGGCGATGGCGCCACTTGCGCTGCGAGACCGGCGGCAGGAAGCGCAGGAAATCGGCCTGTTCGCCGATCTGCGACATCAGCGCCAGGATGACGGCGGAGGCGGCGCCGAACTCAACCAGATCGAAGCGTGCGACGGTGCCGGGAGGACCGGAGGCATGCCGGATGCCGGCGAAGGCACGCCAAAGGTCGAACTTTCCCCAGTCCATGATGGCAATGAAGATGAAGGGCAGGATGTTCAGCACGATCCAGAAAGGCTGGGTCATCAGCTGGAACTTGCTGATCAGCCGCACGCCGTGTGTCACCAGCGGGATCACCATGACGGCGCTGATGATATAGCCGATCCAAAGCGGAATGCCGAGGGTGAGCTCGAGCGCCCCGGACATGATCGAGGCCTCGATCGCAAACAGCATGAAGGTGAAGCCCGCATAGATCAGCGAGGTGATGGTCGAGCCGATGTAGCCGAAGCCGGCGCCGCGCGTCAGAAGATCGATGTCGACGCCGTGGCGGATGGCGTATCGGCTGATCGGCAGACCGATCGCCAGCATGGCGATCGAGGCGACGATGATGGCGTAGAAGGCGTTGGTGGTGCCGTAGGAGAGGGTGATCGCGGCGCCGATCGCTTCGAGCGCCAAGAAAGAAATCGCGCCGATCGCCGTCTGCGAAATGCGTTCGGAGGAAAAATGGCGGGCGCTCTTTGCGGTGAACCGCAGCGCGTAATCTTCCAGCGTCTGATTGGCGACCCAGCGATTATATTCGCGTCTCACCGGAATGATGCGTTGGCGCGCTGTCATGCCTTCTTTCCGGCACTCTCGTTGGGCTCATGTTTCCACAGCAGTTTTGGCGGGATCAACAGGAAAGGCAAGAGGCGGAGCACTGGCGGATTCGCAGAACAGTAATATTTTTGAAACGGCGCTGTCACATAAGCGCTCTAACCCTCCTGCCGTTCGTTCAATCATTTCGGGTACACTCATGTCTGTTTCAAAATTTTGCCGCCTGAGCACCGCTCTTGTCTGCCTCATTTCGATCGTGCCATCGCTTGCCGCCGCCGAGCAGCAGACGGCCGCGAAAGCGCCTTATGCTGAAACAGGAAACACCAATAAGCGCGGGGACGCCTGCTTCTCGACGGTGGACACCAATGCTGCCGTCCATCTTCTCTCCGGCTTCCTCGAAATCTGGACCCCACGCACGCCTTTCGTCGATGCCGCTGTGGAAGCCGCAGCCAAGGACAATTGTCCTGCAGTGGCCAAGACGGATTGGGACGGCATCCCCTTCAGCAAGACCGACGGCCAGATAGTCAACAAGCTCGTCCATGATGCGAACATCGCCTATGTCGTCAAGGCGACGCGGGCGCGGACCGCCGAGCAGGCGGTTGCCGCCTATCTCGACGACCGGCGCGGCAAGAATGCCAGCATCGTCGATGGTCTCGGTCCGCTGACGGATGCCTGGAAGGCCGGTTCCAAGCAGATCACCACGATCACTGAGGTCGCGGCCGACGCGACGACGGTCAAATATGACGACAAGGGTAACAATCGCGGTGCCGGCAGCAAAGCAGATACGGAAAACAAGACCGATGCCAATCCGGACATGGGCCTCGCCATCGACTTCATCAACGCCGCAAGCGGCGATGGCTCGACGGAGCCCGCCAAGCGCTATTTCAAATATGCCCGTCCCTATCGCTGGAGCCCGGACGTCTCGGTCGTCCCGGCGCTCGAGCCCGCCAAAAGCAGCAAGCCGGTCGAGGACGGTGGCTTCCCCAGCGGACATACGGCGGAAGCCTGGCGGGATGCGCTTGCCATGGCCTATCTGGTGCCGCAGCGATTCCACGAAATGATCGCGCGCGCCAGCGAAATGGGTGAAGACCGCATCCTTGCCGGCATGCACTCCCCCCTCGACGTGATGGGCGGCCGCATGCTCGGCACCGCCACGGTCGTCTATAACCTGAACAAGTCCGACAATGCAGCGCTGAAGAGCGCTGCCTACGCCCAGGCGCAGTCATGGCTGATCGCCAAGTCGGGTGTTGCTGATGCGGGTGCGCTCGAAGTCGCCGCCCATGCGGCGCCGCTTCCGGCGGACCGTTTCGCCGATCATGACGCCAATCGCGCCTACGTGCTGCAGCGACTGAGCTATGGGCTGCCGACGATCCATGCGACCGACCAGCCAGCTCGCGTGCCGCAGGGCGCCGAAGCGCTTCTCGAGACCCGTCTGCCCTATCTCGACGGCGAGCAGCGCCGCGAGGTGCTTCGCACAACGGAAATCGCCTCGGGCTATCCGCTTCTCGACGACGCGGAAGGCTACGGCCGCCTTAATCTGTTTGCCGCCGCTGATGGCTATGGCGCTTTCGACCAAGATGTGACCGTGACGATGGATGCGGCAAAGGGCGGCTTCAATGCGATCGACACCTGGCGCAACGACATCGGCGGCAAGGGTAAGCTGGTGAAGCGCGGTAGCGGCATTCTCGGTCTTTCCGGAGCCAACAGCTATGCCGGCGGCACCGTGCTGGAAGAGGGCGTGCTGGTAGCCGGCTCTCCCTTGGCCCTCGGCGCCGGCGGGCTCACGGTGAATGGCGGTTCGCTCATCGTGACGGCCGACAAGCCCCTGGTCGTGGGCGGCGACTATCAGCAGCTCGCCAGTGCGACGGCGAAGCCGACGCTCGGCGCAAATGGCGCCGGCACGCTGGTCGTTGCAGGCAAGGCGACGCTCGCCGGCGATCTTGACGTGGCGCTTGCTCATGGTTTTGCGCCGGCCCCAGGAACGAAGATCGAAATCCTGAAGGCTGCCGCCATTACCGGCACCTTCGGCAAATTCACCATCTCCGGCCACAGGGCGACGCTATCCTATGGCTCGACTTCAGTCACCCTGACGATCGACGACTAATATCGAACCGACAGGGCATCCCCTCTGGTGGGGATGCCCGTGCTTTCCCGGCCTGCGCATTCGACCCCTGCGCCTACGTCATTTTGCGTATGTGTTTTTGCGCTGCAGCGCCCGATAGTCCCCTCGGCAACAGTTAACTCCGTTTCCGGCCTGTTGCGGAACAAGAGAGGGGATCAACCATATGAATCTCAAATCCACGATTACGAGTGCCGCGATCGGCGCCGTCATGGCGGCGTCGGCTGCCTTCAGCGGTGCGGCTGCGGCCGATGATACGATTAAGGTCGGCGTGCTGCATTCGCTTTCCGGCACGATGGCGATTTCCGAAACCACGCTGAAAGACGCCATGCTGATGCTCATCGACGAGCAGAACAAGAAGGGCGGTCTTCTCGGCAAGAAGCTCGAGGCCGTCGTCGTCGACCCGGCTTCCGACTGGCCGCTCTTTGCTGAAAAGGCACGCGAGCTGATCGAAAAGGACAAGGTCGCCGCCGTCTTTGGCTGCTGGACGTCGTCCTCGCGCAAATCCGTCCTGCCGGTTTTCGAAGAGCTGAACTCGCTGCTTTTCTACCCCGTGCAGTATGAGGGCGAAGAATCCTCGCGCAACATCTTCTATACCGGTGCTGCGCCGAACCAGCAGGCGATTCCGGCGGTCGACTACCTGATGAAGACCGAGGGCGTGAAGCGTTTCGTGCTCGAAGGCACCGACTACGTCTATCCGCGTACAACCAACAAGATTCTGGCAGCCTATCTCGAATCCAAGGGCATCCCGAAGGAAGACATTCTCGTCAACTACACGCCGTTCGGCTTCTCCGATTGGCAGACCGAAGTCGCTAAGATCAAGGAGTTCGGTTCTGCCGGCAAGAAGACCGCCGTCGTCTCCACGATCAATGGCGATGCCAACGTGCCCTTCTACAAGGAACTCGGCAACCAGGGCATCAAGGCAACCGATATTCCGGTTGTCGCCTTCTCGGTCGGCGAAGAAGAGCTTGCCGGTCTCGACACGAAGCCGCTCGTCGGCCATCTCGCCGCCTGGAACTACTTCGAGTCGGTGGAAAGCCCGGCCAACAAGAAATTCATCAAGGAATGGCATGCGTTCACCAAGAACGACAAGCGCGTGACCAACGACCCGATGGAAGCCGCGTATATCGGCTTCAATGCCTGGGTGAAGGCCGTTCAGGCCGCCGGCACCACCAATACCGACGCCGTTCTCGACAACATCATCGGCGTCACCGTTCCGAACCTCTCCGGCGGCTATGCCACCGTCATGCCGAACCACCACATCACCAAGCCGGTGCTGATCGGCGAAATTCAGGCCGACGGCCAGTTCGAAATCGTGCAGCAGACGCCTGCCGTCGTCGGCGACGAGTGGTCTGACTATCTGCCCGACTCCAAGGACCTGATCTCCGATTGGCGCAAGCCTCTCTCCTGCGGCAACTTCAACGTCGCGACCGGCAAGTGCGGCGGCAAGGGCTCCTGACGCACCCGATCCGTCAACAGACTGAAGACTTCCGCCCGGACTTCATCCGGGCGGAAGCTCCGTCCTACCGCTGCGCCGCAAGGCCGATGACCATCGAGGCGAGAGAGCGATGTTTCGCGCCATGAAGATTTTCCTTTTGACTTTTTGCCTGATGCTTTCCGGACTGGCGACTGGGCTTCGGGCCGCGGACGACGTGCACATCCTCGTCGACGCGCTCGGCGCCGGCGGCTTTCCCGAGCGTGATGCAGCCATCCGGGCGCTTGTCGCCTCCGGAAATTCGCACGTCAGCCAAATTCTGCAGCAGCTGAGCGACGGCCAACTCTACGTGAACTCCGAAGGCGGCCCCGTTCTGGTGCAGGGCGGTACGGAGGACGAGCCGACCTATTCCGATCCGATCACCGGCGAGACGGTCGCCGATGTCGATCCCGACGCGATGTCGAAGGTCAAGATCAACAATGCACTGCGCACCACCATCACCACAATGATGAGCCAGCTGACGCTGCTGAGCCCGGATCGTTCGGCGCGGCTCGCAGCCGCCGAAGGTATGCTCAAGGATGCCGATCCCGCTAATCTCGATCTGCTGAGTTCGGCTCTTTCGGCCGAAAAGGACGGCGAGATCAGGAGCACGATGGAAGCGGCGCGCGCCGTAATGATGTTGAAGAGCGACTCAGCCATCGAGGACAAGAAGGCGGCAATCGATACGATCGCCGCCCGCGGCGGCCGCAATGCGCTGATGATTTTGACGATGGCTAGGGCGACCGCGCCTGACGACCTGAGACCCGCTATCGAGGCTGAAATCAATTCGATCAACCGCAGCCTGGCGCTTTGGGACATTGTCCAGAACGTCTGGTACGGCCTGTCGCTCGGCTCGGTTCTGCTGCTTGCAGCGATCGGCCTTGCCATTACCTTCGGCGTTATGGGCGTCATCAACATGGCGCATGGCGAGATGGTGATGATCGGCGCCTATACGACCTATGTGGTGCAGGAAACGATCGCCTCGTCCTTTCCCTCGCTCGACGATTATTCGCTGGCCTTCGCAGTGCCGGCAGCCTTCCTCTTCACCGGCCTCGTCGGCCTCGTGATCGAACGTTCGGTGATCCGCTATCTCTACGGCCGGCCGCTGGAAACGCTGCTCGCCACCTGGGGCGTTTCGCTGATCCTGCAGCAGGCGATCCGCAGCTATTTCGGCCCGACCAATCGCGAGGTCCGCAATCCGAGCTGGATGTCGGGCGCCTTCGATCTCGGAGGGCTCGTCATCACCTGGAACCGGCTCTGGATCATCGTCTTCTCGCTGGCCGTCTTCCTGACGCTGCTGATGCTGCTCAAGCGCTCAGCCTTCGGCCTGCAGATGCGGGCAGTCACCCAGAACCGGCGCATGGCCTCCTCCATGGGTATCCGCACCGGCTGGGTGGACGCTTTCACTTTCGCGCTCGGCTCGGGCATTGCCGGCATGGCCGGTGTGGCGCTCTCGCAGATCGACAACGTCTCGCCGAACCTTGGCCAGAATTACATCATCGACAGCTTCATGGTGGTCGTCTTCGGCGGCGTCGGCAACCTCTGGGGCACGCTGGTCGGCGCGCTCTCGCTCGGCGTCGTCAACAAGTTCCTTGAGCCCTTCGCCGGCGCCGTGCTCGGGAAGATCCTGGTGCTCGTCCTCATCATTCTTTTCATCCAGAAGCGTCCGCGCGGGCTCTTCGCACTCAAAGGAAGGGCGGTGGAAGCATGATAACGGCTTTCCTTCTCCGGTCTCTCGATCGCAGGATTTCGGTCGCCGTGGCGCTGCTGCTGGCGATCGCCATCCTCGTGCCGATCTTGAACCTTGCGACCAGCCCGAGCCACCCGCTGCACATCCCGACCTACATCATGGCGCTGTTCGGCAAGTATCTGACCTATGCGCTGCTGGCGCTGGCGCTCGATCTCGTCTGGGGTTTCTGCGGCATCCTCTCGCTCGGCCACGGCGCCTTCTTCGCGCTCGGCGGTTATGCGATGGGCATGTATCTGATGCGCCAGATAGGCTCGCGCGGCGTCTACGGCGACCCTGTTCTGCCCGATTTCATGGTGTTCCTGAACTGGAAGGAACTGCCCTGGTTCTGGTACGGTTTCGACCAGTTCTGGTTTGCGGCGCTGATGGTGCTCGCCGTGCCGGGCCTGCTCGCCTTCGTATTCGGCTGGTTCGCCTTCCGCTCGCGCGTCAACGGCGTTTACCTCTCGATCATCACCCAGGCGATGACCTATGCGCTGTTGCTGGCCTTCTTCCGCAACGACATGGGCTTCGGCGGCAATAACGGCATGACCGACTTCAAGGATATTCTCGGTTTCAACATCCAGGCTGACGGCACGCGCGCGAGCCTTTTTGCCGCGACCGCGATCTTCGTGGCCCTGTCGCTGACGATCGCCTCGGCAATCGTGCGGTCGAAATTCGGCAAGGTGCTCGTCGGCGTGCGCGATGCCGAAGGCCGCACACGCTTCCTCGGTTACCGGGTCGAGCATTTCAAGCTCTTCACCTTCGTCGTCTCGGCCATGATGGCGGGCATTGCCGGGGCGCTCTACGTGCCGCAGGTCGGCATCATCAATCCCGGTGAATTCGCGCCTGCCAACTCGATCGAAGTCGTCATCTGGACGGCGGTCGGGGGGCGAGGGACGCTCATCGGGCCCATCATCGGGGCGATCCTCGTCAACGGCGGGAAGACGATCTTCACCGGCCTCTTTCCGGAGTTCTGGCTGTTTGCCCTCGGCGGTCTCTTCGTCGCCGTCACGCTGTTCCTGCCAAGGGGCGTCGTCGGCACGATCTCGCACTCTTTCGCCAAGCGGCAGAGCACTACCGAGGCTGCGCCGCCGGCGGCGCAGGAAGACGGCGCCGAGCCGAAAATCCAGGCAGCGGAGTGAAGGCTATGATCCCTGACGTCAAACCCACCAGCGTGCTCTATCTCAGCGGCGTCTCCGTTTCCTTCGATGGATTCAAGGCGCTGAATTCGCTGTCGATCGTCATCGAACCGGGCGAGCTTCGCGCCATCATCGGCCCGAACGGCGCCGGCAAGACGACGATGATGGATATCATCACCGGCAAGACAAGGCCCGACGAGGGCCAGGTGTTTTTCAACGGCACGATCGATCTCACCAAGAAGGACGAAGCAGATATCGCCCAGCTCGGCATTGGCCGCAAATTTCAGAAGCCGACGGTCTTCGAAAGCCACACGGTCTGGGACAATCTGGAGCTGGCGCTGAACCGCCGGCGCTCCGTCTTTTCGACGCTGTTCTACCGGCTTGCAGATGAGGATAAGGCGTGCATCGAGGGAATCCTCGAAACGGTGCGGCTGACGCACCGCCGCGACGAACTGGCAGCCAATCTTTCGCACGGGCAGAAACAGTGGTTGGAGATCGGCATGCTGCTCGCGCAGGAGCCGAAGCTGCTGCTCGTCGACGAACCGGTGGCCGGCATGACGGATGCGGAAACGGCGGAAACGGCGATCCTGCTCCAGGACATCGCCAAGACCCGTTCGGTCGTTGTCGTTGAACATGATATGGGCTTCATCCGCGATCTCGGCGTCAAGGTGACATGCCTTGCCGAAGGCTCCGTGCTGGCGGAGGGCTCAATCGATTTCGTAAGCTCCGATCCGAAGGTGATCGAGAACTATCTGGGGCGGTGACGAATGCAACTACAGGCTTGAACCCGATGAGAGAACAAGCTCTAAAACGAGCGGGGTTTATCGCGGGGTTTCAACATGGCTTTTCTCGGTATTCTGGTCATGGCGATCAGCGGCGCGGCTGTCTGGTACTGGCGATTGAAAATGATGCGTGAGGCGGGAAGCGAGATCATCGATTCCGTTGAGCGCATGCGGGGCGCCTATAAACGCGGAAAGTTGCGCAAGCAGGCCGAGGCAGCGCCACTGGCCTCGATCGCCGATCCGGCGATTGCGGCGGTGGCCTTCTTCTTCTGCCTTGCCAAGGAAAAGCCGATCCATCTCGACGCGGCGAAAGACGTCGTCCGCAATCGCATGAAAGGCATCATCCGCCCAGGCGACATGGAAGAGGTGCTGGTTTTCGGCGAGTGGGCGTCCAAGAACGTCACCAGTCCCGAAGATCCGATCCGCCGATTCCGGGATCTCTGGCTAAAGGCGCTCGACGTGCAGGAGCGTCAGCAACTGATCGGCATTGCCGAGGACGTGGCCGCGGCCGGCGGCGAAAGAACAAAAGAACAGGAATACGCCTTGCAGACGCTGAGGCGCACGCTGATGAACTGATGGGGAATGGGGTGAACGAATGCTGACAGTCGAAAACGCAAATCTGCATTATGGCGCGGCGCAAGCGCTGCGCGGCATCTCGATCAAGGCGGAGATGGGCAAGATCACCTGCGTGCTCGGGCGCAACGGCGTCGGCAAGAGTTCGCTTCTGCGCGCCGTGACCGGGCAGCATCCGCTGTCGGCCGGCACCATCACCTTCAATGACATAAGGCTGAACGGCCTGCCGCCCTTCGCTCGCGCCAAGCAGGGCATCGGCTACGTGCCGCAGGGGCGGGAAATCTTCCCGCTGCTGACGGTGAAAGAAAATCTCGAAACCGGCTTTGCGCCGCTCGGCCGTCGCGACCGCAACATCCCCGATGATATATTCAGCCTCTTCCCGGTGCTGAAGTCGATGTTGTCGCGGCGCGGCGGCGATCTCTCCGGCGGGCAGCAGCAGCAGCTGGCGATCGGGCGCGCCATGGTGACGCGCCCGAGGATACTCGTGCTCGATGAGCCGACCGAAGGCATTCAGCCGTCGATCATCAAGGATATCGGCCGGGCGATCCGTTACCTGCGCGATTCCACAGGCATGGCGATCCTGCTCGTCGAGCAATATCTCGATTTCTGCCGGGAGCTGGCCGACTATGTCTACATCATGGATCGCGGCGAGATCGTGCATGAAGGACATGCGGAGACGCTGGATACGCCGGAGGCTCGCCGTCATCTGACCGTCTGACCGGCAGATGCCGCATTTTACGGCAGGAGGCGCAATGCTTTGCCGATCTCCCGTGGCGGCTGACGGTTTTCGCAGGCGGCATGGGAATTGCTTCCTTTCCAATCTGCGCGATTGAATGGAAGCGGTGGCGCGACCGAAAGGAACGATATGACGATTGTGGCGACAGCCACGCGACCGCAAAGAGCGGAGGGGCGCGGACATCTGGCGGCAAAGCTGCTCGATGGCCGTACGCGCATCCGTGAGCTCTATCAGGAGGGTGCGGCGAAGATCCGCCTGCCGAATACGTTCGACGCCTCGATGGAAGCCGTCATCATCAACACCGCAGGCGGGCTGACGGGCGGCGACCGGATGGATTGGAGCGTCGTTGCCGGCGCCGGCACGAAGATCGACGTCACCACCCAGGCCTGCGAAAAGATCTACAAGGCGTCAGCCGGCGTCGCCGAGGTGACGACCCGCATTGAAGCGGGCGCGGGGGCGCGGGTCGACTGGCTGCCGCAGGAAACGATCCTCTTCGACCGGGCAGCACTCTTTCGCCGGCTCGATGTCGATCTCGACGAGAGCGCCGAATTCCTGGCCGTCGAAGCCGTGCTGCTCGGCCGCAA
Source organism: Rhizobium etli CFN 42 (assembly GCF_000092045.1). Taxonomy (NCBI): domain Bacteria; kingdom Pseudomonadati; phylum Pseudomonadota; class Alphaproteobacteria; order Hyphomicrobiales; family Rhizobiaceae; genus Rhizobium; species Rhizobium etli. Next base: position 3,473,470 of record NC_007761.1, on the reverse strand, counting down.
AGCGATGGGCGAAACGGTTGACACGGGTCTCTTTCGCGACCGCTGGCGCATCCGCCGCTCAGGCCGACTGATCCATGCCGAGGAGCTCAGGTTTTCCGAGGGTGTTGCGGCGCTCTCGGCGCGCCAGGCGGTGCTCGGCGGGCAGGTTGCCTTTGCGACGCTGCTTTATGCCGGGCCGCTGGCGGAAGCCTATCTCGGCCGGGTCAGGTCCCTCCTTGAAGGAGCGATGGGTGGCGCAAGCGCCTGGGGCGACAAGCTGGTCGTGCGCCTTGCGGCGGCCGACGGTTTCACGCTGAGAAAAATCCTGATCCCTGTTATTTCCGTCTTGCGCAATGGTGCGCCTGTGCCGAAAGTCTGGAATCTCTAAAGCGAAGCATCAAGCAGATGGGCAAGCAATGAACCTCACTCCGAGAGAAAAAGACAAGCTGCTGATATCAATGGCGGCGATCGTGGCGCGGCGGCGGCTCGAGCGCGGCGTCAAGCTGAACTATCCCGAAGCGATCGCGCTGATCAGCGACTTCGTCGTCGAGGGCGCTCGAGACGGCCGTCCGGTCGCCGAACTGATGGAGGCCGGCGCCCATGTGATCAGCCGCGATCAGGTGATGGAGGGCATTGCCGAGATGATCCACGACGTGCAGGTGGAGGCGACATTCCCCGATGGCACCAAGCTCGTTACCGTTCACGAACCGATCCGGTGAGGAAAAAGAATGTTGGAGCTCAGACCCAATTGCGAGTGCTGTGACAAGGATTTGCCGCCTGAAAGCGCCGAGGCGCGGATCTGCACCTATGAATGCACCTTCTGCGCCGATTGCGTAGACGGCGTGCTGAAGGGCGTTTGCCCGAATTGCGGCGGAAATCTCGTCGCGAGGCCTATCCGCCCGGCAGCCATGCTCGCCAAACATCCGGCGTCGACGAAACGCGTGCTAAAGGCCGAGGGCTGCGCGCCCAGGGCCGCTTGAGGAGAATGAGATGATTCCAGGCGAAATCATTGCCGCAAGCGGCGATATCGAACTCAACGCCGGCGCGCCGACGGTGACGCTGGAGGTTTCCAACACGGGCGACCGGCCGGTGCAGGTGGGCAGCCACTATCATTTCGCCGAGACCAATGCCGGCCTCTCCTTCGATCGCGCCGCCGCGCACGGCAAGCGGCTCGATATTCCCTCGGGAACGGCCGTGCGTTTCGAGCCGGGGCAGACGCGCTCGGTGACGCTGATCCCGCTTTCCGGCAGGCGCGAGGTCTATGGCTTCCGCCAGCTGGTGATGGGCAAGCTTTAGAAGAACGGGAGAGGTGAATGCGTCTGAATATTTGCCTCGGGGCGGCGATGCTGTTTGTGGTCGACGGTGCGTCCGCGCAGGATGTCGATTGCAAGAATCCGCAGACGCAATCGGACATGACCTCCTGCGAAGAGGCACGCCATGAGGCTGCCGACAAGGCGCTGAACGAACAATATAAGAAGACGCGTGCCGCCATGGCGGCGATCGACAAGGATCTCGACGGCGACATGAAGGGCGCGGAGAAGGCGCTGGTCAAGGCGCAGCGCGCCTGGATCGACTATCGCGACGCAGAATGCGATGCCTTCGGCTTTCAGGCCCGTGGCGGCACGATGGAGCCGATGCTGGTTGCCGGATGTCTGGCGGAAGAGACGGACAAGCGCACCAAAGAGCTGAAAGAGCTCGAAGAAACGATGGGCAACTAAGGTGATCAGGAAGATCGTGATCGTCGGCAACGGCGAGGTTGGAGAGAGAGAGGCAGGCATCATCGATGCCGCCGATTTTGTCATTCGCTTCAACGATTGCCTTTCCTATGGTGCCGGCGGCAGCCGCACGGATGCCGTCGCGGTCTGCAATACCGGAAGGCCGGCAAAGGCGATGCTCGGTTCGCCGGAGTGGCGCGCTCATCCCGGCATCGTCTCGGCCCGCGAAATTTGGAGCGTGCGTGATCCGGAGAAATTCGCCGCGATGCGGGCGCCGCTTGCCGTCGTGCATCCCGAACTCGACGATTTCTGCGACGACTATACCGAGGCGTTCGGCGCCTTCTGCGCCGAGACCGGCAAGAGGCATGTGGTGATCGACAAGTCGGTCCACGAGGCCGTCGATGCTTCGCTTTCGGCCTTTGCGCCCGCGCCCTATGTCGTGCCGAGCAGCGGCATGATCGTCATCGCCGAGGTGCTCAGCAAATATGCCGAGGCCGAGGTGGCGCTGGCCGGCTTCGGTCACGCCGGCTGGGAATGGCACCCCTTTGCCGCCGAACGACAGCTTGTCGATGGTTATATTGCCGCCGGCCGCCTAAGGCGGCTCGGCGGAAAAACGCTTGTCTCTTCCTCCTACGGAGCCTGATGGATGCCCTATAAGATCTCGCGCGCCGCCTATGCCGGCATGTTCGGACCGACCACCGGCGACAAGGTGCGCCTTGCCGATACGGAGCTCTTCATCGAGATCGAGAAGGATTTCACCACCTATGGCGAGGAGGTGAAGTTCGGCGGCGGCAAAGTGATCCGCGATGGCATGGGCCAGAGCCAGGTGACACGGGCCGACGGCGCGGTCGATACCGTCATCACCAATGCGGTGATCGTCGATCATTCCGGAATCTACAAGGCCGATATCGGGCTGAAGAACGGGCGCATCGCAGCGATCGGCAAGGCAGGCAATCCCGATATGCAGCCCGGCGTCAACATCATCGTCGGCCCGGGCACGGAGGCGATCGCCGGCGAAGGGAAGATCGTCACCGCCGGCGGCATGGACAGCCATATCCATTTCATCGCGCCGCAGCAGATCGAGGAAGCGCTGATGTCGGGCATGACGTGCATGCTCGGCGGCGGCACGGGACCGGCGCACGGCACGCTTGCCACCACCTGCACGCCCGGCCCCTGGCATATCGCCCGCATGATCGAGGCGGCCGACGCCTTCCCGATGAACCTCGCTTTTGCCGGCAAGGGCAATGCCTCGCTGCCGGGGGCTTTGACCGAGATGGTGCTTGCCGGCGCCACCTCGCTCAAACTGCATGAGGACTGGGGCACGACGCCCGGCGCCATCGACTGCTGCCTGTCGGTCGCCGACGACTATGACGTGCAGGTGATGATCCACACCGATACGCTGAACGAAAGCGGCTTCGTCGAAGATACAATCGGTGCGATCAAGGGCCGCACCATCCATGCCTTCCACACCGAAGGGGCGGGCGGCGGGCACGCACCCGACATTATCAAGATCTGCGGCCAGCCGAACGTCATCCCGTCGTCGACCAATCCAACGCGGCCCTATACGGTCAATACGATTGCCGAGCATCTCGACATGCTGATGGTCTGCCATCATTTGTCGCCGTCGATCCCCGAGGATATCGCCTTTGCGGAAAGCCGCATCCGCAAGGAGACGATCGCGGCCGAAGACATTCTGCACGACATCGGCGCTTTCTCGATCATCTCGTCCGACAGCCAGGCCATGGGCCGCGTCGGCGAGGTGGCGATCCGCACCTGGCAGACGGCCGACAAGATGAAGCGCCAGCGCGGCCGGCTGAAGGAAGAGAACGGCGACAACGACAATTTCCGCGTCCGCCGCTATATCGCCAAATACACGATCAATCCGGCAATCGCCCATGGCCTCAGCCATGAGATCGGCTCGGTCGAGACCGGCAAACGCGCCGACCTCGTGCTGTGGAACCCGGCCTTCTTCGGCGTGAAGCCCGACATGGTGCTGCTCGGCGGCTCGATCGCGGCGGCCCCCATGGGCGATCCGAACGCCTCGATCCCGACGCCGCAGCCGGTGCACTACCGGCCGATGTTTGCCTCCTACGGCAAGAGCCTCACCAATTCCTCCGTCACCTTCGTCAGCCAGGCCTCGCTCGATGCCGGCCTGAAAGGCAGGCTCGGAGTCGCCAAGGAACTGGTGGCGGTGAAGAATACGCGCGGCGGCATCTCCAAGGCATCGATGATACATAACGACCTGACGCCGGAGATCGAAGTCGATCCGGAGACCTATGATGTCAGGGCGAATGGCGAACTGCTGACCTGCGAGCCGGCGACGGTGCTGCCGATGGCGCAGCGCTATTTCCTGTTTTAGGCCTGATCATCCATGCGCTCTGGACGGTTCCGATGAAATCAGGCATCCGCTGGCTGTTGCGGATCACGATCCTGCTCATTGCTCTGGCAGCGGGCGGAACCTTCATTCCCCAGCCGCTGATTGCCCCGGTCAAGGCCTCGTCCTCGGCGGCGACCCATCGGATTCTGCTCCTGTCGGGACCGATCCATACCGATATTGCCATTCCGCTTGACGAGGAAACGCGGGCCGTCTTTTCCTTCCTCGACGATCCCGGTTTTCCGCTCGATCATCCGAACGCGGAATGGCTCGTCGTCGGCTGGGGCGGCCGCGCCTTCTATCTGGAAACGCCGACTTGGGCGGACCTGAAGCCGCTGCCGGTACTACGGGCTCTGACGATCGACCGTTCGGTGCTGCATGTGGATCTCGCCGGCCATATCACCGAGGCGCAGTCGGCCGTGACGGCTTTCGATATTGGTGATGATGAATTGGCGCGGCTGCGCCAATTCATCGCGGACAGCTTCGTCCGCAACGCGGGCGAGATCGCGCCGATCCCGGATGCGGGTTACCGGGAGATCGATCGGTTTTTCGAAGCCAAGGGATACTTCAATGCCCTCTTTGGCTGCAACACCTGGACTGCCGCTGCACTCCGTTCTGCGGGGCTTCGGACTGGCTTATGGAATCCGCTTCCACAATCACTGCGATCGTCTGTCGGTGTCTACAATTGATGCACTCGCCGCCCCGTCCGCGCTTAAACGAAATTGTGAACGGAACTCTCTCCATTCGGTTGTAAAAATCAATTGGGGAAACCTGCGTTCCTCGATTAGATCATTCTGAAACAGCTCAGCCGAAGATTCCAAGAAAGCTGTTATATATCAGCCGATTAGGTGCTTGCATGCGTTGTTCGATTCAGGGATTGGAGGCTTGCAGCCCATGCTAGAAAAAATCTCTCCACCGAATCGTCTGAAATCATTCCAATTTTAGCGAGTCGATTAAGACACCCGCAGCAATTAGGCTCTTATCAATGCCTTGAAACGCCGGGCAGGAAGGTCGATTCTCATGAGAAACTGGATGTCGCTGCAGGCCGATTTTGGCGACTTTCAATATCGCAGTCACGTCTATGTCTTTGCGTTGAAGATGAGCTTTCTCGCCGTCATTTTCTCCGGCGTCATCATTGCGCTGACTATACCGCCACTCGGTTTTCTCGGGTTGCTGCCGGTGACCCTTTCGCACGCGATCAGCTTCGGCGCTATTTTTTCCTGGCTTATCGGCGGCACGGTTTCTGGAATGCTGTCGCTGGCCACAGGCTTCACCATGCATGAGTTGATGCTATCACGGGCGGAGTTCGAAAAGCTCAGCCGCACCGATACGCTCTCCGGTCTCCTGAACCGGCGCGCCTTCACCGAAGCGCTGGACAGGACCGAAGGCGATGCCTCGCTCGTCATCTTCGATGTCGACCGTTTTAAGGCGATCAATGACCGCTTTGGTCATGCCTGCGGCGATGCCGTCATTACGGCGGTCTCGGCGGTGCTGCTCTCCGCCTTCGACGAATTGTCCGTCGTCGCGCGCCTCGGCGGTGAGGAGTTCGGCGTCATCGTCTCCGGCGAACCGTTGGAGGCGCGGCTGGAGCGGATCGAAGCCGTGCGGGCTAGTATCGCCGGCAGGCCGATCGTGGCGGAGGATTGTCAGATCGCCATCACCATTTCCGGCGGCGTTGCCGATCTCATCGCCGGACGCAACAAGCAGCAGGTCTATGCTTCGGCAGACCGGGCGCTCTATCTCGCCAAGGCGCTCGGGCGCAACCGGGTCGTCCACGAGCGGGAAGGGCTGCATCATGCCTGGCACGGACTTGCCGAAACCGGTGCCAACGCCGAGGGCAGGGGGCTAGGCAGCGACAACGTGATGCATGCCTACGGAATATAAAAGCCAGCCTCCCAAACTAAAGATCATTGGTGCTTGCATCGGGAAGGGCTATTTTGCATGGTCGTCGTCTCATCAAAACGGACATATCATGCAGCGCGTCACCTCCTATCTTCCCGCCGGAACTCCTTCCTCCCATCCGACCGCCCAGGTCAAGCTGCCGCATGATCTGCGGCATTTGCGCCGCAAGCTCCTGCATCTGGAAAATGGCGAGATGGTCATGCTCAACCTCAAGGATCCGGTGCTTTTCGCCAATGGCGACCTGCTCGTGCGCGAGGATGGCGAACTGATCGAGATCCTTGCGGCCGACGAGAAGCTCTTCGAAATTCGCGGACGCGACCGCACGCATCTCATCGAGCTCGCCTGGCATCTCGGCAATCGGCATCTAGCAGCCCAGATCGAGGAAGACCGCATCGTCATCCTGCGCGATCATGTCATCCGCTCCATGCTGCAGGGCCTCGGCGCCACAGTGCTCGATATCGAAGAGCCCTTCCAGCCGGCACGGGGAGCCTATCATTCCCATGGTGGACATTCGCATGACCACGGGCATAATCATAACCCTGGACATGACCATGATCACGCGCAGGGCCATGACCACAAGCATGATCACACCTGCGACCATGATCACGACCATGGTCATGGTCAGGGGCATCACGGCCACAAACACGACTGAGGCCGATGAGCGAAGATCGTGAATTGCAGGCACTGCTGCGCCTGACAGCATGGCTTTCACCGGCCTTTCCGATCGGCAGTTTTGCCTATTCGGGCGGGTTGGAGCGGGCGGTGGCCGATGGGCTCGTCACCGACGCGGCCTCGCTGGCGAACTGGATCGGCACGCTGATCGGCCATGGCTCGGTCTGGAACGATGCGGTGCTTCTGACGGAGAGCCACAGGCGCCAGGCCGAGGCTCCAGGCCTTGCCGAAATCGCTGCGCTTGCCGAAGCGCTTGCCGGATCGCGCGAGCGCCATCAGGAAACGATGCTGCTCGGCGAGGCCTTCCTCTTGGCGGCGCGAGCCTGGCCGGATGAAGTTTTCGAAAGGCTGCCCGGCAAGACCGCCTACCCCATCGCAGTCGGAGCGGTTGCGGGCGCCCATGGCATAGGGCCTGAAAAGGTGCTCGCGGTCTTCCTGCATGCCTATGCCTCACAGGCAGTCTCATCAGGCATCCGTCTCGGCGTCGCCGGGCAGAAGGATGGTGTTGCCGTACTTGCCGGGCTTGAAGAGCAGATTGCGGGGACCGCGCGGCGGGCGGCAGCCTCAACGCTCGACGATCTCGGTTCGGCGACGGTGCAGGCCGATATCGCCAGCCTGCGCCATGAAACCCAGACGACCAGGCTTTTCCGCTCGTAACTTACCGAATTATCCCGCAACTGCGTCATTTGACGGTGGCGCGCGCCGGCGGCGTCGCTATGATCGGAATCCTATTGGAGTACGACATATGAAATCAAGAAACGGACCCTTGCGCGTCGGCATCGGCGGGCCGGTCGGCTCGGGCAAGACCGCGCTGACGGAAAAGCTCTGCAAGGCGATGCGCGACGACTATTCCGTCGCTGTCGTCACCAACGACATCTACACGACGGAGGACGCCGAGGCGTTGGTGCGCATGCAGGCACTGCCTTCCGATCGCATCGTCGGCGTCGAGACGGGCGGCTGCCCGCATACCGCCATTCGCGAGGATGCGACGATCAATCTGCAGGCGATCGCCGGCCTCAACGAGCGGATTCCCGATCTTGACGTCGTCTTCATCGAATCCGGCGGCGACAATCTGGCGGCAACCTTTTCGCCTGATCTCGCCGATATCACCATCTATGTCATCTCCGTCTGCCAGGGCGAGGAAATCCCGCGCAAGGGCGGCCCGGGCATCACCCGCTCGGATCTGCTCGTCATCAACAAGAAGGATCTGGCCCCCTATGTCGGCGCCGATCTGGAGGTGATGGACCGGGATGCGACGCGCATGCGCGCCTCACGGCCCTTCGTCTTCTCCGACATGAAGCGCGGCGACGGCGTCAGCTCGATCGTCAACTTTCTGAGAGAGCAGGGCGGCCTCTGAGTGTCGGGCACAGGTCGAAATCGCTGCGGGCGGCAAGGTCGGAAAGAAGAAACGGGCCGGGAGATCACTCCCGGCCCGTTTTCTAACCTGGGCTTTGCTCACTCCGCCGCAAACGGCGGCAGGCGGAGCACGTTGGTGTCGTTGGCGCTTTTGCGCTTGCTTTCGGGCTTTTCGATCGCAGTCAGGCGCTCGTCGAGCGAATCGATGTCGCTGCGGTTCTCGCGAGTGACGCGGGTGAGATCTTCGCGTGACAGCGGCAGGTCCTCCTCGTCCTTCCTGCCGACCAGGCGGCCGAACATCCAGCCGAGCAGGCGGGACAGATCGTCCATGATCAGGAAGAAGGAAGGCACGACGACGAGCGAAAGCACCGTCGAGACGATGATGCCGCCGATCACCGCGATCGCCATCGGCGCGCGGAAGGAGCCGCCTTCGCCGACGCCGAGGGCCGAGGGCAGCATGCCTGCCGACATGGCGATCGAGGTCATGATGATCGGCCGGGCGCGTTTGCGACCGGCTTCGACCATGGCCTCGACACGGGTCATTCCCTGGTGGCGCGTCTCGATCGCGAAATCGACGAGCAGGATGGCGTTCTTGGTGACGATGCCCATCAGCATCAGAATGCCGATCATCACTGGCATGGACAGCGGATTGCTGGTGATGATCAGGGCTGCGGCGACGCCGCCGATGGCGAGAGGCAGCGAGAACAGGATGGTGAAGGGCTGGATCACGTCCTTGAAGAGCAGGATCAGCACCGTCAACACCAGCAGGAGGCCCATCAACATGGCGTTGACGAAGCTCTGCTGCATCTCGGTCTGCACCTTCGTATCGCCGCTTTCGGCAAGATGCACCGCCGCGGGGATCTTGGCCGCGTTGACGATCTCGCGGAACCGGGCCGAGGCCGTATCGAGGGCCACGCCCTGCGGCAGGTCTGACCCGATCGAGACGACGCGGTAGCGATTGTTGCGCTTGATCGAGCTTACGCCTTCGGAATAGTCGATATTGGCGACGCTCGAAAGCGGAACGGTGCCTCCGCTGGCGGTCTGGATCTTCAGCGCCCGGATCGCCGCGAGATCGCGCCGCATGTCGAGCGCCGCCTGTACGCGAATCGGGATTTGGCGATCGTCGAGCGAGATTTTCGCGAGAGCCGCGTCGACATCGCCGATGGTGGCAACGCGAATCGTCTCGGAGATCTGCTGCGGTGTGATGCCAAGGCGGGCGGCCTCGTCCTTGCGCGGATAGACCTGAAGTTCAGGACGGGGCAGGGCGCCGTCGGCGCTGACGTTGGCGAGCAGCGGATCGGCGCGGAGCTTCGATTCCAGAATGCCGACGGCTTCGTTCAGGTCCTTCTCGTTCTTCGAGAGGAAGTTGAAAGAAAGGTCGCGTTCGCCGCGGTCATTCAGCTTCAGGATATGGACGTCGGGAATGTCGCGCAGCTTGGCGAAAACTTCCTTTTCGATATCCCACTGCGGGCGTTCGCGGCCCTGGACTTCCACCTTCGGCAACATCGGCCCAATGGCCGGAATACGGCCGAATACATCGTTGACCACCTTCTTGACCAGCGACTGGTCGAGCTTGTGAAGCGCCAGTGTGATGGTCGCACGGCGCAGTTCGAGATCACCCTTCGGCGATGCGCCGCCGAGAACGAAGACGCTTTCGACGCCGTTGATGTTCTTGACCCTGTCATAGATCGCCTTCGTCGTCTTTTCAGTGTCGTCGAGCCGCGCATTGGGCGGCAGTTCGACGGAGAGAACGATGCGCGACGCATCTTCCGGCGGCAGGAAGCTGCCCGGAACTTTCATCAGCAGGAAAACGGAACCCACGAGGAAGCCAACCGCCGCAAGCAGGGTCAGATATCGCGAATACTTGTGCCCGGTCGTGCCGCGGATCAGGCGCGTATAACCCTTCATCAGCAGACCGTCATTGTCATGATGGTCTTCCATGCCATCTTCGGCACGCATGAGATAAGCGGCCATCATCGGGGTAATGAGGCGCGCCACCATCAGCGAGAAGAAGACGGAGAAGGCGACGGTCAGGCCGAACTGGATGAAGTACTGGCCCGGAATGCCCGGCATGAAGGAAACCGGCACGAAAACCGCGATGATGGTGAAGGTGGTGGCGATGACGGCGAGGCCGATTTCATCCGCCGCCTCGATCGCCGCCCGATAGGGCGTCTTGCCCATCTTGATATGGCGGGCAATGTTCTCGATTTCCACAATCGCGTCGTCGACCAGGATACCTGTCGCGAGCGTCAGGGCGAGGAAGCTGACGAGGTTCAGCGAGAAGCCCATCATGTCCATGACCCAGAAGGTCGGGATTGCAGCGAGCGGCAGCGCAATGGCCGAGATCAGCGTCGCCCGCCAGTTTCGGAGGAACAGCAGAACGACGATGACGGCGAGCAGGGCACCTTCGAGCAATGTATGAATGGCGGCTTCGTAGTTGCCGTAGGTGAAATACACCGAATCGTCGATCATCTCGATCTTCACGTTCGGATTTTCGCTTCGCACCTTATCGAGGCTCTGCGCGACCGTCTCGGCGACGCTGACCTCGCTGGCGCCCTTTGAGCGGAAGACGCCGAAGGTAACAACAGGCGTGTCGTTGAAGCGCGAAAAGGATTTCGGCTCCTCATAGGTGTCCTTGATGACGCCGAGATCGGATAGCTTGACGAAGCGTCCGCTCGGTAGCGCAATCGTCGTGTCTGCAAGTTCGGCGACGTTGCGGGCATCACCAAGAACGCGAATTGCCTGTTCGCTGCCCGCCACCTGGCCGCGGCCGGAGCCGAGATCGACATTGGTGCCGCGCAGCTGATCGTTCACGCTTGCAGCGGTGATGCCGTAAGCATCGAGCTTGCCAGGCGCGAGTTCAATGCGCACTTCGCGCTCAGCGCCGCCGTAGCGGTCGACGCGGCCGATGCCGGCCTGGCCCTGCAGGGCGCGCTTGATCGTGTCGTCGACGAACCAGGAGAGTTCTTCCAACGACATGTCGGGCGAGGACACGGCGAAGGTCTGGATCGCTTGGCCCTCGACATCGACCTTGGTAACGATCGGTGCTTCTGCCGTCGCCGGCAAATCGCTGCGGATACGGTCGATCGCGTCCTTGACGTCCTGTACGGCCTGTTCCGTCGGCACTTCCATCCGGAACATGACATTCGTCTGCGAGCTGCCGTCGGTCACCGTCGACTGAATTTCGTCAATGCCGGTGATGGAGGCGATCGCATCTTCGATCTCCTTCGTCACCTGCATCTCGAGTTCGGCCGGCGAGGCGCCACTCTGCGTGACGCTGATCGAGACGAGCGGTACGTCGATGTTCGGAAAGCGCGTGATCGGCAGCGTGTTGAAGGACTGAATGCCGATGAAGATCAGCAGGCAGAAAGCCAGCAGCGGCGCGATCGGGTTTCGAATGGACCAGGCTGAAAAATTCATCGGATGGTCTCTTTTAGTTGGAAGCGGAGGGCTGTTCACGCACCGGCGTGATGTGATCGCCGTCGCGAACATAGGCGCCAGCCTTGGCGACGACCTCGTCGCCGCTCTTCAATCCGTTGACGATCTCGACATAAGCGCCGTCCTGGATGCCGGTCTCGATTTTGGCGAATTTCACCACGCCATCTTCGACCTTGCGGGCGGAGGAGCCTTCGTTGCCGGTGAGCACCGCCGTGAGGGGAAGCGAGACGCCCTCGGTTTCGCGGACGATGATCTCGGCGCTGCCATACATGCCGGAACGCGCCTTGCTGTCATCGTCGATGGAGATATGGACGAGGCCGAGGCGGGTCACCGGATCGACGGTGGGAGACACCAGGCGCACGGCGCCAGAAAGCTTTTCACGGCTGCCGGAAAGGGAAATGGTCGCCTTCTGGCCGGCCGTGATCCTGACGATGTCGCTTTCGGCGACTTCGGCGACCAACTCGATATCGCCATCGCGAATGATGGTAAACAGCGGATCGCCGTTGCCGGCAGCGATCGCGCCGACCTTGGCGTTCTTTGCAGACACCACGCCGGCAACCGGCGTCTTCACGTCGGTGCGGGCGAGCTTCAGATCGGCGTCGGCGATCTGGCTGTCGTAGACCTTGAGATCGGCTTCGGCGACTTCGATCGCCTGTTCGGCGGAGACGACGCGGGCATTGGCGGCGGCGGCGGTTGCATCGGCTTGCTCGACCTGGGCGGTGGAAACCGTGCCCTTCTTGACCATTTCCTGGGCACGGGCCTGCTGCTGCCTTGCCTGTTCGGCATTGGCCTGCGCCTCGATGAGCTGCGCGCGCAGCTGGGCGAGGCTGGCCTCGCCCTTGGCCTTGGTCGCCATCATCTGGCTCTTCTCCAGGACCAGCGCGTCATCGTTCAGCGTCGCCAGGGTGCTTTCGGCCTGAACCTTATCGCCGATATCGGCTTTCAGCGTGCGAATCGAAAGCCCCTCGACCTGTGGCTGGATATAGACTTCTTCCACGGGCTTGACCGTTCCGGTGCCGATGACACGGTCGACAAGGGTGCGCTTGACAGCTGTGGTGACGACGATCGCCGGCAGGTTCTGCTGCGGCTTTGCGACCGGCGCCTCCTGCGAAAAGGCGGTGGATGCAACCAGCGCCGCTGCAAAAAGGATGGATGTGCTTAAAATTCCAGTCGGCTTGCGTGCCATGCGTTTTCGTCCAATCTCATAATAAGGTTAGCCGAATTCGCGCGTCTGCCATTGAGCTCGCGACCAGGCCACTGCCTTTCCTGCATTCTCAGGGGTATCACACATCATTTGCCGTTCCTCGCCGGCAAATCGGCTTCTAGTTGGTATCGATTTGCTCGATATGCAAGCCTCGCAGAAAACAATTCCCCATGAGCCGATAATAATTACCATCAGAACCTGAATCAATCATCGTAGGGTTATGCGAACATGACGATGATTGATCCTGCTTCTCCCTCAATGACGTTTGACGCCAGATAAATGCGACAGCTGCAAGGCTTTTTTTATCAGGGGGAAAAAATGGAACGCGCGGGAAATATTCCCCGCGCGTTTGCCTCAAATTTAGCCGTCCTTACTTGGACGCGGCGTCTGTGATCTCGTGCGTCCAGGCCCCCGATGGCTCCTTGCTGATGATCTTCTGATCGAGCAACGCCTTTGCCGTGCGGGCATAGAGTGCTTCGTCCAGCTTTCCGGAGCCGTCGCCGACGAGCTTGGCGACTTCGCCCATCATGCGCTTCTGGTGGTTTTCGTCCTGGCCGCCATTGTCCACGACGATCTCTGCCGCCTCATCCGGGTTCTCGGTCGCATATTTCCAGCCCTTCATCGAGGCGCGGACGAATTTGACCATCTTCTCCTTGAAGGCCGGGTCCTTCAGCTTGTCTTCCATGACGTAAAGGCCGTCCTCGAGCAGGTCGTTGCCCATTTGCGTATAGTTGAAGACCGTCAGTTCCTCCGGCTTGAAGCCGGCATCGATCGCCTGCCAATATTCATTATAGGTCATGACGGAGATGCAGTCGGCCTGCTTCTGGACGAGCGGCTGCACATCGAAGCTCTGCTTCAGCACGGTGACGCCGTTCGGGCCGCCTTCGGTGGACAGGCCCAGCTTGTTCATCCAGGCGAAGAACGGATATTCGTTACCGAAAAACCAGACGCCGAGCGTATGGCCCTTGAAATCGGCCTCGCTCTTGACCGGGCCATCCTTGCGGCAGACCATTTCCAGGCCGGATTTCTGATAGGGCTGGGCAATGTTGACGAGCGGAACGCCCTTTTCTCGGGCAACCAAAGCGCCGCCCATCCAGTCGACGATGACATCGGCGCCGCCGCCGGCGATCACCTGCTCGGGGGCGATATCGGGGCCGCCCGGCTTGATCTCGACGTCGAGGCCCTCCTCCTTGTAAAAGCCCTTGTCCTTGGCGACGTAATAACCACCGAACTGGCTCTGCGTGACCCATTTCAGCTGCAGAACCACCTTGTCGGCGGCCATCGCGTGGGCCGCTGCCAGCGACATGGCGCTCGCCATCATTGCAACCATCAATTTTTTCATTTTCTTGTCCTTACCCTCTGAAGTTATGCCCGGGTCTCATTTGCGAAGCCAGAGCGCGCCTAGCCACCACGGATAGACGGATGCCAGAACGTCACCGCCCGTTCGGTCAGGGCGATGACACCGTAGAAGATCGAGCCGGCCAGCGCCGCGACAGCGATTTCCGCCCAGACCATGTCGACATTCATGCGGCCGATCTCGGTGGAGATGCGGAAGCCCATGCCGACGATCGGCGTCCCGAAGAATTCCGCAACGATGGCACCAATCAGCGCCAGCGTCGAGTTGATCTTCAGTGCATTGAAAATGAAGGGCATGGCTGCCGGCAGCTTGAGCTTGAACAGCGTCTGCCAGTCGCTCGAGGCATAGGTGCGCATCAGGTCGCGCTCCATGCTGCCGGAGGCGGCAAGGCCGGCGACGGTGTTCACCAGCATCGGGAAGAAGGTCATGATGATGACGACGGCGGCCTTCGACTGCCAGTCGAAGCCGAACCACATGACCATGACGGGCGCGATGCCGATAATCGGCAGCGCCGACACCATGTTGCCGATCGGCAAGAGACCGCGGCGCAGGAAAGAGACGCGGTCGGCCAGTACCGCGACGACGAACCCGCTGAGGCAGCCGATGACATAACCGATCAGTACCGCCTTGAAGATCGTCTGCCTGACATCCGCACCGAGAATCGGCAAGGAGGTCATGATGCGCGCGCCGATGGCGCTCGGCGGCGGCAGGATGATGAAGGAGATGCCGGCACCGCGCGTGATCGCCTCCCAGAGGATGAGGATCCAGGCGCCGAAAATCGCGGGAATCAGCAGTTCGAGCACCGACGCGCCGAAGGCGGCGGCAGGCTGCGCTTTCGAAAGCTCGGTGACGCATCGCCAGGCGAGCAGCCAGGCGGCGAAGAGCAGCAGGAAGTAAGCTCGGCTTGCGGTGCCCTCGTTGCCGGAAAGAGCCGCAAGCAGCAGCCAGGCGGCACCATGCGCGCCGATGAACAGCACGGTGGCGCGATAGGCCGGCGGTTGCGGTGCGAAGGACAGGAGAGCGGCCGCGGCGATGACGATGAAGATGAGGCTCGCGGTGCCTTCGGTTAAGGGACGAGCCGCGCCCTCGGCCAGAAGCGGCAAGTTAGCCAGTGCTGCGACGCAGTAAAGAAGAGCGGCCGCGCCTTGCCAGGAGAAGCTCAGACGTCTCATGCCGGCCTCCCACCCATGGCGCGGTCGACGATCTTCGCCGCAAGGCCGACAATCGCGACGAGAACGCCTGCAAGCAGCGAGCCGGCGACAAGCGCTGCCCAGATATCGATCGTCTGGCTGTAATAGGAGCCGGCGAGCAGCTTCGAACCAATGCCGGCAACCGCGCCCGTCGGCAATTCGCCGACGATGGCGCCGACGAGGCTTGCTGCGATCGCGACCTTCATCGAAGTGAAGAGAAAGGGGATCGAGGCAGGGACGCGCAGTTTCCAAAAGGTCTGCATCGGACTGGCGTTATACGTGCGCATGAGGTCGAGATAGAGGATTTCGGGCGACCGCAGCCCCTTCACCATGCCGACGGCGACCGGAAAGAAGGAGAGGTAGGTGGAGATCAGTGCCTTTGAGACGAGACGGGAGGCGTCGGAATCGAGATTCAGCAGATGCGCCAGCGCATTATCGCCGGTCAGCACGTTGTAGGAGATGATGACGATCATCGGCGCGATGGCGAGAATCGGTATCGTCTGGCTTGCCACCAGCCAGGGCATCAGCGAGCGGTCCATGGCGCGGTTGTGCACGATCAGCACGGCGAGAAGAATGCCGAGCAGCATGCCGAAACCGAAGCCGAGCAGGGTAGAAGAGAGTGTCACCCAGCTGTGATAGACGAGACTGCGGCTGCTCGAAAGGCTGCGCAGGACAGTGTTCTCGTAGATGTTCTGCGCCACCTGATGCGGCGCCGGCAGGATCGGCTTCGGCTGCGCCAGTGTCTTGCCAATGAATTCCAGCGTGGTCGGCGTGACGCCGCCGCGGCTGTCCATGTCGCGCTGGAACGGCGCGTTCATGAGAATGGCGGCGACATACCAGATGGCGATGAGCGCGAGCAGGATGGTGGTGACGGGGACGATCTTGTTTTTGAAGGTATCGGGTTTCATAGGGTCTGCCCCCATTTTGGGGCGTCGAATGCGTAGCCACCCCCCTCTGCCCTGCCGGGCATCTCCCCCACAAGGGGGGAGATTGGCAAGCGGATAGCGCATCGGTCCCCCGTGCTCCGACGCTGGATCAGGGGGCTTTGATTGTTTGGGGAAGCCGGTTCGGCATATCGATCTCCCCCCTTGTGGGGGAGATGCCCGGCAGGGCAGAGGGGGGTAACCCTCGGACTCAACCGCCTATACCTCATGGCTATGCCCCGTCCTCAGCCCCTCGCGGACGCGGTGGGCGATTTCCAGGAATTCCGGGGTGTCGCGGATGTCGAGCGGGCGTTCGGCCGGCAGGGTGGAGTCGATCACGTCGGTAACGCGGCCGGGGCGCGGCGACATCACCACGATCTTGGTCGAGAGGTAGACGGCCTCGGGGATGGAGTGAGTGACGAAGCAGATCGTCTTGTTGGTGCGGGCCCAGAGCTTCAGCAGCTCTTCATTCAAATGGTCGCGGACGATCTCGTCAAGCGCGCCGAAGGGCTCGTCCATCAATAGCAGGTCGGCGTCGAAGGCGAGCGCGCGGGCGATCGAGGCGCGTTGCTGCATGCCCCCGGAGAGCTGCCAGGGGAATTTCTTTTCGAATCCGGAAAGGCCGACGAGGTCGAGCGCCTCGGCGATGCGCCTCGTCCGATCAGCGCCGCCATAACCCATGATTTCCAAGGGCAGAGCAATATTGTTTTCGATGGTGCGCCAGGGATAGAGCGCCGGCGCCTGGAAGACGTAGCCGTAGGCGCGGGCCTTGCGGGCCTCTGCCGGTGTCATGCCATTAATTGAGATCTCGCCCGAGGTGCTCTTCTCGAGATCGGCGATGACGCGCAGGAACGTCGTCTTGCCGCAGCCGGACGGGCCGATGAACGAGACGAAATCGCCTTTGCGGACATCGAGATTGACATCGCTCAGCGCCCGCACCGGGCCATCATTCGCCTGGTAGGTGAGACAGAGGTCCTTGGCGGATACGACGGAGGGTGCTTGCATCAATGCGACCGATCTTGTTTTCCCCGCTTGAAGGCGGTTTGCATGTTACCATCGCTGCCGGCCCTGCCGGCGGCGCAATTCTTGGAGGAAGAAAATGGACGCGACATCAAAACCCACCTGCCACATCGTTCGTCCCAAGCACGCCTATGACGGCAAGCAGGGGCTTAGCTATTTCGAAGGGATAGCGGCCGAGACGGTTGGTGCCACCGGCATCTGCATGCACCTCCTGACGATCCCGCCAGGCGTACGAGCCAAGGCGCACCTGCACGAAGCGCATGAGACGGCGATCTACGTGCTCTCCGGCGAGGCTCATACCTGGTACGGGGACCGGCTGGAGCATCATGTCATTACCCATGCCGGCGAGCTCTTCTACATCCCGGCCGGCGTGCCGCATATGCCGGCAAACCTCAGCAGCACGCCCTGCACGGCG
Source organism: Rhizobium etli CFN 42 (assembly GCF_000092045.1). NCBI lineage: Bacteria > Pseudomonadati > Pseudomonadota > Alphaproteobacteria > Hyphomicrobiales > Rhizobiaceae > Rhizobium > Rhizobium etli. The sequence continues at coordinate 3,455,925 of NC_007761.1, read as the reverse complement.
GTCATCGCCCGCACCGATCCACACGAGCAGGAAAGCGTCGTGCTTCTCCCGGAGCTGGACGCGCTGGTGCCGGCGTGAGGTCATCCGCATGAAGGCGTCATTCCCCGGTTGATGGCCGTATCATCATGCTCCATCGTCATACGCCGGTTGCCGGAATGCCGCTTCGTTCCACCTTGCGCGGAGAGGTGATCTCCTTCCAGGTGGATAGTGCCTTGCTGACGGCAGTTACCGGTTCGCGCCGGACGAACTCGCCGTGGCCCTCGCGGGTCTTGATGTCGCTTTCCTCGATGGCGACGACGCCGCGGGTCAGCGTGTAGCGCGGCAGGCCGGTCACTTCCTTGCCCTCGAAGACGTTGTAATCGATCGCCGACTGCTGGGTCTTCGACGAGATGGTCTTGGAGCGCTTCGGATCCCAAACCACGATATCGGCATCGGCGCCGACGAGGATCGCGCCCTTCTTCGGATAGATGTTGAGAATCTTGGCGATGTTGGTCGAGGTAACGGCAACGAACTCGTTCATCGTCAGGCGGCCAATGTTGACGCCGTGCGTCCAGAGCATCGGCATGCGGTCTTCGAGACCGCCGGTGCCGTTCGGGATCTTGGTGAAATCCCCCACGCCGAAACGTTTCTGCGCCGTCGTGAAGGCGCAATGGTCGGTCGCGACCACCTGCAGCGAACCGGAGGCAAGCCCGGCCCAGAGACTGTCCTGATGCTGCTTGCTGCGGAATGGCGGCGACATCACGCGACGGGCGGCATGATCCCAGTCGGGGTTGGAATATTCGCTCTCGTCGAGTGTCAGGTGCTGGATCAGCGGCTCGCCATAGACGCGCATGCCCTTGGCACGGGCGCGGCGGATCGCTTCATGCGCCTGTTCGCAGGAAGTATGGACGATATAGACAGGGCAGCCGGCCATGTCGGCAATCATGATGGCGCGGTTGGTGGCTTCGCCCTCGACCTCGGCAGGGCGGGAATAGGCGTGAGCCTCGGGGCCGTTATTGCCCTCGGCGAGCAGCTTCGCCGACATCGAGGCGACGACGTCGCCGTTTTCGGCATGCACCAGCGGCAAGGCGCCGAGTTCGGCGCAGCGCTGGAAGGACGCGAACATCTCGTCATCGTCGACCATCAGCGCGCCCTTATAGGCCATGAAGTGCTTGAAGGTGTTGATGCCCTTGTCGCGGACGATGGTCTCCATCTCCTTGAAGACCTGCTCGCTCCACCAGGTCACCGCCATATGGAAGGAATAGTCGCAATTGGCCCGGGTCGATTTGTTGTCCCACATGGTCAGCGCTTCGAGCAGCGACTGGCCGGGGGCGGGGAGGGCGAAATCGACGACCATGGTCGTGCCGCCGGAAAGGGCCGCGCGTGTGCCGCTCTCGAAATCGTCGGAAGAATAAGTGCCCATGAAGGGCATTTCGAGATGGGTGTGCGGATCGATGCCGCCAGGCATGACGTAACAGCCGGTCGCATCCAGCGTTTCGTCGCCCGAGAGGTTCGGACCGATCTCGACGATCTTGCCGCCGTCGATCTTGACGTCAGCCTTGTAGGTGAGGTCGGCCGTGACGATGGTGCCGTTCTTGATGACTGTGGTCATGATCGTTGCCTATCCTTATTTGTGAATGCGGCTGGCGAATAGAAGCCGGGCAGTTCGGGACTGAATTCAAGCCGGCCCTGCAAGGCCGCAAAGATCGTTTCGAGTACTGAGCGCCGCTCGCGCGAGATTTGCTGATTCCAGAAGCGCAGTACTGAATAGCCATTGGCATTGAGCCATTCGGTACGGCGTTGATCAGTCGCGTTATCGGCGTGCTGGAAGCCGTCGACTTCGACAATCAGTCGTTCGTCGCGACAGAGGAAATCGACAATGAATGGGCCGAGCGGAGCCTGTCGCGCGAATTTGTAGCCGTTCAGGCGTCGTGCGCGTAAGTCGCTCCAGAGGTAGTATTCCTCTTCGGTTTCGTTGCGGCGAAGCTGGCGGGCTTGCCCGGTTTTGGCCGGACGATGTTTACGGATATCCTGTCTGATAATTTTCGTCTCACCCGGAGCCCCCTCATCCGCCCTTCGGGCACCTTCTCCCCGAGGGGAGAAGGTGGAAGCCGCAACGTCAGCCGCTCCCTTCTCCCCAGCGGGGAGAAGGTGGCCCGAAGGGTCGGATGAGGGGGCTCCGGGTGAGACACTAGACATCACACCACGATCTCCGCCGTCTCCACCACCGCATGGAACAGCACATCGGCACCCGCTGTCGCCCATTCCTTGGAAATCTCTTCCGCTTCATTGTGCGAGAGCCCGTCGACGCAGGGGCACATGACCATCGTGGCAGGCGCGACCTTGGCGGCCCAGCAGGCGTCGTGGCCGGCGCCAGAGATCAGGTTCATGTGGGTGTAGCCGAGGCGCTCGGCGGCGGAGCGGACCGCGGTGACGAGCTTTTCGTCGAAGGTAACAGGCGCGAAATGACCGATCACCTCGATGGAACAGCCGACGCCGAGCGTGTCGCAGATCTTCGGGGCTTGCGCCTCGATCTTTGCACGCATGCGGTCGAGCTTGGCCTTGTCGGGTGAGCGGATGTCGACGGTGAAAACCACCTTGCCAGGCAGCACGTTGCGGGAATTCGGCGAAAAGAAGACTTGGCCGACGCCGCCGACGGCGCCCGGCTGTTCGCCCATCGCGACAGCCTGAACCATTTCCAGGATGCGCGACATGGCAAGGCCGGCATTCACGCGCATGTTCATCGGGGTCGAGCCGGTATGGGCTTCCTTGCCGGTCAACGTGAATTCCAGCCACCAGAGGCCCTGGCAGTGGGTGACGACGCCGATCTGCTTGCTTTCGGCTTCGAGGATCGGACCCTGCTCGATGTGATATTCGAAATAGGCGTGCATCTTGCGGGCGCCGACTTCCTCGTCGCCGACCCAGCCGATGCGCTTCAGCTCGTCGCCGAAGAGATTGCCCTCGGGATCTTTGCGGTTATAGGCGAAGTCCAGACTGTGCACGCCGGCAAAGACACCGGAAGCCAGCATGGCGGGGGCGAAACGCGCACCTTCCTCGTTCGTCCAGTTGGTGACGACGATGGGATGTTTGGTCTTAATGCCGAGATCGTTCATGGTGCGCACGACTTCGAGGGCCGAGAGCACGCCGAGCACGCCGTCATATTTGCCGCCGGTCGGCTGGGTGTCGAGATGCGAGCCAACATAGACGGGCAGGGCATCGGGATCGGTCCCAGGGCGGGTGGCGAACATCGTGCCCATCTGGTCGACGCCCATGGTGAGGCCCGCTTCGTCGCACCATTTTTTAAAGAGGCTGCGGCCTTCGGCATCCGAGTCCGTCAGCGTCTGGCGATTGTTGCCGCCTGCAACGCCCGGTCCGATCTTCGCCATGTCCATGAGACTGTCCCAAAGACGGTCGCCATTGACGCGCATGTTCTCGCCTGGTGCTGCCACCATTTTCAAGCCCTCACCTGTTTGCGGCAGTCATGCAAGGGGCATGCCTGCCTGTTCCCGTGGTCTTTCCCAGCGCCTCTTATTGGTTTTGTCGAGCGCCGGAAAATCGCCAGTTGCCTTTGGTTTTCATCTGGCGGATATTTGACCGATTGGTAAACATTACAACTTCCACCGCGGGGCTCAAGACGAAAATCACGAAAATTGCCGATAAAAATGCGGGCAGTTGCTTAAGAACGCGGCAGGGGGCTTGCCCTAGCCAAACTTGAGCGAAGAAGTTGAATTTCAAGGGGAAACAATAGCCGATGGCTATTCCGAGAGCAGCGAAGACACTGAGGCGGACACGAATCCAGGAGGAGAAGGAAGAGCAGATTCTGGAAGCAGCGCTCGACGTGTTTTCAGCGCGCGGCTTCCGCGGCTCGACGATCGATCAGATCGCCGAAGTGGCCGGAATGTCGAAACCCAATCTGCTCTATTATTTCCGCACCAAGGAAGCCATGCACCGGGCGCTTATCGACCGGGTGCTCTACACCTGGCTGGAGCCGCTGCGCGCGTTTGATGCTGAAGGCAATCCGGAGGAGGAGATCCGCAGCTACATCAGACGCAAACTGGAGATGGCGCGCGATTTTCCGCGCGAGAGCCGGCTGTTCGCCAATGAAGTTCTGCAGGGGGCGCCGCATATTGAAGACGAGCTGAAGGGGCCGCTGAAGGAGTTGGTCGACGAGAAGGCCGAGGTCATTCGCGCTTGGGCGAAATCAGGCAAGATCATCGAATGCGATCCCTACCACCTGATCTTCTCCATATGGTCGACGACCCAACATTACGCCGATTTCGATGTCCAAGTGCGGGCTGTGCTGGGGCAGGAGCACGCCGGCGACGAGCGGTTCGAAGACGCGGCGCGGTTCCTGGAACAGCTTTTCATCGGCGGTCTGCGGCCGGATTCCCCTCGGCCCTGAGGCCTACCCTTTCTTGCGCAACGGCACCTGGGCAAGAAGATCCGTATGCCTTCGGCTGTATAGGGCTTCTGTAAGACCGGCGCATCCGAATGGCTGTTCGCCTGCGCTATGCCCTCGCCATAACCCGTCGCAAAGACGAAGGGCATGCCTTCGGCAGCCAGCCGGTTGGCGATCCCCAAGCTGGTCTCGTCGCCGAGATTGACATCGAAAAGCGCGAAGTCGAAAGACTGCCCGGTCAGGATTTCCATGGCGTCGGCGACGCTCGGAGCCATTGTCACGTCGGCGCCCAGGCGGCGCCGGATGGCATTTCCCGTTCATGGCGATAATCCTTTCCACCAGCAGGATCTTCAGACCCGAAAGCGGTTCTTGATCGGTGGAGACGCGCTTGTGTTCGCCAATGCCGGCCGGCGCCGCATCCGGTAATCCGCGTTTCGGATTGACATGGAGAGATCGAGCGGCTGGCTCTGTTCGTCCAGTTGCGGGAGAACCGGCACGGGTACCGCGTCGACATCGACGATGATGCGAACAGATTGCGCAGATAAAGAGCGCGCGCCTGCACCCGCGCGCCTTCACGGAAGAAGGCATCCAGCAATCTGCTGTTTGTGCGCGAAGCACGCTGCGAAGTGACATGTGGACCGTATTCTGGGTGATATCGCAGATGATGCCGTTTACAGGAGGAGGGCGAAGTAGCGATATACTGCAGCATCTCTGTAATCCCAGAGAAACCCAGAAAACATGGGCCTCGTTCAATCCCGATCCACTGCTCTGCCCAAGCGCAGGCGCCACCTGTGGCGCGAGCGCTCTTCAATCCATCAGGCGAGGCAGATTTGCCGCCAATATATCGATGGCAAGGCGGACCTTCGGCAGCATCACCGGTGATCTCGGCCACACGGCATAGGCTTCAAAGATGTTGGACGGCACATCGGTCAGAACCCGCACGAGTTCACCTGATAGGACCCTGTCGCGCACGAGCCAACAGGTCAGCCAGGCAAGCCCCCGGCCTTCGACTGCGGCGTCCGCTATCGAGGCCAGATCGTCGAGCCGCAGCCGCGATTTCGGCAGGACTTCGCGCGGGGGACCGACCGCCGACGGAAAAATCCAAGCCCTGTCGTTGTCGCCCCTGCGATAGATGATACCCTGATGGTGGGCGAGCTCGTCGAACGTTTGCGGCACGCCATATTTTTCCAGGTAGGTAGGCGAGGCGCAGACCGTCATGGACTGCCGGGCGATCGCCCGCGCCATCAGGTCGGGATTGTCCTTCAGCGGGCCGTTGCGGACGGCAAGATCGAAGCCGTCTTCCAGGAGGTCGACAACGCGGTCGCTGAAGGAGAAATCAAGTTCGAGATCCGGGTGATCATCGAGCAGGCGGGTTAGAATCGGAGCGGCGCAATGACGTCCGAACAGCACCGGCATCGACACCCGCAGCCTGCCGCGGACCGCGCGCCTGCCCGATTCGAGCTGGGCCTCGCCGATCCGGATTTCTTCGATGGCTCTGAGGCAGCGCTCATAGAAGAACCGGCCTTCCTCGGTCAGGCTTTGGCTCCGAGTCGTACGGTTAAAGAGCCGGACGCCGAGCCTCTGTTCGAGTCGGGCGATCGTCTTGCTGACCGCCGAACGCGTAAGATGAAGCCGTTCGGCGGCGGCTGAGAAACCGCCGGCTTCGGCCGTCTGGACAAAGATCGAAATCCCCTTGAGCTGCTCCATATTTGTTTCCATGATGGCACCATTCTGTCGATTTAATATCGCAACAGCGGACAGATTTTCAACGATATATCTGCTGCTCCTCAATCGAGAAGGAGCAGACAGATGCAAACCACAAGGCAGTGGCAAACCGGCGCCATCGGACCGGAAGCCGATCTTAAGATCGGCGAAGCCAGAATCCCCGACGTGTCGGGCACGATGATCCGTGTGCGGACGCAGGCGGTCTCTCTCAATTTCCGTGACAGGCTGGTGCTCGAGAGCGGCATGGGCCTGCCGCTGCAGTTTCCCTTCGTGCCGGCCTCCGACATGGCGGGTGTGGTCGAAGCCGTCGGGCCCGACGTCACCCGATTTAAACCCGGCGACCGGGTGATCTCCACCTTTTCCCCAGACTGGATCGAGGGTCGGGGGCCGGGCACGGCCCACACTCCGCATTACCAGACACGGGGCGGCTTCTATCCGGGCGTGCTGTCCGAACATACCGTGCTTTCCGAAGAGTGGTTCACGCTTGCGCCGGCAACGCTCGATGCCGGCGAAGCGAGCACGCTGCCCTGCGCCGGCCTGACCGCTTGGTTTGCCCTCATTGAATGCGGCAGGCTCAAGGCAGGCGAAAAGGTGTTGGTGCAGGGAACCGGCGGTGTCGCGCTCTTCGGCCTGCAGATCGCTAAGGCGCATGGCGCCGAGGTCTTCATTACCTCAGGCAGCACCGAAAAGCTCGAGCGGGCGTCCGCGCTCGGCGCCGATCATCTGATCAACCGGCACGACGGCGATTGGGTGGAGCAGTTCTATCAATTGACCGGCAATTACGGCGCCGACCACGTGCTTGAGATCGTCGGCGGACCGCATCTCGGCCAGGCGCTGAAGGCTGTGGCGGTCAACGGTCGGATTTCGGTGATCGGCGTATTCGAGGGTTTTGATGTCTCGGCGCCCGTAGCGCCTTTGCTTCTTAAGGCGCCTGTCGTGCAGGGAATAACGGTCGGCCATCGCCGGGCGCTCGAAGATCTGGTGCGCGCCGTGGACCAGACCGGGCTCAAGCCTGTCGTCGACAGGCGTTATGCCTTCGAGGAACTGCCGGAGGCGCTCGATCATCTTTATCGCGGCCCGTTCGGCAAGGTCGTCATCGAGTTTTGAAACATGCGCTCCCCTCGCCTCAGGGAGGGGAGCGTTCTGCTATTCGGCAGCGACGGCGCCGCTTTCGAGGGCGAAACCTTCATCGACCCAGCCGGTCATCCCGCCGATCATCAGCTTCGCCTTTAGGCCGAGCTTGGCGAGGCGGAGAGCAGCCTTATCCGCGCCGTTGCAGTGGGGACCGGCGCAATAAACGACGAACAGCGTCTCCCTCGCCCACTCCGACATGCGGTGCGCGGTCATCTTGCCGTGCGGAAGGTTGATCGCACCTGGCACGTGGGATTGTGCAAATAGGGCCGGTGAGCGCACGTCGAGGAGAACGAAGTCCACCATGGCGCGGGCAAAGGCGGTATGGACATCCGAGCAATCGGTTTCGAATGCGAGCTTGGCGGCATAGTGGGCGGCGGCGAGATCGGGCTCGGCGGCTGGTACTTCGGCGACGGGGCTTGCCATCGGTCTTTCCTTTCCGTGTTGGAATTGCAGCTTGGTATCGCTGATGGTAGAGCTTTGCGAAATTGGCCATTATGACTGACATCGTAAAGATCATGCCAAACACATCGCCGCATCAGACGAAAGGACCGTTGGTCGCGGTGCTTGCCTATGACGGGCTCTGCACCTTCGAATTTGGGATAGCCTATGAGGTCTTCGGCCTGCCGCGTCCCGAGATGGGTGAGGGGTGGTATCGCTTCTCCGTCTGCGGCATCGAGCCGGGGCCGCTTCGCGCCGCCGGTGGATTGACGGTCGCGGTCGACAAGGGGCTGGAAGTGCTCGATGCGGCGGACCTGATCGTCGTTCCCGGCTGGCGGTCGATCGATGCGACGGTGCCAAAACCGCTCGCCAATGCGCTGAGAGCAGCGCATCAGCGCGGCGCGCGCATCATGTCGCTCTGCTCAGGTGTTGCGGTTCTTGCAGGCGCCGGACTGCTTGCTAACCGCAGGGCGACGACACATTGGCGTTATGTCGCCTCGATCGCGGCGCGCTATCCCGATGTCATGCTCGATGCCGACGTTCTCTACATCGACGAGGGCAGCCTGCTGACGGCGGCAGGCAGCGCCGCCGGCATCGATCTCTGCCTCCATGTCGTGCGCGGCGATTTCGGCTCCGAAGTCGCCAATAGCGTCGCCCGGCGTCTCGTCGTGCCGCCGCACCGCGAAGGCGGACAGGCGCAGTTCATCAGCGCGCCGGTTCCGGAGGAACGCGAGGGCATACGGCTCGGCCCGCTGATCGAATGGATGCGTCAAAGCCTTGCCGAAGAGCAGCCGATCAGCCTGCTCGCCAAAAAAGCCGGCATGAGCATGCGCACATTCCAGCGCCGCTTTGAAGCGACGACCGGTCTGAGCGTCGGCGAATGGCTGCTGAAGGAGCGGCTGCGCCATGCGCGCGACCTTCTCGAAAGAGAGCTTGCCGTATCGCTCGATGACATCGCGATATCAAGCGGCTTCGGCACGCTGGCGACGATGCGACACCACTTCCGCAAACGGCTGGGGACGAGCCCGCATGCCTATCGGAAGTCATTCGGCGGCTAGCGACTGAAGCTGCCACGGTGTCCAAGTTGTCGACAATTGCGTATCGTCGAAAGCCATCACTTTGTCGCCCGGCGAAGAAACCATCCAAGCCGAAAACTTCACTTACACTCTATGGCAAAGGTCTCGTACGGCTTGAGCTCAACAGTTTCGCCGATCATGTGCACCGGTTCATAATTGCAGATGAGGCATTCTCCGTTGATGGCGAGCTCCGTCGGCAAACTCAGCGCAATGTCTCTGGGTGTGAAGTTGGCGACCACGATGATCCAGCTCCTGTCGAGCGTGCGGGTATAGACGAAGACATCAGGGTGCTGGTCGAGCCAGGAGCGGTATTCGCCATAGATGATGATAGGATGGGTTTTCCGGAGAGCGATCAGCTTGCGATAATGGTTCCAGATCGACTTTTCGTCCCTGATGGCCGCTTCGGCGTTGACCTTCGGGTAATTGGGATTGACCTCGATCCAGGGGACGCCTGTGGAAAAACCGCCATAGGGGGCGGCGCTCCATTGCATCGGTGTGCGGGCATTATCGCGGCCGTTCTCGTTTGCCCCGCGGATGAACTCCTCCGGTGAAAGGCCGGCCTCCACATGCAACCTGTGCATGTTGATGGTTTCGATATCGCGATACTGTTCGATCGAGGTGAAGGGGACGTTCGTCATGCCGATCTCCTCGCCCTGATAGACGAAAGGCGTGCCCTTTAGGAGATGCAACACGGTCGCCAGCATCTTCGCCGACTCGACGTGATAGCCGCTGACATTGCCGTAGCGCGAGACGGCGCGCGGCAAATCGTGATTGCCCCAGAAGAGCGAATTCCACCCATCTTCGGATAGAGCAAGCTGCCACTTGCTGAGGACGGTCTTGAGTTTCACGAGGTCGAACGGCTTCGGGCGCCATTTCCCATAGACCGCATCCCATTGCTGGGTGACGTGCTCGAACTGGAAGATCATCGACAGTTCCCGGCGTTCGCGCCCGGAATAGAGCAGCGCTGCGCCGGGTGTGGCGCTCCAGGCCTCGCCGACCGTCAGAATATCGCGGCTGCCGAAGGTCTTGGCATTCATCTCCTGCAGATAATCGTGCAGATGCGGCCCGTCCTTGACGAGCTCCCGGTCCGCCTGCTTGCCGATGTAGTCGATGACATCCATGCGAAAGCCGGCAATGCCGCGCTCGAGCCACCAGTTCATCATGTCGTAGATTTCCGTCCGTACCTTCTCGTTCTCCCAATTGAGGTCCGGCTGGCGGCGTGAAAACATATGCAGGTAATATTCGCCGGTGGCGGGATCGAGCGTCCAGGCCGGCCCGCCGAAGGAGGATTTCAGGCCGTTGGGCGGTCCCCCGTCCGGCGCTGGTTTGCGCCAGATGTAGAAGTCGCGGAACAGGTTATCCAGCTCCTGCCGGGACTGGAGAAACCACGGATGCTCGTCCGATGTGTGGTTGACGACGAGGTCGAGCATGATGCCGATCCCCCGATTTTTCGCCTCAGCCACCAACTGGTCGAAATCTGCGAGCGTGCCAAACTCGGGGGCGATGTCCCGATAGTCGGATATGTCGTAACCATTATCGTCCATCGGCGACTTGTAGATCGGCGACAGCCAGATGATGTCGATCCCGAGTTTCTTCAGGTAATCGAGCTTTGCCGTGATGCCGGGAAGATCGCCGATGCCATCTCCGTTCGAGTCGCAGAAGCTGCGCGGATAGACCTGGTAGACAGTTGCCGTATGCCACCATTTCGGTTGGAGAGGCGATCGCGCGGGACCTCCCAGCGGTATCGTGGACTGATCCATCGGGCTTTCCTACTTGCTTGGGATCTTGGAAGAACACCGGTGATGCCTGCGGGTTCCACCGGGCCGGACCTTCATCCGGCTTCCCGTGGCCTCGGCCGACCTGGCGCAACTCAAGGAACCCCCACCCTCCGGGACCGTTAGAAGGTGTGCAACAGAGATTAACGGGAGACCGTCACGGTGCCGAACCGAAGCAGCAGCTGGTATGAGGAGGCGGTGATCTGCAGCATCGATGTCGAGAAATTCGCCGATGGCAATAGCGACGGCATTGGCGACTTCGTCGCATTGACCGAAAAGCTGACCTATCTTTCGGAACTCGACGAGGCGTGTCTGAAAGTGCGGCCGGAAGATATGGATGACCATGTGCGCATCTCCGCCGATCGGCAACATGATGTCGAGTGGCCGAAAGCCGATGTCGCGATGGGATTTGAAGAGATCTACATCCACAATGTGGGGCGCAATCAGCGCGAATTCATCGAAATCTACGAACGTGAGGCGCCGCCCGTTTTCAGGTCCGGCGCGACGGCTGCTGCATCCGATCTCTCAATCCGCGGGAACTTGACGGGCAGGCCAGGGATCAGCTGACGAGGACTTCAAATGCGGCTGATTTTGCACTCGCCGTACGAGTTGCCTGTCCAAAGGAGGTATCATGTTCAAGAAATACGCCTATGCCTGGATCACCGTCGGTTTCTTTCTGTTTTCGCTCACCGGCCACTGGTTATTTGGTTGGTTTGCTTTTGTCGGCGAGCAGCAGAGTCACGGTCAATCCGTTGATATCGATGCCTATCTCATGGAGATGGGCAGAGACACCTTTGAAAATTGGCAGTCCGAATTTCTGCAATTGCTCTGGCAGGTCGTCGGCCTTGCCTACTTCCTCTACATCGGATCTCCGTCTTCCAAGGAAAACGATGACCGCGCGGAAGCGAAACTGGACGCTCTGATCAGATTAAATGCCGGAGAGAACGCTGAAGCGATCATCGCCGAGATCGATAAGCACTTCATGAGAACCGGTGGACATGCGGGACCCTACGCCCACGACCTGGAAACGCGTAGGGGTCCTGAGAGGATCGGCGGCGCCACCTGACTTGGCTCATGAAACGGAGCTGCCGATAAGCTCCGCGTCATGGGAGGGTTATGCGGAGTGGTATTTGAGTCAGAGGCCGGCGTCTTCGGCTCGCGAAATGCCGGCTTGCCAGCTCTTCATGGGTACACCTGAGGCGTTTCGCCGGTTCCTGACTCTTGCGGGTGCGAGAACCAAAGCGATATCGCCGTTCAATACCCAACGCCGCTGGAAATCATAGGGTCGGCGCCCGCTGCCACCATATGAGGGATTTTCACTTGACCAGGAGAGACGCCATTGATGATCTTGTGGTGGAGCAAAAAGCGGATCCGGCAGACTGTCGATCACGAGATCATTGCCGAAGTTGATCAACAATAATCTCTCGTCGGACGGCTCCTCCGCGAAGAACCTCAGGAGGAAGGCGGTGCTGGACAAGATACTACCGTCCATTTGGCCGTCACGGGCGCAGGCCTGGCGAGAAAAAGCCTGATCTGTCTGACGTAGCTTCAGCAGGTCGCGATGAAGCTGAACGACTGGCGCGTTCCTCTCCCATTCGGCCCAATCAAGCTTCACCTTATCGAACGTCGCGCGAGCACATGGATCCGCCATGTGTCTGATAAGTTCTTCATCCCTCAGGTTGGGGAATTGGCTTATAAAACTGCGCCGTCCCTGCCGTACGATATCGGCGATTTCTCCGGTGTGATCGGCGAAATAATAGAACGGAGAAGAGGAACCAAACTCCTGTCCTTGAAAGAGCATGGGCGTCTGCGGCCCCAGCAGCTGGAGCGCCGTCAGGACTCGAAGGCGAGCCGGTGATGTTATGTGGCCGATCCTGGCTCCTGTGCCGGAGTTGGCGACCTGATCGTGATTTTGGAGAAAGTGCACGAAATTCCACGGCTTGAGGTCGAGCCCCGCAGTGCCCCGTGGCTTGTCCTGCCAATCATATCTTTGTCCCTGAAACAGGCAGCCATATTTGGCGGCAGAAACGAGTTCCTGAGCCGTGCCGCGATGATCATGAAAATAGGCTTCATTGCGGCCCGTCAGCGCTACCGTCGCGGAGCGGTGAAAATCCTCATTGCACAAGGCGTCCAGCCCATGCCCTCCCATCTCGGCCGGCCGCACCATATTGGTTTGTTGCGGCTCGTTTTCGCTGACGAGATAGATTTGACGCTGTCTCGCTGCTGCGCGAGCTTCCCTGGCGATGACCGTGACGATGTGTTCGCGGCTTGAGTCGAATAAGGCCTGCGTTGCATCGATGCGCAATCCATCAAAATGAAATTCGTCGATCCAATAAGCCGCGTTCTTCGCGACGTATTCGCGAACGCCACGGCTGTTCGGACCATCGAAGTTGATCGACTTGCCCCATTCGTTCGAGTAACGGTCGGTAAAATAGTCTGGTGTGAATTCGCAAAAACGCTCGCCTTTACCGAAGTGATTGTAGACGACGTCGAGGATTACCCCAATGCCGATCCGGTGGGCTTCGTCGACGAAGGCGCGCACATCATCCGGTGGTCCATAGAGCCGGGTCGGAGCATAGAGCAACGTGCCGTCGTAACCCCAGCCGAACTCGCCTTCAAACTCGTTGATCGGCATTACTTCGAGGCAGTTGATGCCAATCGTACGAAGTTTTTTCAGCTTCTCCCGAGCTGCCGCAAAGGTGCCCTCCCTTGTGAAGGTGCCGATGTGCATCTCATAGAGAGCAGCTCCGAAGGCTCGGATTCCTCGCCAATCTTGATCATTCCACTGATACCGCGCCGGGTCGACGACAACGGACGGTCCCGATGGACCATCCGGCTGAAAACGCGAGGCCGGGTCGGCAAGGAGATCACCTGTGTCTCCAAAGTGAAACCGGTATCGCGTCCCTGCAGCCAGCCCGGGCAGATAGAGGCAGAAGTAACCGCCGTCGTTCGCTGTCATCCTGTATTCGGAATTTTCCTCGATTACGAGGAAACAGCGTTCTCTAGCAGGGGCCCATAATCGGAACGAAACGCCGCTGGCATCAACCTCCGCTCCGATCGGGAGGCGTCGGCTCGAACTGGGAGACACCGGTTTCGACTTTTCGCTGCTCAAGTTATCGTGCATGGCTCTCTCGTGGAGATCGCCTGCGCTAACTTCGGCAGCCTCATGATGTTCCCGGAATTGCTTTTCGCGACCTTTCGGGCAGCCCATCAAGCCCGAAATCCGAATTTATGGCACAACGCAGTGCCGCGAACCGAGCTTGTCCGCGGCACTGCAAAGCCGTCATTCCGCCGCTTGGCGGGCCATCGGATTGTTCGGGTGGGTCGTCCAGTTGGCATAGTTCGGATCGACGACGCGGCCGGTGCGCTTGTCGATGGTGCCGGCGGCAAGCGGTTCCATGGTGATGCAGTTCTCGACCGGGCAGACGTTGACGCAGAGATTGCAGCCGACGCATTCCTCTTCGATGACCTCGAAATGGCGCAGGCCATTGACGACGCTGGTGATCGCCTGGTGCGAGGTGTCCTCGCAGGCGATGTGGCAACGGCCGCATTTGATGCAAGCGTCTTGGTCGATCTTCGCCTTGGCGACGTAGTTCAGGTTCAGATACTGCCAGTCGGTGACGTTGGAGACGGCGCGGCCGGTAATGTCGTCGAGGCTGCGATGGCCCTTTTCGTCCATCCAGCCGGAGAGACCCGTTATCATCTCCTGCACGATCTTGAAGCCATATGTCATCGCCGCCGTGCAGACCTGAACGTTGCCGGCGCCGAGAACCAGGAATTCGGCCGCGTCCCTCCAGGTGGTGATGCCGCCGATGCCCGAGATCGGCAGGCCATAGGTTTCGGGATCGCGGGCGATCTCGGCGACCATGTTGAGGGCGATCGGCTTGACTGCCGGGCCGCAATAGCCGCCATGGCTGCCCTTGCCGCCGACCGTCGGGTTGGGAGCGAAGTTGTCGAGATCGACCGACACGATCGAATTGATCGTATTGATCAGCGAGACGGCATCAGTGCCGCCGGCCTTGGCGGCCCGGGCAGGGCGGCGGATGTCGGTGATGTTGGGCGTCAGCTTGGTGATGACGGGCATGCGGGTGTACTGCTTGCACCAGCGCACGACCATTTCGATATATTCCGGGACCTGGCCGACGGCGGAGCCCATGCCGCGCTCCGACATGCCGTGCGGACAGCCGAAATTGAGTTCGATGCCGTCGGCGCCGGTCTCCTCGACCAGAGGCAGGATCGACTTCCAGGCCTGTTCCTCGCAGGGCACCATGATGGAGGCGATCAGCGCCCGATCAGGCCAGTTCATCTTCACCTGCTTCATTTCGCGCAGGTTTGTGTAGAGGTCGCGGTCGGTGATCAGCTCGATATTGTTGAGGCCCAGCAGGCGGCGGTCGGCGCCGAAGATCGCGCCGTAGCGCGGACCGTTGACATTGACGACGGGCGGGCCTTCCTCGCCGAGCGTCTTCCAGACCACGCCTCCCCAGCCGGCCTTGAAGGCGCGCTCGACGTTATAGGCCTTATCGGTCGGCGGCGCGGATGCCAGCCAGAACGGGTTCGGGGATTTGATTCCGACGAAGTTGTTGCGGAGATCAGCCATTGTTCATTCTCCCCTTCAAGCAACCGCGACAGCCGGAGCGGCTGTTGCGGAGAGGGCGCGATGGATGGATTCAGCCGCGTCGCGGCCATGGGCGACGGCGGAAACCGTGAGGTCCTCGCCGCCAAAGACGCAGTCGCCGCCGGCCCAGACGCCGTCGAGCGAGGTGCGGCCTTCGACGTCGACCGCGATGCGGCCGGACTCCATGCGCAGCGAACCAAGGCCGGAGGCATCAAAGGTCTGGCCGATCGCCTTGAAGATCTGGTCGGCGGCAATCACGCCGGTCTCACCGGTGCCGACGAGGCGGCCCTCGACGATCTTGGTGTATTCCACTTCGATCGCGGCAACTTTGCCGTCCTGCGACAGGATCGATTTCGGCGCCAGCCAGTGGCGGATGATGACGCCCTTCGAGCTGGCCAGATCCTGCTCGTATTCTGAGGCGTTCATGTGCTCCTTGCCGCGGCGGTAACAGATCGTCACTTCCTCGGCGCCAAGCAGCTTTGCCTGCACGGCAGCGTCGATCGCCGTCATACCGCCGCCGAGCACGACGACCCGGCGGCCGATCGCGATTTCGCCTTTGTCTTCAGCCTGGCGGAGCGCAGCGATGAAATCGACGGCGTCGTCGACGCCGGCCAGGTTTTCGCCCTCGATACGCAGCGCATTGACGCCGGCAAGACCTATGCCCAGAAAGATGGCGTCATATTGCGACTGCAGATCGGAGAGCGAGAAATCGCGGCCAAGGAGGGCGCCGTGGCGGACCTCGATGCCGCCGACCGAGAGCACGTAATCAACTTCCTGCTGGGCGAAATCGTCGACCGTCTTATAGGTGGCGATTCCGTATTCATTGAGGCCGCCGGATTTTTCCCTGCCGTCGTAAATCGTGACGGAATGACCCTTCACGGCGAGACGATGGGCAGCGGCAAGACCTGCCGGGCCGGCGCCGACGACGGCGATCCTTTTGCCGCTCGCTTCGGCCCTGACATAGAACTGTTTGCCGACCTGCATGGCGGCATCGGTCGCATAACGCTGCAGGCGACCGATTTCGACGGGCCGTTCCTCGGCCGTGTTGCGCACGCAGGCCTGCTCGCACAGCTCTTCGGTGGGACAGACGCGGGCGCACATGCCGCCGAGGATGTTCTGGTCGAAGATCGTCTTGGCCGCACCCAGCGGATTTCCGGTCGAAATCTGGCGGATGAAGAGCGGAATGTCGATCGAGGTGGGACAGGCCGTCATGCACGGCGCGTCATAACAGAAATAACAGCGGTCAGCGGCGACCAGCGCCTCGTGATTGTCGAGGCGCGGATGCAGATCGGAAAAATTAGCCTCATACTCGGCGCGCGAAAGCCGGCCGGCATGAATCCCAGTTTCCAGTCGTTCCATTGAAGTTCCCTCATTATTGGTAAACGGCCTGTGAGGAAAGCGTAACTCAGGTTTAAAAATTTATCAAACGGTAAAATTTTTACGGATCCTCCTCGGAGGCGTTCCGGTAAGTGCCGGTTTTTTAAAGATTAATTTCTTCAGTTTTGACCGATGATTCATCTGAAGATGAGGCGAGGGAAGAGCATCAGAAAAAAGATCACAAAAAAACGTTTTTTTTCGAATGCCAGGGAACCAAACACGGACTTCGCCGTTATCGCGATATCCGGATGGTGATCGCATCGACCCAACATGCGCGCCCCCAACCCACCATCCGGACGTACTCACGGTCCCCTCCCGGTGAGTGAAGACAGCCGGTGCGCCGCCCTCGCACCGGCTGTTTTTCTGTCGTCGGCAGGCTCATCGTTTCTGGCTTTTACACACGCTTGAAGATCTCGAATTCGGTTTCCGGAATAGTCAGCCGATATTCTATGCGGCCGGGCACCAGGCTCAATTCCGCTTTGCCGTTGACAGACGAGGGCACGACACGCTCCAGCACTGTGCGGCCGAAGCTGTTGTCGCTGAATTCGTGAATTTCAGACTGATCCTGCAGCACTTCGGCCCAGGCGATCTCGATCGCCTTCCTGTCGTTGATCATCGCTTCGCGGCAGTTCAACGTGATTGAAGTGGCGCCGCCTGATATTGCCCCGTAGGAAGCGGAGTTGACAATGAGCTCGTGGAGGGCGAGGCCGAGATGCACGGCGGCATTCGGCGTCAGATGGGCATTGATGCCGTAGATCGGCATGGAGCCGGATGTCTCCGGCCAGTAGGGAGCGAACTGTTTTTCCGCGAGCTCGAAGAGATAGGCGCCCCGCCAGCTCGAATCCGTGACGAGGTCCTGGGAATTGGAAAGCGATTGCAGCCTGCCGCGGAACTTGAGGAGGAAGCTGTCGAGCGAGAGCGTGTTGCGCGCAGTTTGGGTCGCAATGCCCTGAATGATGGCGAGAAGGTTCTTCGAACGGTGGGAGAGCTCACGCAGCAGCGATTTCAGCACTTTTTCGCGATGCCGGCTTTCAGTGACCTCAGTCATCACGGACAGAAGTCCAATCGTGCCGCGGTCGCCGGTGCGTTGGATCTTCAATTCATAGGTACGCATTTCCCCGTCGACGTCGATCTCGACCTCGGCATTGTTGGGAATGCCAGTCTCCAGCACCCTGCGTTTCAGCGCCGTCAGATATTGGCCATGGACATCGCCGAATAGGGCGGCATCACTGCCGCCAGGCATAAAAAGCGCTGCGAAGTGCGGCGGCAGATTTTCGACGTAGAAGATTGAAAGCCGGGCGTCCTGGCAGAGGATCGAAATCCCGGCGCTGCCGAGCGCCCGCTCCATCATTGCGGCTTTGCCTTCGAAGGTGAAAGGCGTGCCCGACAATGGTTCAGTCGTATTCACTCGGCCGCCTTTCCCTGTGACATCTCGGAGCGTCGCTTAACGGAACGCCGCGCCACCCGTGCCAACTCTAGAATAAAGCGTTGCAAAAACCGTTAAACTCATCGGGGCGGCCCGGTAGCACCGGAACGCCTGTCTCGGTCGTTTGGTTCCGAGAACCGGAAAATTGCGTCTCAGGCGGCTACCTTGGTCGATTCATTGAAGAAAAGCGCTTGACTGATCAGGGCTTTGACCATGTCGGGATTGAACGGTTTGGTGACGAGGAAAGTGGGTTCGGGGCGTTCGCCCGTCAAAAGCCGTTCCGGGAACGCGGTGATGAAGATCACCGGCACACTCGACGTCTTGAGGATGTCGTTGACCGCGTCTATGCCGGAACTGCCGTCGGCAAGCTGGATGTCAGCGAGCACCATGCTCGGCTTTGTCTTGTTGTAGAGCGCTACGGCTTCAGCATGCGTGCGGGCAATGCCGGTGACACGATGGCCGAGGCTTTCGACCATCTGCTCTATGTCCATAGCGATCAGCGGTTCATCCTCGATAATCATGATGTCGGTTGCGACCTGACGGGAGATTTCCTGCGAGGCCTTGTTGAGCAACTGCATGACATCCTGTTCATCGAGTTCGAGAATTTCCGCGATTTCTGCAACGCGAAAATTCTCCACCGAGGCGAGCAGGAAGGCCTGACGGGCGCCCGGCGAAACCTTGGACAGGTTGAGCGTGGCGCGCTGTTCCCATGCATAAGGGGAAGTCGGCTCCGGAATCTGGACCGCGGTGGAACCAAACAGTTGCGTGAACAGTTTGTAAAGTGCGACCCGGTCATTGGCCGTATCCGGGAAAATCGACAAATCGGCTATAATGGCTTCGAGAACGGCAGCGACATAAGCATCGCCTGAAGTCTGGGTGCCGGTAAGGGCGCGGGAATAGCGACGCAGATAAGGAAGGTGCGGCGCAATTCGAGTAGAAAGTGTCATCAAGGGCTCCCGTATGCAGGCCGGTCGTAGGTTCAATGGGCAGTTAACGCTGCCTTGGTAAAAAAGTTCCGGAACGGCAGGAACTTTTTTTGTCGCGCCGCATTATTCCACCCGACAAAGAAGGGGCGTAGCATTTTGATCCATGCCGCGGCAAATATCAGCGATATCGATAGTGGAACGGTCGGTGTCGGTGGTTGATTTCTTGATTGCACGCCTCTGGAACAGATAACGGTGAGAAGACGAGTTGATGACTACACGAAATAAAGAGGCGGCGGATCAGCGGAAGCTGGAGCTGCGGGCAAGCGATATTCTGGACCCGAACAACCAGATCGGCGTCAAGCTGCGGTCGCTCTATGCCGCGGCACAGGAAGAGGCGATCCCCGATCGTTTTCTCGACCTTCTCGAAAAGCTCGACCATGCTGAAATGATGGCTTCTGCCAAGATGGCCGAATAGGATCGTCGCATGGAAGAGAAACTGCAACCCAGCTTTAAGCGGGAATTGCTGGCGGCCCTCCCTAGCCTTCGCGCCTTTGCCATTTCGCTGATCGGACGCCACGATCGCGCCGACGATCTCGTCCAGGACACCATCATGAAGGCCTGGGCCAAGCAGGACCATTTCGAGATGGGCACCAATATGAAGGCCTGGCTCTTCACGATCCTGCGTAACGAACTCTACAGCCAGATGCGCAAGAGCGGTCGCGAGGTGCAGGACAGCGACGGGCTGTTCACGGAATCGATGGCCATGCATCCCTCGCAGTATGGCGCGCTCGATCTCCAGGATTTCAAGAAGGCGCTCGATCAGCTGCCGCCGGACCAGCGCGAGGCGATCATTCTCGTCGGTGCCTCAGGTTTTTCATACGAAGAGGCGGCCGAAATCTGCGGCTGCGCCGTTGGCACCATCAAAAGCCGTGTCAACCGGGCGCGGCAGCGCCTGCAGGAACTGCTGCAAATTTCAGGCGAGGCCGATTTCGGCCCGGATGCGACTTCGGCGCCGCTGACATCGAAGGCTTTTGCGTTCTGACAAGCGATTGTGCTTGAAAAGGAAGCGGGCTGCCTCGTGGGCGCGCCGGCGCACGGGGCGGACGCTGTGGCGGTTGTTATTCGAGGCACTACCCCTCCTCCTTCGTTCCTGTGCCTGTCACAGGAATGAGGGAGAGTCTTTTGCTTGCGTGTAGAAAGGGGATAGCACACCTTCCTACCTCTGTTCTTGTAGGCGAGCGAGTGGCTCCCTTAATCCTCCCGCTTCGAACCCATAAGATTGGCCGCGACGATGGCGGCCAGGACGCCGGCGGTGAGCAGCGGTTGGGCGCGGACGAGGCCGATGCCGACCGTCGCCAGAGATTCCAGCGCCGCACGGCGATCGCGGGCGCGGCGTGCCTCGCGGGCGTTGATGATCGACATCACCACCAGCATGATGATTGCGATCAGCAGCGCGCCGACGGCCAGGAAGAGGACGGCGGCGAGCGGACCGTAGATGCCGGCGAGCCAAATGGCGCCGGCGGCCACCGCCAGCGCATAGGCTGTGAGGAGGAAGAGCGCGGCAAGCGCAATGAAGATGCTGCTGCGTTTGACGCGCGCGACGGTCCGATGCACGCTTGCGCCCGTCAGCAGGCTAAGGATCGAGAGCATCGCGCTTCCTCAGCGACGGGCGAGGAAGGCGATGGCCAAGCCGAAAGCGGCAGCGGCGCCGATGGTTGCCAGCGGATGTTTGCGCACCGTCTCGCGCATTTCGGTGGCTCCGCGCTCATAGCCGTGCTGCAGCTCGCGCAGGAGATCCTCGCTGCGGCTGAGCAGTTCCTCATAGCCGGCGTTGGCTTGGCTGCGAATCTTCTCGCTCTGGTGGCGCGAGTTCTTGCCGACGAGGCGCGTCAGTTCGGCGAGCTCGTCGCGCAATGCCTCGAGCTGTTCTTCGATACTGGATTCGAGATGGTGGAAGGTGCCGTTGCGGCGGCTGCGGCCGGACTGGAAGATAGAATAGCTCATTGCTGTCTCCATTGGCTGGGGCGCGCGCGAGCCCGCCTGTTTCGCACGAGGGTCACCACCGTCCGTTGCATGAATGATGTCGCCCGGCATTGACCCAGATCATTGCCGACAACGTTTTGACGGGGCAAAAGTTCCGCGCGCGCAGGCTCAGGGACAGGAGAGGGCGCTGTGGGCGAGCACGAAAGGCGTGCCATCAGCCGGGATCTGATTGATCCGCAGCGCGCAACCAAAGACCGAAAGCATCGTCGCGTCGGTCAGCACTTCCTCGATGCTGCCGGCGGCGGCGAGCCGGCCTGACTTGATCAGGACGACGCGGTCGGCAAAAAGAGCGGTCAGGTTCAGGTCGTGCATGACGGCGATGACGCCGCCGCCGCGTTTGCAGAAATTGCGGGCGAGCGTCATGATGGTCAGCTGGTGGCTGATGTCGAGGCTCGAAACCGGTTCGTCGAGCAGCAGCCAGCAGGGCTTGCCGTCGACGATGGGTTCGGAAATCTGGCAGAGCACGCGGGCAAGCTGCACGCGCTGCTGTTCGCCGCCCGAAAGCTCCTGGTAAAAGCGGCCTTCGAAGCCGACAAGGTCGACGGAAGCGAGAGCGGCGGCGGCCGCCTGATCTGATTTGTCGGGGTGCAGGTTCAGGCCCGAGGTCAGGCCCATTCGGACGATCTCGCGCACGGTGAAGGGAAAGGAAATGGTGCTTGCCTGCGGCAGCACGCCGCGAACGGCGGCAAGCTGCCAGGGTTTCAGCCCCTTCACCTCGTCGCCGCCGATGCGCACCGAGCCGTCATAGGCGAGCTCGCCTGATATCGCCTTCATCGTCGTTGTCTTGCCGGAGCCGTTCGGTCCGGCGATCGCCGTCAGCTCGCCGGCCTTTGCGGCAAAGGTGACGTCGCTGATGATCGATTTGCCGGAAAGGCGCACGGAGAGGCCGGAAACTTCGATCATCTGACGTCGCTCACAAGTCGCTCAGAGGGCAAGGCGCGAACGCTGCTTCAGCAGGATCCACAGGAAGAACGGTCCACCGACCGCGGCGGTGATGATGCCGATCGGCAGCTCGGCAGGAGCGACCAGGGTGCGCGCCAGCACGTCGGCGAAGATCAGCAGCGAGCCGCCGAGAAGGGCTGCGGCCGGCAGCAGGAAACGATGGTCCGGGCCGATCGCCATGCGCAGGATGTGCGGCACGACGATGCCGACGAAGCCGATGCCGCCGCTGACGGCGACGGAAGCGCCGGTCGCGGCCGCGACGCCGACGATCGCGACATTCTTCAGCCGCTGTACTGGGACGCCCATGTGAAAGGCAGCGGCCTCGCCGAGCGTGATGGCATTGAGGCCGCGGGCCATGAAGGGAAGGGCGGTGAAGGACAGAAGCACGATCGGGCCGGCGGCGGCGATCTTCGTCCATGTGGCGCCGGCAAGCGAGCCCATGCTCCAGAAGGTTAGGTCGCGCAGCTGCTGGTCGTTCGCCATGTAGATCAGCAGGCCGGTCAGGGCCAGCGCAAGCGCGCCGAGCGCAATGCCGGCCAGCAGCATCGTCGCCACGGACGTCTGGCCGTGACGGGTGGCGATCCTGTAGAGCAGCAGCGTCGTGGCGAGGCCGCCGCCGAAGGCAGCCGCGGGCAGTGCGTAGATGCCGAGAGGCGCCTCGAACGGGGCTGCGAGACCACCGCCGAGCACGATCATTGCGACCGCTCCGAAGCTTGCGCCGGAGGAGACGCCGACAAGGCCGGGATCGGCCAGCGGATTGCGGAACAGGCCCTGCATCACCGTGCCCGAAACCGCCAGCGAGGCGCCGATGAGGAAGCCGAGAATCGTGCGGGGCAGACGGATATCGAAGATGATGATGCGGTCGCGGGCGCTGAGCGCCGTCTCGGAGCCGGCGATGTTGGCGATGACGTCGACGATCGAGGCATCCGAGGCGCCCGTCGTCACCGAAACCAGCATCGAGAAGATAGAGCCGGCGACGAGCAGGGCTATCGCCAGCAGGGCGAGGCGCGTCCTGTCGCCCGCCTGCCTGATGTCACGCATCTCTGCCAGCGGAAATCGTCGCCTTCGTTCCGTCATGGCTTGCGGCAGGGCCATGATCAGCCCCCGTAGATCGCCGCGTTCAGGTCCCGCACGGCGGCTGCCGTGCGCGGGCCGAAGCCGAGCAGGTAGACGCCGTCCATCCTGATGATCGCTTTCTTCTCGCCGGCCGGCGTCAGCGCAATTGCCGGCTGCGCCAGCAGGTCCTCATTCTTGGTGCTGGCGCCATCGCCGCGGTTCATCATCAGAATAATGTCGGGCTTGGCTTCGATGATCGCCTCGTCCGTCAGCGGCTTGTAGCCCGGGAATACGCCCACGGCGTTGACCGCGCCGGCGAGCTTGATGACGCCGTCGGCCGCCGTGCCGGTGCCAGATGCCATGATCCGGCCGTTCTGGGCGCTGAGGATGAAGAGAACGCGCTTGCGCTCGGTCTCAGGGCGCTTTTCGGCATCGGCGATCGCCGCATCGAGATCGGTCGCGACCTTTTCTTCGAGCGCCTTCGCCTTGTCGGGTACGCCGAGCAGCGTGCCGACCCGGTCGATCTTGGCGATGATGCCGTCGCGGGTAAAAGTGCTCGGCACGGTCTCGAAGGGCACGCTGGCATTCTTCAGCACAGCAAGCGCCTCCGGCGGACCGGACCCTTCGACGGCGATGATCGTGGTCGGGTTCATGGCAAGAATGCCTTCCGGCGAGAGCGCGCGCATGTATCCGACGTTCGGCAGCTTCAGCGCCGCCTCCGGATAGAGGCTTGTGGTATCGCGGGCGATCAGCCGGCTTTCCTCGCCGAGCGCATAGATGATCTCGGTGACGTCGCCGCCGACCGAAACCAGGCGTGAGGTGTCGAGCCTCTTCTCCTCGGCATAGGCGACGTGGACGAAGGCAAAGCTATTGCCGGCCGGCGCCGTGGGGATCAGCGGCAGTGCGAAGACGGCTGCCGTCAGGGCCAGCTCCCAAAGGCGATTCCCGCGCAGGTTGTTACGCATCGTCATTGCTGTGATCCTTATGCGGCGACACTTGCTGCCCGCGGCAGGCTTTCGATGATCTCGCGCCATTCGCTGCGTTCGCCGAAGCCTTCCTTTCGCTTGCCGAAGAACTGGATGATCATCTCGCCTTCGACATTGTAGGCCTCCAGCGAGGTGACGTGGCCGTCCCTGGTCGGCTTGCGCACGGCCCAGGTCTCGGCGATGTGATCCTGGCGCAGATGCAGGTGGAAGGTCGGGTCCATGATGTTGATCCACGGCCCCATCGCCTGCACATTGAAGATCGGCCCGGAATGGATCTGAACGATGCCGCTATTGGCTACGAAGCACATGATCGGCAGGCCCGATTTCACCGAAGCATGCATCATCTCGGCGGTCGCGGTGTTGTCGAGCTTCCAGGCATAGTCGTCGCCGACGTTGCGGATGGCCGCCTGGCGGCCGATCTTCAGGCGCTTCAGCATGCCGAAGAATTCGTGGGTATCGGTCAGCTTGCGCCAGTTTTCGCGTAGCTCGTCGCGGCTGACATCGGCAGCTTCGTCGGCGGTATTCGAGACCTCGGCCTCGACGAATTCCTGAGACTGGTCTTCGAGCTTCAGCTCGGCGACGATCGCATGATAGGCCTGGATATTCGAATTCGGGCGCAGGTGCACCTTATGCACGGCGTTCCCTGCCTTGTCGAAATATTGCAGGCTGAGGCGTTCCTGATCGCCATCCTTCTTGGAGACGGCGAAGCCGTGCTCCCAGCGGCTCGGGAAGATGCGCAGGTCGATATTCTCACCCAGCACGATTGCGCTCTGCATGCCGGTCTTGATGTTTTCGAAAACGCCGATCTTTTCGTGCACCGCGCTTTCGTTGCGCGACAGAGCCATCACCTCGCCGAGGCGTTCCACGCGCTCGAGAAGCTTCGTCGCGCTGCCGTCGATGCGGGTGATGCTGATGCCGGTTTCGGCGGCGACGAGGGCTGCCTCGGAAATCTTCAGCCGGGCGGCGATGTCGCGCTCACGCATTTTCGGATTTTCGGCGCGAAACGCACGGATTTCGGCCGGCGATGGTCTTTTCTGCTCAGTCATGTCTTACCTACTTATGGTCCTATTTATTGAGAATGAGCTTGCCCTGGCGGGTGATCTTCAGGCGGTAGACCAGCCCGTCGTGTTTGATCATGATCTCGTTCGTGCCGCGGAAGAGATCCGCGCTTTCGACGATCCGCTGTTGCGCCGCCGGCTCGCTGGGCAGTGGCGCATGCTTAAAGCTATCTGGCTTTTCAACCATCATTTCGGTTGGCAATTCCATGAGGCCGGGGATCGGTAGTCTCCGGTTGTGGCGACAATTAACTTGACTTTCTTACTCATACTTTTTTAAAGACGCAATAGGATACTAATGCAGTCAAGTTTTAGGGATTGCTGAGATGAAGCTGTCTGACGGCGGCCTGCGGTAATGACGGAGAAGCATATGACGATCAGGTTTGCGGCTGCTGCAGCCGGCTTATTGATGGCGGTTGCGGGCGTATGCCAGGCACAGGAGACGGCGCCGGCAGCCTCTCTCGATGTCGAGCTCAACGCGCTGGCGCCCTCGCAGAAGGGCCGCATGATGACCTTCGTCGCGCTCAACCAGCTGCCTGCCGCCATCAACAAGGTCTCCTTCGAACTCGCCTTCTTCAACGACACGAACGCCGTCGACCGCATTACCGTTCTCGACTTCCGCGATCTGCCGCAGGGCAAGAAGCGGGTGCGCCAGTTCGACATGCCGAATGTCAAATGCGAGAGGGTGACCCGCATCCTGATCAACGACACGCCAGTCTGCGACGGGCCGGCCGCCGGCGAATGCATGAAGGGTCTCGTCACCCGCTCGCAGATTTCCGTTCCTTTCGAGGGCTAAGATATCGCCGGGGATGGAACCCCGGCGGATATGTTTCAGGCTGTCCGAGGCGTAGACAATGGCGATTTCAGCGAAGTCCAGATCGAGACAGGTGCTCGTCGGGGAGGCGGACGCCGACGACAGTCTGAACGACAATACGCCCGGCATGCATCCCGGCCACGAGCTTCCGGAACTGCGCAACGCGCAACGCCAGCCGGCCGGCGAAACGGTGATCCACTACACGCGTTTCGCCCAGATATCTTCCTTCCCCGACCATCCGGAAAATGCGCCGGAAACCCCGGCTCCTGCGCCGCCGATGGATGCGTCGGTGGAAAAGCAGGAGGACGAGCAGACGCCGGTGCGGCGGCGGGTGGCGCTGAGTTGTGTTTGCTCGCTGATCTTCCATGCGACGCTGGCCGCCACGTTGCTTATTGTGATGCCTGCGCCCTCGGATGAAACGCTGATGGAGGCGGGCGAGGCCATCAGCGTGGTCATGCTTGGCAGTTCCGACGCCGATCAGAGCGCAGCCGGCGACACCGAGGTGACGATACAGGAAGAAGTGGTTCCAGAAGCTGTTGAACCCGATACGGTTAAGCCAGTCGAAACAGCGGAAGTACAGCCGGAGGTCGTCCAACCGGAAACCGTGCAGCCGGCTGACGCAGAGCCGGTCGAGACCGTTCAGCCTGTAAAGGACGTTACGCGTCAGTCAGCCGAGACGGTTGCGACTGCAGAACCGGAAGTTCTCGTATCGGAAAGCCCTGCCGAAACATCCGTCGCACAGCCGATGTCGACGGTGGTGCCGGAGCAGCCGGTGATGTCAAGCGAATCGCCAACGGCAGCCGCAATGCAGCCCGAACCCGAAGAAATCAAGCCTGTCGAGGTGGCTCCCGTCTCTCCCGAGCCGGAACCGCCGACAGAAGTGGTTACTCCGCAACCGAAGCCGAAACTAGAGAAGCCTGTAGAAAAGAAGGTGGTGGAAAGAAAACAGCCGCCGAAGAAAGCACAGGGTTCGGAGGGCGATGCCAAGCAGGAAGCGCGCCGGGGTGCCGCGGACGGACAGGCAGACGCCAATTCGAATGATAATTCGCGCACATCCGGCGGCAGGAATGGAGCAGGCGGCGCGTCGGAAGCCAACTACAAAGGCAAGCTTGTTGCGCGGTTGTTCCGTTGCGTCGATCGGATGGAGTCTCGCTATCGCGCGGCTCCCGCCACCTTAACCGTTCGCATCACCGTCAGCCGCAGCGGCGATATCACCGCATCGAGCGTTATACGCGGCTCGAGGCTCCCCGAGGTCGATAGCGCCGCCCTCGCCAGGGTGGCCTCCTGCAATCTGCCCGCGATGCCGGATACCATAGCGGCATCCTCGCGGACCTACACCTTCCCGGTCGAGGTGACTCCGCGATAAATATGATCAAAACAGTCTACTTTATACTTTACTCTAAAAATCAAGTTTAATAAGGTCCGTTCGCACACGCAGGAATCGTGTGACGATCAACGAGCGAACGGGTGGTATATGGCTCGCAAGGGCAAGAAGGGATCGAACCGGGAGGTCCGCGACAGCGCGGGTGAGGAGGCCGGCCAGGCATCCCATGGGCGATCGAAACTCGATGGCCGCAGCTTCCTCTATGTCGGCGGGCGTGACTGCCAGGTGGCGCATCTTCGCCAGATCTGCAGCAATTTCGGCGCCGAGCTTATTCATCACGACGGCGGCCTGCGCGAAGCGGTTTCCCGCATCGATACCGTGCTGCCTTCGGTCGACTGTGTGTTCTGCCCGATCGACTGTATCAGCCACGATGCCTGCCTGCGGGTGAAGACCGGCTGCAAGAAATTCGGCAAGGCCTTCATTCCGCTGCGCAACGGCAGCAAGTCCAGCCTGGAGCGTGCGCTGCAGTCGATGAACGAACGAGACAATTCCCGATGAACGACCACCACCCCGACGGCTTCACCATGATCGGCCTGCACAAGCTCGCCGCGCAGAGCAGCGACGGCCTCGTGCCCGAGCTCTACGAACTTTTTCAGCAGCATGCCGGACGCCAGCAGATCTATCCGAACGTGACGCTGTTCCCGACCTGGGAGGCGCGCATGCCCGGAGAAGCGACGACGAGACCGCTTGGCGCGGCGGCGGCAAACGGCAATAATATTCTCGCCTTTCCCTCTCGTGCGGCAAGGGCGGCCAAGAGGAAGGCGTAAGGAGATTTCATGTACATCGCAATGAACCGCTTCAAGGTCGTCACCGGGACCGAGGGCGATTTCGAGACCGTCTGGCGCAACCGTGATTCCAGCCTGGCCGAGGTGCCCGGTTTCGTCGAATTCCGCCTGCTGCGCGGCAAGCTCAACGAAGAGGAGGGCTATACGCTTTATTCCTCGCACACGGTCTGGAAGAGCGAAGAGGATTTTCAGAACTGGACGAAGTCCGAGAATTTCCGCGCCGCGCACCGCAATGCCGGCGACCGCAAGGCGATGTACAAGGGGCCGCCGGTCTTCGAAGGCTTCAACGTTGTCGACGGCATGTGAACCAGGGGCCTGATCGCATCGAGGTCCTGCCGGTTCTTCCGTCGCTCGATATCGATGCGACGCTTGCCTTCTATCGAGACAAGCTTGGCTTTGCCAATGTCGTCTATCAGGCGGAGGATTATCTCATCCTGCGGCGTGACGACATGGAACTGCATTTCTGGCGCACCGAAGATGCCGGGCTCTGCGAGAAGACCTCCGTCTATCTCAGGGGCGGCGGTATCGGCGCCCTTCATGCGGAATATCGCGAAAAGGGCATCGAACGCCTGACCGAGATGGAAGTGCGGCCGTGGAACATGGAGGAATTCTACATCCACGATCCACACGGCAACCTCTTGCGCTTCGGTCGCGTACCGCAGCAGCGCGGTTAAGCTCTGACGCGGAAGACAGCACCCGCCGCAACGGCCAGCCAGCCGAGCATCATCGCCCAGCCGCCGGTCGGGGCGGCATAGGGGAAGAGGCCGGTGCCGGTAAAGCGCAGGGTGACGAGGTCGCCCGCAAAGAGCAACGTTCCGACGATCATGAGAAAACCGGCCAGCCAGGCGGTTTTGAGCCTTGCGGCGCCGAGAGCCAGTGCCAGCAGGGCAGGGGCGTGGGCGAGGCACATGGTCGATGCGGAAGCCGCAAGGTTGGCTTGCCCGCCGCCATGGGCGGCAAGGGCGGCGAGCGCCACGCCTGATACACCGAACAGGCCGGCAAAGAGATAGAGCACCGGCTCCAGGCGCGTGTTCAGGCTCATGGCTGTTCCTCGTCAGGGGCCTTGTTCTGCATGTGATAGGCAAGGCGCTCGACCGGCGCCCAGATCAGGTCGCGCAACGCCTGGCTCGCGATCGTCTCGTCGAGCGCGCGGCGGAAGCAGAGCAACCATTCGTCGCGCTCGACAGGGCCGATATCGGCGACAAAATGGCGGCTGCGCAGGCGCGGATGGCCGCGCTTGTTGGTATAGAGCGGCGGGCCGCCGAGATAGCCGCTCATGTATTCGTAGAATTTCTCTTCGCTGCCTTGAAGGCTCGGCGGATGCACGGCGCGCACGTTTTTTGCCTCCTGCAGCGAGTCCATCAGCGCGTAGAAGCGATGCGTCAGCGCCCGCACGGCGGGATCGCCGCCGATCGCTTCATATAGAGTGGTGACCTTTTCCGTCACGAAACCATCCCCGATATCATTGCCATCCGCCCGACCCTTCATGCACCGGGCGGGAAATGATCGCAACCGTCATCAAAGTGCCGCGGCATTTCGCCATAATGCTTGCGGTTTAAGCAGTTCAGCCGTTTCTCCTTGACAAAACCGTCCGGACGGTATCTTTATAATCTTATGTCGAACGCTCACCATCGCAAGAAACAACCGGCTCTCGTGCGCCAGCAGTTGCTGGAGGTCGCAGCGCGGCTTGCTGCCAGCGATGGAATGGCGGCTGTCACGCTCGATGCGGTCTCTTCCGCCTCCAG
Source organism: Rhizobium etli CFN 42 (assembly GCF_000092045.1). Lineage (NCBI taxonomy): Bacteria > Pseudomonadati > Pseudomonadota > Alphaproteobacteria > Hyphomicrobiales > Rhizobiaceae > Rhizobium > Rhizobium etli. Next base: position 3,426,245 of record NC_007761.1, on the reverse strand, counting down.
CGTCAGCAAGGGCGGGCTGCTGCATCATTTCCCGACGAAGAATGCGCTGCTCGATGCGCTGTTCGAGAGCCTGCTCGAGAAGTTCGACGTCGATATCGAGGAACTGATGCGCGGCGATCCGCAGCCGCAGGGCCGTTTCACCCGCGCCTATTTGAGGGCGGTGTCCGGCCTCAAGGATCGTCCCGACGATTCAAGGAGCTGGACGCAGGTGACGATCGCGCTTCTTGCCGAACCCCGGCTGCGCCTTCGCTGGCGACGATGGGTGCAGGCGCGGGCGGAGGAATATGTCGGCACCGATTCTTCGCTCGATGCGCAGATCGTGCGCTTTGCCGCCGACGGCCTTTGGTTTGCCGATACGCTGGAGAGCCATGAGATCAGTGATTCTCTGAGGCGGGATCTCATCAACCGCCTTGTCGAGCTGACCGGAAAGTAATCCGAAAGGAATGCCGTCATGAGCCAGGCCGCCATTTACGGGCTGCTTTTTGCAGCCATCGTGCTCGAAGTCATCGGCACGACTGCGCTGCAATTGTCGCAGCAGTTCACCCGCATGGGGCCGACGGCCCTTGTCGTCGCTTGCTATGCGGCGGCGTTTTACTGCCTGTCGCTGACGCTGAAGAGCATTCCCGTTGGCATCGCCTATGCGATTTGGAGCGCTTTGGGGATCGTGCTGATTTCCTCGGTCGGCCTCGTCTTCTTCAAGCAGCGCCTCGATCTGCCGGCGATCATCGGCCTCGGGCTGATCATATCCGGCGTCGTCGTCGTCAACCTGTTCTCGAAAACCATTTCACATTGATTTTACTGCGATATTTTATAATTCTTCTCCAAGGTTTGCGCGACAAATTTCCCCTTTGTCAAACTCCTGACAAAGCGCTATGTGTTGCTCCGACGTGGAGGAGATCGAGGCGCACCTCAGCGCCTTTTTCCAAAGCGCTTTGAATTCTGCTTTTCCCGCTTATCAATCCTTCCTGCTTCCAGAGGAGCACAGCATGGCCATACGCACCGTTGTGTGGGGTGAAAACATTCACGAGAATACCAATGCGATCGTCCGGGGCATTTATCCGGAAGGCATGCATACGACGATCGCCAATGCGCTGAATACCGATCCTGGCATCTCGGCGACCACGGCGACACTGCAGGAGCCGGAGCACGGATTGAGCGAAGCCCGCCTTGCCGAGACCGACGTCCTGACCTGGTGGGGCCACAAGGATCACGGCGCGGTCTCCGATGTCGTCGTCGAGCGCGTCGCCAAGCGCGTCTGGGAGGGCATGGGCCTGCTGGTGCTGCATTCCGGTCATTTCTCGAAAATCTTCAAGCGGCTGATGGGCACGCCCTGCGCGCTGAAATGGCGCGAGGCGGGCGAGCGCGAGCGGCTGTGGACGATCAACCCGCGCCATCCGATCGCCGCCGGCATCGGCGAGCATTTCGAGCTGGAGAACGAGGAAATGTATGGCGAGCAGTTCTCGGTGCCCGAGCCGCTCGAAACGGTGTTCATCTCCTGGTTCCAGGGCGGGGAAGTGTTCCGCTCGGGCCTGACCTGGCGCCGCGGCGCCGGCAACATCTTCTATTTCCGCCCGGGCCATGAGACCTATCCGACCTATCACGACGCTACGGTGCAGAAGGTGCTGATCAATGGCGTCAAGTGGGCCTACAACCCTGAAGGCGCGTTGACTGGCATTACCGACGCTCCAAATGTGCCGGTGGAAAAGGCATTGGAGCCGATCGTCGAACGCGGCCCGAAACTGCACCAGGCCGGCGAAGCCGGTTACCGCTGAGGAGCATTCATGCGACTACTCGTTCTTGGCACGGGCGTGATGGCGAAAAACCAGCTCACCCACTTCAGCAAAATCGACGGGGTGACGGTGGTTGGTGCCGTCGACACCGATCCCGACCGGCTTTCCGCCTTTGCCGACAAGTTCAATATCGAAAAGCGGTTTCATTCGTTGGATGAGGCGATCGCCTGGGGCGAGTTCGATGCGGCGACGAACATTACGCCCGATCGCATCCATCACCCGACCACCATGGCGCTGATTGCGGCCGGCAAACATGCGCTCTGCGAGAAGCCGTTGGCGGAAAACTATCCGAAGGCGCTGGAGATGACGGAAGCGGCCGAAAAGGCCGGTGTCATCAACATGGTGAACCTCACCTATCGCAACGTCGCGCCGCTGCAGCGCGCCCGCGAGATGGTGCTCGCTGGCGAACTTGGCACGATCAAGCATGTCGAGGCATCCTATCTCCAGAGCTGGCTCGTCTCGCGCGCCTGGGGCGACTGGCGTACCGAATCGACCTGGCTGTGGCGGCTTTCCACCGGCCACGGCTCGAACGGCGTGCTCGGCGATGTCGGCATCCACATCCTCGATTTCGCCGCCTATGGCGCCGCGACCGACATCGACCATGTCTTTGCGCGGCTGAAGACCTTCAACAAGGCGCCGGGCGGTCAGATCGGCGAATATATGCTCGACGCCAATGACAGTTTCACCATGTCGGTCGATTTCGCCAACGGCGCGCTCGGCGTCATCCATGCCAGCCGCTGGGCGACGGGCCATCTGAACGAGTTGAAGCTGCGCATCTATGGCGAGAAGGGCAGCCTTGAGGTCATTCATCGCCCCAGCGGTTCCGAATTGCGCGGTTGCCTCGGCGAGGATGCGGAGACTGCCACCTGGAGGGAGATCGAGGTGACGCCGGTGCCGACCAACTACCAGCGATTCGCCGAGGCCGTAGCAAGCGGCATCCAGCCCGACCCGAACTTCCGCCACGCCGCCAACCTGCAGAAGGTGCTCGATCTCGCCATGGTGACGGAGCGCGAGCGGCGCGAGCTGAAGGTCTGATATCTGCTTGGGATATGGAAGCCGCCGTTCAGACGGCGGTTTGCCGCGCTATGGCGCGCCGATTGATCGTTGGTGCAAACGTAGAAAAAGGCCCCACCGAAGCGGGGCCCGAGGTAGTCAAGCCGCAGCAGGCGGTCTCGACCGCTTGATTATTCGATGACCTGCACGACTCGATGGGTGCGGGGTTCAACGATCACACGACGGTCGTTGACGACGGTATAGGCGTATTTCGGGTTGTCGGGCACCGGAGTGACGACGACATCGGCCGGAAGCGGCTTGCCGACGACGATCGGCTGCTCGACGACCACAGGGGAGGTCGGGGCCGGTTGCTGCTCGACATAGGTGACCACCTCGCGCGGCGGCGGATCGACAACGGCACCGGCGACACCGCCGGCTACGCCGCCGATGGCGGCACCCACAGGACCACCGACGATCGCGCCGGTGATGGCGCCACCAGCTGCACCGGTGACCGCTCCGTCAGCCAGAGCATTGGTGGCAAGCGACGATAGCGCAAGGGCGCCGGAGACAAGTATGATCTTGTACATTTTGCTTCTCCTTTGCTGGGGTTGCACTCGACTAACGATGTCGTCAAATCGAGGTTCCCGCAGCAAAGAGTCACGCTTTGGAAGGCCGGTTCATATTCTGTGAGGCGGCTGACGCATCCACCGGGAGGAATTATTCCAAGCGCCGGCGGAAGAGCCAGGCGGCAGCACTGAGCGTAACGGTGGCGATCAGCGCCAGCGGAATCGTCTGGTTCACCACCTCGCTCAAAGGGATATCCTTGAGGAAAACGCCTTTGACGATCACCAGGAAATAGCGCAGTGGATTGACGAAAGTTATCGGCTGCAGCCAGCCTGGCATGTTTTCGATCGGGGTCGCGAAGCCCGAGAGCAGCATGGCCGGGACCATAAACAGAAAGGCGCCGAGGATCGCCTGCTGCTGCGTCATCGACAGGGCGGAGATGAAAAGACCGAGTCCGGCAACAGAACCGAGATAAAAGATCGCGCTGCCGTAAAGCAGGAAGAGCGAGCCGCGCAGCGGCACCTCGAAGAGGAAGACGGCGGCGAGGATATAGACGGTGATATGGAAGAGGCCGATCATCATCGGCGGGATCAGCTTGCCAATCAGGATCTCGTGCAGGCGCAACGGCGAGACCATCAACTGGTCGAAGGTGCCGAGCTCGCGCTCGCGGGCGATCGAGAGCGCCGTGACGATCAGGCCGATCAGGAGCGCGATGCTGGCGATCAGGTTCGGCACCATGAACCATTGATAGGTGAGGTTCGGGTTAAACCAGTTGCGCGGCACGGATGAGACGATGCTGGCGCCGGCGCGTTTGCCGGCCGGCGTCTCGGCGGAAAGCGCTGCGCCGATTTGCGAGAGATAGCCCGCGACGATCTGCGAGGCGTTGGAGCGGCGGCCGTCGAGCACCACCTGCAGGTCGGTCGGCGTCCCCGCTTCGATATTGCGGGAGAAATCCGGGCCGATTTCGACCGCGGCGATGACCGCCTGATTGTCGATCGCCACCTGGACCTCAGCCTGTTCGGCGGCGATCTCGATATTGCGGAAGGTCGGCGAGCCATCGATGCGCTCGATCAGCTCCTGGCCCCAATGGCCGCTGTCGCGGTTGAGGATGATGACGTCGACATTGCGCACTTCGAGCGTCGCCGCATAGGAAAAGACGAGAAGCTGGACGATCGGCGGGCCGATCAGGATGGCGCGGCCCTTGGGGTCGCGCAGCACGGCGAGCAATTCCTTGACGATGAGGGCGTAAAGCCTTGTCCATCCCATCTCAGCTGATCCTCTTTCTGGTGCTGCGTGCGGCGAGCGCGAACATGACGCCGCCGATCGTCAGCATGACCGAGATTGCCTGTCCGAACATTGGCCAGATGTCGCCGGCGAGAAACACCGTCTGCAGGCTGGGGATCAGGTAGCGGGCCGGCACGATGAAGGTTATCCACTGGATGATCCTGGGCATGGAGTTGATCTCGAACAGGAAGCCCGAGAGCAGGAAGGCCGGCAGGAAGGCGGAGATCAGCGCCAGCTGCGAGGCGAGGAACTGGTTCTTGGTTGCCGTCGAGATCAACAGGCCTTGCCCCAGGGCCGGGATCAGGAAGGCGGCCGATAGGGCATAAAGCCCGGCGACCGAGCCGCGGAACGGCACGCCGAAGAGAAAGACCGCAAGCAGAACGCAGAGCGTCATCGAGGTGAGGCCGAGCAGAAAATAGGGCAGGATCTTGCCGGCAAGCAGCTCGACGGCCGTCACCGGCGTCGCCATCATCGCCTCCATCGTCCCGCGCTCCCATTCGCGGGCGACGACGAGCGAGGTGAGCAATGTGCCGACCAGCGTCATCACGATGGCGATCGAGCCCGGCACGAGGAAATTGCGACTGGTCAGCTCCGGGTTGAACCAGAAGCGCTGCTCGACCGCGATGGCGGGACTGTGGGAGGCAACGTCCGCCTGCCTCTGCTGTTCCCAGTTGGCAATGGCGCCTTGCGCGTAGTTCTGTACAAAATTCGCCGTGTTCGGATCGGAGCCGTCGACAATCACCTGGACCTGCGGGCGGCTGCCGGCGGTGTAGCGGGTGGTGAAATCGGCGGGGATGACGACGATGCCGCGCACCTTTCCGATCACCAGATCTTCTTCGAACAGGCGGCGGTCACGGCCGATCACCACGTCGAAATAGCGCGAGGCCCGGAAGCTGGCCGCGAGGTCCTGCGTCAGCGGCGTCAGCTCCTCGGTCACGAGGCCGATGCGGGTGCGCGTTGTATCGAGCGAGACGCCGTAGCCGAAGAGGAAGAGCAGGATCAGCGGCAACACGAAGGCGATGAGGATGCTGCTCGGGTCGCGGATCGCCTGGAAGCTTTCCTTGCGCACCAGAGCTGCAAGACGCCGGAGCCGGCCGGAGGAAATGCTCATGCGGCATCCTCCGCTTCCGATTGCTGCACCAGTGCGATGAAGGCGTCCTCCATCGTCGGATCCGGCCCGTTCTTCGTCGCGACACGTGCCTTCAACTCATCGGGAGAACCGAGCGCGATCGAACGGCCGCGGTAGATCAGCGAAATGCGGTCGCAATATTCCGCCTCGTCCATAAAATGGGTGGTGACGAGCACGGTGACGCCCTTTTCGACCAAGCCGTTGATATGCGTCCAAAACTCGCGGCGGGTGATCGGATCGACGCCGGAGGTCGGTTCATCGAGGAAGAGGGCGCGCGGTTCGTGCATGACGGCGCAGGCAAGCGCCAGGCGTTGCTTGAGCCCGAGCGGCAGATCCTTGGCGGGTTCGCGGGCGTGGCGGCCGAAATCGAAAATTTCGGTCATCAGCTCGATGCGCTCGTGCCTGCGCTGGCCGCGAAGTCCATAGACGCCCGCGAAGAATTCCAGGTTCTGCATGACTGTAAGATCGCCGTAAAGCGAGAATTTCTGCGCCATGTAGCCGAGCTGATTGCGCGCTTCGGCGGCGTCGCGGCGAAGATCGAAACCGGCAACGCGGCCTTCGCCACCGGTCGGTTTCAACAGGCCGCAGAGCATCTTGAAGGTGGTGGACTTGCCGGCGCCGTTCGGGCCGAGCAGGCCGAAGATCTCGCCGCGGCGAATATCGAAGCTGATGTCGTCGGCGGCGGTGAAATCGCCGAAGCGCTTGGTCAGACCCTTGGCCTCGATCACCGGGCGGTCGCCCTCCGCCTTCAGCGGCTCTTGCGCTTCGGCAAGCCGGGATCGGCCGCCGGGGCCGCCGCCGAGCATATCGACGAAGGCGTCCTCGAAACGCGGTGGGGCGGGGGAAAGCAATGCGCCATCGCCGGCCTTGCCGATATCGGGCGTCTTGCCGTTGGCCGCGACGAGGCGGATCGCCTCGCCCTGGATCACGCCGTCGATGACCCCATCGGCCTGCAGGAGTTCGGCGAGAACCTGCCGACGGCGGCCAGTCACATCGGAGACCCGAAAGACGCGGTCGCTGACGCGCTCGGTCATTTCATCCGGTTTTCCCGAGAAGAGCAGTTTTCCCTGATTCAAGAGCAGCACGTGGTCGCAGGCTTCGGCCTCGTCGAGATAGGCGGTCGACCAGACCACGCCGATTCCTTCCTTCGTCAGGTTCTCGACCATCTTCCAGAGGTCGCGGCGCGAGATCGGATCGACGCCGACGCCGGGTTCGTCGAGCAGCAGCAGGCGCGGCTTTTTCAGAAGCGCGCAGGCAAGGCCGAGCTTCTGTTTCATGCCGCCGGAGAGCTTTCCGGCGAGCCTTGTGGTGAAGCGCTTGAGGTCGGTGAAGGTCAGCAGTTCGTCGAAGGCGCCGGCGCGTTCGCTCTTCGGCAGGCCGCGCAAATCGGCATAGAGGTCGAGGTTTTCCTGCACCGAGAGATCCTCATAAAGACCGAAGCGCTGCGGCATGTAGCCGATCGCCGCCTGAATGCCGGCGGCGTTCTTTCTGGTGTCGAAGCCCAGAACGTTCATCGTTCCGGTGTCGGGCAGCATCAGGCCGGTCATCAGCCGGATCAGCGTCGTCTTGCCGGCGCCGTCGGGGCCGACAAGGCCGGTGATCGCCCCGCCGCCGATGGCGCCGGAGACGGCGTCGAGGGCCGGAGGCGCGTCGCCGAAGCGTTTGGTGACGCCGTCGATCCGAACGAGCCGCTTGGCGTCCCGACTGGGTTCGGGGGCGGTCATTGTCCGCCTGCCGGCGGCGCCGACAGCCGCACGGTGACCGGCATGCCCTGCCGCAGGTCGGGGCCGGGTGTGTCGATGACGATCCTCAGGCGATAGACAAGATCGGTCCTCAGTTCAGGCGTTTCCACCGACTTCGGCGTGAATTCGGCGACCGGCGAGACGAAGCCGATGGTGCCTTCATAGGGTCTATCCGGCCGGGTATCGGAGGCGATGGATACTTTCATCCCGGGGTGGATGCGGCCGAGATCGGGTTCGGCGACATAGCTGCGCACCCAGACAGGCTCTGTCAGGGAGAGCACGAAGACGGTATCGGCCGGCGAGACGATCGCGCCGTTTTCCCGCACCCGGGAGAGGATGACGCCGTCGTTCGGAGCACGCAGTTCGGTGTCTGCGAGCGAAGTTCGCGCCGAGGCGAGTGTGGCCTCGGCGGCCTTCAGCTGGGCGTCGGCGGCGGCGATATCCTCGACGCGCGAGCCTTCCTGCAGCAGCTTCAGTGCCTCGCTGGCGGATTGCGAGCGGGCGGCGGCCATCGCCTTTGCAGCGGTTGCCTGGTCGAGGTTCGCTTCGGAAATCGTGCCCTGCGGGCGAAGCTGGCGGGCGCGGTCATAGGCGAGGTTGGCATTCTGCAGATCCGCGAGGCTTTCGTCGTAGGCAGCTCGCGCCTGGGCGATCTCGGTCGGCCGCGGGCCGGCCTTCAGCTTGTCGAGCGTCGCGCGAAGGGCCGCGGCGTTGGCCTCGCCGGAGCGAACGGCGAATTCATAGGGTGCGGCGTCGAGCTTCGCCAGGACCGTCCCGCTCTTGACGACATCGCCCTCGTCGACGCGCAGTTCGGAGAGGCGGCCGCTGACGCGGAAGCCGAGCGAGACCTGACGGATATCGACATTGCCGTAAAGGACGAATTCGCGTCGCGCCTCGGGCAGCCAGCCGAACCGCTCGGGCAGGCCGTACCACCAGGCGGCGGCACCTGCCGCAACCAAGAGAAGGATCGCGATGGGGAGGATGCGTTTCATGCTGCGCCTCCTTTCGGCGAACCGATGACATCGGCCAGTTCGGCAGCAACGCCCCGCAGGATTTCTACCTGTTCCGGGCCGAAGGCATCCCATTCCATCTGGGCGAGCACGGAGGCATGGGCGAAGCGGAAGATGAGGATGCTGCCGACGAGGTTAAAAGTGCGCAGGCGCACATGTTCGGACGCCGGATCCTCGCCGAGAATGGCGCCGACCAGGCGCCGGCCCATTTCGATCATCGGCCGCATAATGCCTTGATAAACCCGCTTGAAAGCTTCGGTGGGCTCCATCTGCTCGCGGATGAGGAAGCGGGCCCAAGGTTCGGATTCCTTAGCGACGAAGAGCGTCACCATGGTCTGGAGAACTTCGGTCAGGAAGAGGCGGGCGTCCGTTTTGCCCAGCGGCTCGCCAGCTGCGTCGAGCGCCATCAGATGCGCGCCAATGCGCGCCCGCATGCCGCTGACATGGGAGTCGATCTGCATCATGAGATATTCGGCGGTGGCGATATAGAGGCCTTCCTTGCTGCCGAAATAATAGGGAATCGCCTGCAGGTTGACGCCGGCGGCTTCGGTCAGCTGGCGTGTCGAGGCGCCCTCGAAACCGTAGCGCCCGAAGACATCGAGAGCGGCGGTGAGCATCTTCTGGCGCGCGATCTCGGCGCGGGCTGAAGCTGGCGGATTTGGGTTGTCGCGTTCTCGGATCATGACATTTTATAGTGCCTCTACTGGAATAAGTCAATCGATTGATTTTTATGTTCCAAGGCTTCCGGGCGAGGACACGAGCTGCGACTTTCCTACCCTCTTCAGGATAGATTTCACGCAAGGCGCTCTAATATGTCCCATGCCTACTCAGCGGCTCCAAAGGCATATTGTTTCGCGTTATGCGCTCATTTTTCGACACAAAACTGCCTTGCTCTTTCCGTATCGGCAGGTCGATGCGTATCCAGATCTATATTATCGCTCTCCTGTTGAGCGCCATTATGTGGTCGATCTCGTTCGATGCGGCGCGAGAATCCTATCATGCCGCTCAAAGCGCGGGATTGATGCCGAACCTGCATATCAACAAGAAGCTGGACCGCATTCTCTAGACTGCGATCAGCGTCCAATCATGGATGTTTTGCCGATGCCGCCGTCCAGCCGCCGGCCAGGCATTGCTATGCCTGTCTCGAGCCCTTCCGCACAGAAGTCAAATTTCGTAAAATTTGATCGATCTGCTTAAAAGCCCTGCAAATACTGACGTGTAGAGTGTTCTCATGAAGGCGGCCGAAGCGTGGACAGACGCATCGATCGCTTGGAGCCGGGCGAAAGCCCGCCGATCCGAAAACGGGGAATTCGACATGCAGAAAACTCTTGCCGCCATCACCCTCACCTTTAGCATTGCCGCGGCTGGCCCGGCCTTCGCCATCGGGCCTGCGAGCCTCGCGCGCGACCTGATCTACACTTCCGCCATCGGCCATTCGCCTGAAATTCCCTTGACGACACGCGCCGGTTTCATGCGGCCGAGCGTTCCCCTCGTTATGCGCGGCCCAGCTGCCGTCGAGGGTCGGGGTTATCAGCTCAAGGCCTGTTCGCAGAGCCTGAGCTTTGCCATCGGCTATGTATTCACGACGGCGGTCGGTGCTGTGGAGGCAGTCACGCTTCTCCGCTAGAGCAATTCCAGGCAAAGCGCGAAGGGAATTGCGTACAAAAGGTTAGAGCGGTTCTGCGCTTCCGTGGAAAGCTGAACCGCTCTAGCAACGCGCTTCAGGCATCCAGTTCGCGACGCACATCGATATACCAGTCGACGAAGGCCTCGACGCCGACATCCAGTGTCGTGTCTGGCTTGTATCCCGTCAGTGCCACGAGAAGATCGGGAGCCGCGAAGGTGCGCGGCACGTCACCCTTCTGCATTGCCAGCATCTTGCGAATAGCACGACGGCCGAGCGCTTTTTCCACCGTCTCCACGAAATCCATCAGGCTGACGGGCTGACCGCCGCCGATATTGACGACGCGGAAGGGCGCCTGGCGCGAAAGCGTTTCGATCCCAGCGTCACCGAGGCGATTTTCCTCGCTCGGGGCAATTGCCGACAACCTGACGATCGCTTCGATGAGGTCGTCGATATAGGTGAAGTCGCGGCTCATATTGCCTTCGCCGTAGATCTCGATCGGCTGGCCTTCGAGCATGTTCTTGGCGAATTTGAACAGCGCCATATCGGGCCGGCCCCATGGGCCATAGACGGTGAAGAAACGGAAGGCCGTCGTCGGAATCTTGTGGAGATGGGCATAGCTGTGCGCCATCAATTCCATCGATTTCTTCGTCGCGGCATAGATGGTCAGCGGCTCGTCGGCGCGATCGGTCTCGCGGAAGGGGACAGTCGCGTTGGCGCCATAGATCGATGATGTCGAGGCCAGCATCAGATGGCGGACTTCAACCCGCCGGGCGATTTCCATGATGTTCCACGAGCCTTCGACGTTCGAATGTATATACGCTTCAGGATTTTCCAGGCTGTAGCGGACTCCGGCTTGCGCGGCGAGATGGATCAGGATGTCAGGCGCGGCCGCGGAGACTGCCGCCTCCAGTGCCGGCCGGTCCTCAAGCATTGATATGACAGGTCGGAAGGCCGGAAACTGAGAGAGTGCCGCGTGCCGCATCTCTTTGAGCTTGACATTGTAATAAGGAGTGAGGCCGTCGAAGCCCGTCACCTCATGCCCTTCCTGCAGCAGGCGCCTGGCCAGATGAAAACCGATAAAGCCGGCAGTGCCTGTAATGAAGTAGCGCATTCCCACCTTTTTCTCGGCTCCCTGCCGACGGCAAAAGCCGATTCCGTAAATGGCACCCACTTACAGGATAAAAAGAGGCCGAGTCGATAGGCGTTTGAAAGATAGCAGCTGATGCGAGGCCGCTGTCATCGTCTCCGGACATTATGCTGCATTGCACCATAACAGCTTGCATGTTATGGGCGGCGGGTCGTCCTGAGCACGATGCCGAAAAGATTGAGCGATTTTCGGACGACATCCCGTTCAGGCGGAACCAGGGATTGATGAGAAACATAGTCTATTGGATTCTCTCTGCGTTTCTGACCCTGGCCCTTGCGGTCGTGTCGCTGCGCTATCTCACGAACTTCTGGCTACTCTCCTTCATTTACAGTTTTCAGATCCATCTCGGCCTCACATTCGCCGCCGCCAGCCTCCTCATCCTGGCTGTCAGAAGACATGCTTACGGCTTTGTCCTTCTGCTTGTCTCGCTGCTCCTCACGGCGCACGGCGTTATCATGCTACGTGAATTTGCGGAGGACGACAGGGGTGCGGGAACGGCGCCGCTTTTTCGTCTGATGACGTTCAACGTTGCGATCGATAACTGGAAAAATTCGACCGCCATCGCGGATACGGTGATCGCTTCGAACGCCGATGTCGTCAATCTGCTCGAAGCCAAGCCGCTGACGTTCCATCTGCAGCGATTGTTCAAGGTCTATCCGTATCATATCGGCTGCGACAACGGCAAAGACAGCTGCGATACGCTGGTGCTGTCCAAACGCCCGTTCGTAACCCGCCAGGTCACGAGCATCGGCAGCTTGCGGAAAGACAGGCTGGTCGCAGCGAGCGTCGATTTCGGCGGGCAAACCGTCAATCTCGTATCGGCCCATCTGACCAAACCCTATTTCGACGATTACCAGATGAAAGAGTTGGACGATCTCAGCAAAGCGCTTGATGCGAGCTCAGGTCCGCTGGTGCTGTCCGGCGATTTCAATTCGTCGTCGATCGCCCCCAGCATTCAGGCTCTCCTGCGCGAGCAGAAGCTGAAGACTATGGCGCCCGAACCGGCGACATGGCCGATCGCCGCCGGCCGGTTCGGTATCGCCATCGATCACATATTCGCGCGCGCGCCGCTTCATCTGACCTCGTTGAAACGCCTCGACGACAATCTCGGCTCCAACCATTCAGGCCTGATCGCCGAATTCGTTGTCGATAAGAGCGGCGAGACGGCGCCGGCACAATAAACAGGCAAGACAAGCCAAACAGGCAAGACAAGCCGGGCCGAAATCAGAATCTGGTTCGGCCGCCCTTGCGGTCGATCATCTGAAAATTCTTGCCGTCAGTCTTCACGTTGACGCAGTCGGTCGACTTGTCGGGAAATCGGACACAGACCTCGCCATTGTTGATCTTGTAGCCATTCTTGCTGCCCTCGCGATATTCATAGCCGTTGCTGCCTTCTTTCAGCTCCGACGTGCCGGGCAGATGCTGGCGGATTTCCGCCTCGCTTGCGGCGCGCATGGTCGCCGTTTGGGCAAAGGCGATGGCCGGCAGCAGGATTGAAAAAAATCCGGCGAGGGCGGGCAGGGTACGCATCAGAGGACATCTCCTGTCAGGTCTGTCGGCTCATTCATTCTACGAGAATCCAGCAAGGGAATTCAACAGGGATGGTGGTCATGCCGGAGGCGCCGGCAGGCTGATCTGGCCCGCCGGTCGTTCTGGCGCTTGGCTTACGTTCTTCCGAATTCGTCGACGATGCGGATGATATCATCCTCGCCGAGATAGGAGCCCGTCTGAACCTCGATGAGCTCGAGAACGATCTTGCCGGGGTTGGCGAGACGATGAACTTCGCCGAGCGGGATATAGACGCTTTCGTTCTCGCGCAGCATCTGCACGTTGTCGCCGATCGTCACCTCGGCGGTTCCCTTTACGACAACCCAGTGCTCGGAGCGATGATGGTGTTTTTGCAGCGAAAGTTTCTTGCCCGGCGTGACGAAGATGCGCTTCACCTGAAAGCGGTCGCCGTTGAAGATGGAGGTATAGCCGCCCCACGGTCGGTACGATGTCGGATGCGTTTCGGTGAATTTCGCCGTGGCGGAAGCAGAGGCCAGCATCTTGACCAGCTGCCCAACATTCTGGCTGTCCTTGAGCGGACCGACATAGACGGCGTCCTCGCTGGCGATGACGGCGACGTCGTCCATGCCCTGGACGGCAAGGTGCACGCCGTGGGTCATGACGAGCGAGTTGCGGGTATTGACGACGGTCGTGTTTGCGGCCGCGACATTGCCGTTGTCGTCGCGGACGCCGGATTTCCAGACCGCATCCCAGCTTCCCATATCGGACCACTTGAATGGCGAGGGGACAACGGCGGCCTTCGAGGTCTTCTCCATGATCGCATAGTCGATGGAGATATCAGGGCTTTTGGCGAAATGATCGGCATCGAGGCGGGTGAAGTCGAGATCGCGGCTTGCCTTGGAAACAGCCTTGCCTGCCGCCTTCAGTACGTCGGGCGCATATTCCTGAAGTTCGGCAATCAGCTCTGTCACCGGAAACATGAAGATGCCCGAGTTCCAATAGAAGCCGCCATCGGCCAGCATCTGCTCGGCCTTGTCCAAGGCCGGCTTTTCCACGAAGCGGCTGACCTTGTGGGCGCCGTTTCCGAGCGCTTCGCCGATTTCGATATAGCCGTACCCTGTCGCGGGCTCGGTGGGATTAATGCCGAAGGTGACGAGCTTGCCAGCAGCGGCCGCATCGCGGGCGATGCGGATGCAATCGAAATAGCTTTTGTCGGCAAGGATCTCGTGATCCGAGGCGAGCATCTGGATGATCGTGTCCTTGCCGAAGAGCTCGGCGGCGAGCGTCGCGGCGGCGGCGACCGCTGCGGCGGTGTTGCGGGCAACGGGCTCGAGCAGCACGGCGGCGAGCGGAATGGCAAGTGCGCGGGCCTGCTCGGCGACCAGGAAGCGGAACTCCTCGTTGGTGACAACGATCGGGGCTTCATAGAGCGCCGGGTCGGAAACGCGTTCGAGGGTGTCCTGGAACAGAGTCTTGTTGCCGACGAACTGGATGAATTGTTTCGGCGCGGTGGCACGGGAAAGCGGCCAGAGCCGGGTGCCTTTGCCGCCGGCCATGATCACGGGAACGATTTTCTGCGTCATAGGCGGGTTCCTTGAAATACGTTTTCGTCGCATGATTATCGGGCGCCTGCCCAGTCTCTAATTCGATTGAGCCCTGCCTGCAGCAGGGTCAGAGCCGCAGTTTCGCTTCCGGCCTCGACGTAGCAGCGCATTTCCGGCGCGTTGCCGGACGGGCGGAAATGGATGATCCCGCCATCTCCGAGCGTCACCCGAAGGCCGTCTATGTCGGATTTCGCCGCCACCTCGCCGACCGGCCGCAGGAAAGCGGAGAGATTTTCATCCGAGGCGCGCAGATATCCCATCAGCGCCGCACTGGTCTCGACCGCGAAATTTTCCAGGCGGTCGGCGGCGGCAAAGGGCAAACGATAGGAGGCAGCGATGACAGAGAGCGGCTGCCGACGTGTGGCGGCCTGCGACAGAATCGCCAGCATCGGGACGAAGCAATCGCGCGTCGGCAGGGCACGCACGGTTCTGCCGTTGATAACGAAGGGGGTTGCGGTCAGCAGCCCGCCATTGGCCTCGAAGCCCATCACGTGATCTCGCCCAGCGGCGACGGCTTCTTCCATGCCTGTTATGACGAAGGGCGAGCCGACGCGGGTGCGCGTGACGGCAAAGGAGCCTGCTGCCTCGATACCGGAATTGGAGGTCACCGGTGTCACCACCGTGCCGGCTCCAAGGAAATTGGCTGCCACCAGACCGAGAAGATCGCCGCGCAGTGGCGTGCCGGTTTCGTCGGCGACCAGCGGGCGGTCGCCGTCGCCATCGGTCGAGACGATTGTATCGAAGCTGTTATCGGAGACCCAGCGCTTCATCAGCGTGATGGTTTCCTCGGAAACGGCTTCTGTATCGACCGGAATGAAGCTTTCCGAACGCCCAAGAACGGTGACCTCAGCGCCATAATGGGCAAGCACGTCGACCAGGAGATCACGGGCGACGGTGCTGTGCTGGTAGACGCCGATCTTCAGGCCGGACAGCGCGCCTTGCGGAAGCAGGGCCGTATTGCGTTCGAAAAAGAGCTGTCGACAGATCGCCTCACGATCTTCCATCGCCGCTGGCGCCTGGTTCACCGCTTCGCCGCTTTTCTCGATTTCGGCGGCCAAGGCGGTAATCGCAGCCTCGTCCGATTTGTCGATCTCGCCGTCCGGACGGTAGAACTTGATGCCGTTGCGGTCCGCCGGAATATGAGAGCCGGTTATCATCAGGCATGCGGCCTTGCTTTCAAGACCATAAAGAGCAAGGGCTGGCGTCGGGACATTGCCGCAGTCGAAAATGCGGAAGCCGAGCGCGGCAAGCGCGCCAGCGCAATTGCCCGAGATTTCGGGGCTGGAATCGCGAAAGTCGCGGCCGATCAAAATGACGTCGCCGGTCTGTGCCTTGCCGCTTTTCAGCAGATATTTGCCGAACGCCATCGCGTAGAGAGCCGAGGCGCGACCCTTGAGATCCACTGAAAGTCCGCGAAGGCCGCTCGTGCCGAATTTCATTTGAAGAGGTGTCTCCAGTTTACAATCAAGGTTCTACTCAGGCCGCCTGCCGGCGTAAATACCGAAGCCGTCATATAGTTAAACACGAACGACGATGCCTCGGACAGCCTCTCGCAGTCTTCTCTCGCCGATCCTAAAGACGTAGACCCATTGCCGACAGGCATTGCAGCGTAGATCGATTTTGTTAGAACCGTGTGTCCATTGTTTCGTCCATGCCGAAGGGTTCCTGATGAGCGATACATCCGTCAGTCTCGATGAGAGCTGGAAGGCCGCGCTGGCGGGGGAGTTTTCAAGCCCCTATATGCAACAACTCAAATCCTTCCTCGTCGCGCAGAAACGAGTGGGCAAGCGGATCTTCCCGAAGGGCAGCGAATATTTCCGCGCTCTCGATCTGACCCCGATTGCCAACGTCAAGGCCGTCATCCTCGGACAGGATCCCTATCACGGGCTTGGGCAGGCGCATGGACTATGCTTCAGCGTCCGACCTGGCGTGCGCATACCACCCTCGCTCGTCAATATCTACAAGGAGATGGAGACGGATCTCGGCATAGCGCCAGCGCGCCATGGTTTTCTCGAACATTGGGCAAGGCAGGGCGTGCTCCTGCTGAACAGCGTGCTGACGGTCGAGGAAGGGCAAGCGGCCGCCCATCAGGGCAAGGGGTGGGAGCGCTTCACTGATGCGATTATCGGCAAAGTCAATGACGAATGCGAATCCGTCGTCTTCATGCTCTGGGGCTCCTATGCCCAGCGCAAGGCCGCATTTGTCGATACGGCGCGGCATCTGGTGCTCAAGGCGCCGCATCCCTCGCCGCTTTCGGCCCATAACGGCTTCTTTGGCTGCAAACATTTTTCCAAGGCGAATGCCTTCCTCCAGTCCCGCGGGCGGCCGCCGATCGACTGGCAATTACCGGCAGATCCTCACGGCGGCTGAAGTGAACGCGGCCCCATCTTCGTTCACTAATGATAGACAATGCGTTTTGGTCTCAGGGTCTATTCCGGAGGCCGGGTGAGGCGCATTTATGATCCATCAAAAGCCCGCGAACGGCGGGCAAGAAAGGGGTCTCATATGCTCGATCAGATCAAGGGTCTGCACCACGTCACGTCGATGGCGGAGGACGCCCGCACCAACAATCAGTTTTTCACCCATGCGCTCGGCCTGCGTCGCGTCAAAAAGACCGTCAATTTCGATGCGCCTGATGTCTACCACCTCTACTATGGTGATGAGACCGGTGCGCCCGGCACGATCATGACCTATTTCCCGTTCCCGAAGATGGCGCAGGGCCGGCCCGGGACCGGGGAGGTCGGCACCACGGTATTTTCCGTTCCGCAGGACTCGCTGGGCTTCTGGAACGATCGCTTTGCCGCACTCGGCGTCGCCGGCCTGAAGGCGGAGGAAAGCTTCGGCGAAAAGCGTCTGAACTTCTCCGGCCCGGATGGCGATGGCTTCGCGCTCGTCGAGGTCAAGGACGATGACCGCGAGCCGTGGACGCATGGCGGCATCAGCGAGGATCACGCTATTCGCGGCTTCCACTCCGTTGCCTTGCGGCTGAGGGATGAAGGCGCCACCGCTGAACTGCTGAAGTTCATGGGCTACGAAGTCGCCGAGGAAAAGGAGGGGGTCAAGCGCCTGATCAGGCCCGGCGGCAACGGCGCGCACCTCATCGATCTTGAAACCATGCCGAACATTGCCCGCGCGCTTCCCGGCGCCGGCTCCGTCCACCATGTCGCCTTTGCCGTCGAAAATCGCGAAAAGCAGCTCGAAGTGCGCAAGGCGCTGATGGATACCGGCTATCAGGTCACGCCTGTCATCGACCGGGATTATTTCTGGGCGATCTATTTCCGCACGCCGGGCGGTGTTTTGTTCGAGGTCGCGACCAATGAGCCCGGCTTCGACCGTGACGAGGATACGGCTCATCTCGGCGAAGCGCTGAAGCTGCCGCAGCAGCACGCTCATCTTCGCGCCTTGCTCGAGCAGCATCTGCAGCCGCTCGAAGCGTAAGGAGGGCGAGATGACCGAAACAGGATATGTGCACCGGCTGCATGCCGGTGCACCTGACAAACCTATTCTGCTCGTCCTGCACGGCACCGGCGGCGACGAAAACCAGTTCTTCGATCTTGGCCGGCGGCTGTTGCCGGAAGCAACGATTCTTTCGCCGCGCGGCGATGTTTTCGAATATGGCGCGGCGCGGTTCTTCCGCCGCACCGGGGAAGGGGTCTACGACATGTCCGACCTTTCACGCGCGACGGAGAAGATGGCGGCCTTTGTCAAGGCATTTGCCGACGAATATCGGGCTTCTCACATTCTCGGCCTGGGTTTCTCGAACGGCGCAAATATTCTTGCCAATGTGCTGATCGAAAAGGGCATCTTCGACGCGGCGGTTCTGATGCATCCGCTCATTCCGTTTCAGCCCGAGGCTCGCTCGACGCTCGCGGGAAGAAAGGTGTTGGTGACAGCCGGGCAGCGGGATCCGATCGCTCCGATCGCGATGACCCAGGCGCTGTCTGCGCACCTGGAGGGCCGGGGCGCGGAGGTCAGGACGGTCTGGCATGCCGGTGGGCACGAGATCGCGCCATCGGAGATCAATGCGGTTGGCGACTTCCTCGGCGGCTATTGACCTGTGCCAGCACAGTGGCCAAGACAGCAAGCGGGGCCGGCGAATGCCGGCCCCGCATCGTTGCAACGATGATCATCTCGTCGTTGATCGACATTATCCATAGCGCGTCGCGATCTTTCAGATTCGCTCCTTGCGCTTTAAGTCCCCGATTACAGGTCGTTGCCGCAAACCGCAGCACAGTTTGCGCAACGTGCTTTAGGGGCGATGAGGATATTTGCCCCTTATTGCCTTCATGTAAAAATTCCCCGGTGATTCTGCCATCGTCAAACCGACGACGACGCCTTTGGGGACACCTTCATATTCTCGTCTCTGACCGTTGGTCAGATAGACCCGTAGATGCCGGCTGTCTTCGTCGTAGCTGATCGCCTCGATAAGTTTCGAATCAACCGCAGTTTCCACTTTGCACCCCGCAGTTTTGGATCTGAGATTACTGGTCAAGAATTGTCATTCACGCTCGCAGCGCACCATATTTATGCGGCGTCGCAGGGCCGTCAAGCGTGATCTGCTTTAACGTTCATTTTTTCCAGGAGCCTCTCGCTATAGTTGATATATGCAGCTTTTTCGAAGGCCTCACCTGTGGAAAGTCAATCGTTTCGAGTTCTTCCAGGCATGGAAATACTGGATGACACAGCCGAACGTGAAAGAATCGATCCCGTAGACATAAGCTTAACCAGAGGTTAAGCATCATGTACTAAAATACAACCTGTTATTAATCGCGATGTCTTCTCAACTATGGATAGGTACAGAACGCCGATTTCCGCGGCAGCCGTTTTGCTATCGCTGGTGAGCTGCGGCACTTCGCACCCAGGGGAAGATCATGCAGGAGACTCTTGCGCTTTCAATCGCGAGCTACAAGGATGGACAGTCCCCGTTGCTTGATGTGTTGGGAGCGCAGCGTTCTGTCGCGACCGCGCAGGCGAGCCTGGCGCGAGCGGTTCAGCAAACGGCGAAGGATCATGTCGTTCCGAATTTGGCAAGAGGTTGCGGCTACATTGTCGACGCCGCGATCAGGCCAACTTCTTATGAACACTGAGCTGCATGCCATTGCAGCGATAGATGGGAAATCGATCAACCCGCCACGCGGTCGGGTCTCATAAATGGGTTACATGTCTAATTATCTAGGACGGTGGCGACAACAGATACCGATACTGGCCGGCAATCGTAAGCAGCGCGCTCGGCTGACCTTTGCCGAAGGCGACTTCGCTGCGGTCTACGCCATGAGCGATGTTCACGGATGTTACGACGAACTCGTCGACGTACATCGCCGCATCGAGGAGGACGCAGCACGCATTCAAGGGCCGAAACTCATTGTCATGCTCGGCGATTATGTCGATCGTGGACCCGATTCGAGCGCGGTTCTGGAGTTCCTGAGCAAGAACCCGCCGCCAGGATTTCAGCGTCTGGTTCTTTGCGGCAATCACGATGCTGAGTTGGTGAAGCTCTATCGCAAACCGGCGGGCATTCTCGAATGGCTGGGTTTCGCGGGGACGGAGACGCTGCACTCATATGGCATCGATATCGAGCATCTCCTGCAGTCGGCGGCGGGAACTGAAACGATCGCCCGCGTCATTCGCAATATGATACCCGAGCGGCATATCCAGTTCCTGGAGTCGCTGCCGATCATGCTGCGCATGGGCAGGGTGGTGTTTGTGCATGCAGGCGTCAGACCCGGCATCGATCTTAAGAAACAAAAAGACAGCGACCTCATGTGGATCCGGCAGCCCTTCCTGGACGAGGGACCGCAGCTTCCTGTCCTCGTGATCCACGGGCATACTCCGGGGCGAGCCCCGACATTCGGTCCGCAACGCATCGGCATCGACACCGCGGTTTCAGCGACGGGCCGGCTGACCGTACTGACGATCAAGGGGACACGGGTAGGGCTGCTTTAGAGCCTTCGGACGCTCAAAGGACGCGTTGCCCTCTAAATCCACGTGTCGTGCTTTCCGAAAATCGATTCCGATCTTTAAGCCGATGCGCTGGGCGAAGAGAGCGTGGCGCACGCTTCAAAAAAACAGACGCCGCGGGATTGTGCCCGCGGCGTGAGAAGGTTCACATAATTGCCAGGCGCTGTCAGGCGTGCTGGTAAAGGTTGGTCCCGATCCCGGTATAGGTAAAGCCGTGTTTGCGGATCTCGTCACTGCGGTAGATGTTGCGCAGATCGACCAGGACCGGAGCGCGCATCGACTGCTTCAAGCGATTGAAATCGAGTGCGCGGAACTGATTCCATTCGGTGACGATGACGAGGGCATCGGCGTCGGCAGCGGCTTCGTAAGGGCCGTTCGCATATTCGATGTTCTCGATGACCTTGCGGGCATTGTCCATACCCTCGGGATCATAGCCGACGACCTGGGCGCCGGCGTCCTGCAGCGTCTGGATGATGGCGATGGCCGGGCTGTCGCGCATGTCGTCGGTGTTCGGCTTGAAGGTCAGTCCGAGGATGGCGACTTTCTTGCCGCGAATGTCTCCGCCGACGGCCGAAATGACCTTGCGGCCCATCGCCCGCTTGCGGTTGTCGTTGATCGAGATCGTCGTTTCGATCAGACGGACCGGTGCATCATAATCCTGCGCGGTTTTGGCAAGGGCAAGCGTATCCTTGGGGAAGCACGAACCGCCGTAACCCGGACCGGCGTGCAGGAACTTGGAGCCGATACGGCCATCGAGGCCGATGCCGCGCGAAACGTCCTGGACGTTTGCGTCGACCCTTTCGCAGAGATCGGCGATCTCGTTGATGAAGGTGATCTTCATGGCGAGGAAGGCGTTGGCCGCATATTTGATGAGCTCGGAGGTGCGGCGGCTCGTGAAGACCAGGGGAGCCTGGTTGAGGTAAAGCGGACGATAGACTTCGGTCATCGTCTCGCGTGCCCGGTCGTCGTTCAGTCCGACGACGATCCGATCAGGACGTTTGAAATCCTCGATCGCTGCGCCTTCGCGTAGGAATTCGGGATTGGAGACGACGGCGACGTCAGCCGAAGGATTGGTTTCCCGCACGATGCGTTCGACCTCGTCGCCGGTGCCGACCGGTACTGTCGACTTGGTGACGATGACGGTGAAGCCCTCCACATAGGTGGCAATCTCGCGCGCAGCCGCATAGACGTAGGAGAGATCGGCATGGCCGTCGCCGCGACGGGACGGCGTACCGACCGCGATGAAAACGACGTCGGCGCCACGAACGCTTTCGCCGACATCCGTCGAGAACGACAGGCGGCCAGTGCTGGTGTTTTCAGCAACCAGTTGATCGAGACCCGGCTCGTAAATCGGAATACGGCCCTCGCGAAGGGCCTCGATCTTGCTCAGATCCTTGTCGACGCAGATGACGTCGTGGCCGAAATCCGCAAAGCAAACGCCTGAAACGAGGCCGACATAGCCTGATCCAATCATCGTGATGCGCATATTTCCCTCAAATCATTAGAGTAGAACGTCATGCTGCGTCGCAGCATGGCGTTCGTCATACTCAATCTGGGCCAAAAGACAATATCGAAGATCGCTTAATACCCACATCGGAAGTCGCATTGAGGGTGCAGCTGTTCGTTGCCGGTCACCCGCTCGACAGCAAAAACATAGGTTTATGTGGGCGATATGACAAGTCGAGCCGTTCGTGAGAGCCGGCTCGACTTCAATCCGGAAATGAGACGGATTGCTCTATCGGCTGCCTCGGCTGCTACAGACGGTACCAGACGTACGGGTCTGTTCCCGATTGGATCTTGTCCCAGCGCAGATCCGTATCGCGCCAGTTCTTGATGCTGCTTTGCCTGTTGTCGAGCACCAGGTCGCCCTTGTCGGTTCTTACCACGAGGACGGCGTGCCCTTCGCCGGAGGGTGTAAAGGCCGTTGCGATCCGCAAGGCGCG
This sequence comes from Rhizobium etli CFN 42, assembly GCF_000092045.1. NCBI lineage: Bacteria > Pseudomonadati > Pseudomonadota > Alphaproteobacteria > Hyphomicrobiales > Rhizobiaceae > Rhizobium > Rhizobium etli. The sequence continues at coordinate 3,403,945 of NC_007761.1, read as the reverse complement.
CGATGACCAGCCCATCGCCATCAGGCGGCTGCGCTTGGTCAATGCAAAGTCTTCGCAGTCGCCGCTGCGCACATTCACCTTCCAGACATCGCCGTTCAGTTCGTTGCGGGAATCGTTGCGGCCGATCATGGTACGATTGACGGTGTTGTTCACATCCTTCAGCTGCAGCATTTCCTTGTCCGTCAGTACGATGACCGACAGTCCGTTATTGTCGCGGCATTCGGCAGGGTTCTGGGCGCAGAACAGCACCTGGGCGAAGGGCGGAACGATCTTGCCTTTTTCGGAGATATAGCTGACCTCCGAACCGCTGGTCAGGCCGCGGGCGAAACCTGCGGGGCCGGCCGCGAATGCAGAGCAAGCATTCCCCGCTGCAAAAGCCAGTGCCAGAAGTGTAACGAAGGTTCTCTTCATCTCTTAATCCCCGTCAGGGCAAGCGATTGCGATCAGGCTTGCCTTTTGGCTCAGTCAATGGCATGGCGATTTAGCGATCTGCCAAGTATTGGGCACAGAACGTCTGTCCCGTTTCTGCTGCTTGAAGGAGCATAAGCGGGGTCCTGTCTCGATTGGCTTAAGCCATTCGCGACAATTTTAACGATGTGGAATTCTGTTGCACTTTAACACGCAAGCGCTTGATCTGCAACTTATGTTAGTACGAGTATATTAACCGTAATGGTTGTGATTGCCTCGTTTTGGCTGCTGGTGAGTGAAGTCGAATGTTATCCAACCTCATCAACAGGCAGGTTTTGCGGGAGGCGATTCTCGTTGTCTTCATCGGCCTGGTGATATTGACGCTCATTCCTTTTGGAAGTGTCACACCTTTGCCCCTCGCCTTCGCCGCAATCGGTATGTTTGCTCTCGCCATCGTTTCGGTATTGCTGTTTGCGGAGCCAAGACAAACCAGCTGGGTGTTCAAGATCGCCTTGCTTTTGCTCGTCGTGCTGACGAGCTGGACATTTATCCAAACGCTCGAACTGCCGGCCAATTGGCTGGCAAATCCCGCCTGGGGCGCTGCACGCGATCTGGCGGGCGTCCAATATGCGGCGATCTCCGTCGAACCGGCCGACACGCTTGCCTCGATACTCTGGGTGGCTCTGCCTTTCGTGACTTTTCTGACCGGACTTATCTTGTGCGATACCGATCAACGAGCGCGGAAAGTGCTGGCCAGCCTGGGGCTTGCGGCGGGGGGCATCGCCGTTTTCGGCCTGCTGCAATTTTCGATGTTTCCCAACATCCTGATCGTCATAGAAAAACACGCCTACCTCGATAGCTTGACGGCCGTCTTCGTCAACCGCAATACCGCTGCGACCTTCCTCGGGTTGGGAACGTTGCTCATGCTGACGCTGGTCAGGGACATTGCCCGTTCCTATTCAACCCGTCCGCCCGGCGAGCCAGGTCGAAACCTTCTGCTCTTGAGAACGTGGGTCTATGTTCTGCTCCTGTGCGCATGTTTCACCGCGTTGATGCTGAGCCGATCACGCGCCGGAATATTCGCGACCTTTGTTGCCGCGCTCATCTATTTTCCCTGGCTTGTCGTCAATTGGAACAGCTCGAGGCGATATTTAACACCGGCTCCGAGATGGCGCTCGGTATTGAAGCTGCTCTCGGCGGTCATTTTCATCGTCCTGTTGCTGAGCTTGTTTGCAGGGCAGGCGATTTTGCGCGCGCAGGAGCGGCGGCTCGAGGATGATGATCGTTTCTGTATTCTGCCGGGCATATGGCGCGCCATTTCGGATCACTGGTTAACGGGGACGGGTCTTGGAACCTTCCGCACCGTGTTTTCTGCCTACCGCGATCCGGCCTGCGGCATCTTCGGGATTTTTGATCGCGCACATAATTTCTATCTGGAGGGATTTCTGGGGCTGGGGGTTACGTTTCCGGTTGCGACGCTTCTTGCTTTCGCAGTGCTTGCGAGGGTTTTCTGGCGCGGGCTCTCCGCGCGGCGGCGCCTGAGGCACTATGTTCTGCTCGGAATAGCGGCGACGGTTCTGGTCACTCTTCATGCCGCGGTCGACTTTTCGCTGCAAATCCCTGGTTTCGCGGTATTTTTCTCCGCATTCTTGAGCGCCGTCGTTGCGATCAGCCTCGGCCGCAGTCACGGCGAAACGGATCGCCATTATGGGTGACCGGTCCGCACCTAATGGTTTAAATGAATGGAATTTATGAAGGTTTTTCGAAAATGCCGATTGAATCAGGGCTGCGGGTTGACTCTTAAACGCAAGAAATTTTATAGCGGACCAGCCTTTTGATTTTTGCCGGCGTCAGAGAGCCGGGCTGAGGCCGTTCGTTTGCTGAAGGGCTCGGCGTTGCCGGGCTGCCACAGTTAGAGAATGATAAACGGCGTTCGGTAATTATTGATCAGGGATTGTCTTGTAATTTGTCCGATTGCGGAGCAGTAGCTTCAAGGGCGTCAACACGGGTTATTCTATGGGTTGTTTTCCTGTCGGTAGTACACGCGTCGCCATTGTTGTAGCGCTAACGAGTATATTGGCAAGCTGCACGTCCTTGCCAAGATCCGGTCCAGATCACAAAGATGTCGATCGAGGGGCGGCGGTAAAGGTAACAACGAAGGAGCGTCGCGTCGGTATCGACTACGCCCTGGTTGATCTAAGCAAGAACGTTCTGTCCTATTTCACCTCTCCGCAGCCGACCTCCTTCAAGGGTTTTGGCGGTGGGCGCGGCGGTGCGCCTGAAATTCCGCTCGGTTATGGCGATGTCGTCGAGGTTGCGATTTTCGAAGCTCAGTCCGGCGGTCTCTTCATTCCCTCCGACGCCGGTAGCCGGCCCGGCAATTATATCTCTCTGCCGGCGCAGACCATCGATAGAAACGGAACGATCACGATCCCCTATGCGGGTCGCGTTCCGGCTGCCGGTCGTCTGAAGGAGACCGTTGAGCAGGATGTCGAGGATCGTCTGGCCAGTCGCGCAATCGAGCCGCAGGTGGTTATCACCACGACGACCAACCGCTCCAGTCAGGTGGCAGTGCTGGGTGACGTCAACAATCCTCAGCGCGTTCAGATCAGTCCGGCCGGTGAGCGCATTCTCGACGTTATTTCTGCCGCGGGCGGTTTGACGACCAATAACATCGAAACGAATGTGACGCTGCAGCGCCGCGGCAGAACGGCGACCGTCGCCTACAATACGCTGTTGAAAAATCCGGCGGAGAACATCTATGTCGCGCCGGATGATACGATCTCGGTCGATCATGAGCGCCGCACCTTCCTGGCGCTCGGCGCCGCCGGCGTCAGCGGCCGGTTCGATTTCGAAGAGTCGGATCTGACTCTCGGAGAGGCCATCGCGAAGGCGGGCGGCTTGCGCGACGACCGTGCGGATCCAGCCCAGGTCCTGCTCTATCGCCTTGTCCCGAGGAAGACTCTTGCGGCGATGCATGTAGATACGACGCGGTTTGCGGGCGATACGGTTCCGGTGATTATCCGCGCCAATCTCCGTGATCCGGCAACCCTGTTTGCCGCTCAGCAATTCAAGATGGAAGACAAGGATATTATCTATATTTCCAATTCGGACTCTATCGAATTGGTCAAGTTCCTTGACATCGTAAACTCGGTATCGTCCACTGTTGCCGGCGTGACGGACGACGCACGCGATACCCGTAGTGCGGTGCGAGAGCTCGGGCGCTGATTGGGGAAATAGCCGGCGCCGATCGCAAACGATCGGTGCCGGTGGCCTGTTTCCGATAGAGGATTTGATGAAGGAAGCCACCTTTATGGCACGGTTTAGTGTGCATCGTAAACTTGCATATAGCGGAATTCTCGCGGCAATTTTTGTCGGCATGACTTCGAACGCCTTTGCGGCTGCTTGCCTGGGTCCCGCAAGCCTGACTTCCGTTGATGTCAGCGGGTTTACGGCCAATCCCGCCCTTCTGCTCGATATGTCCGATCCCTTGGTTCTGTCGTCGCGTGTTCGTGCGCTGGTCGGAAGCAGCAATGACGCGCTGTCGCCGGTGATCGAGCAGGCCAAGAAGGCGAATGCCGCACAGATGGCGGCTATCGGCTCCGGTCTCGCGCGGGCGGCAAACAGCTGCCAGGTGTCAGATCCGCAATTCAAGCTGATTATCGAAAAGGCTGTCGCCGAGGCGGCGAGCGCCGATCCGAACCTCGGGCCGCTGCTCGCTGCCTTTGCAAAGGTCCTGGCCGAAGGCGGTACCGCGGCGCTCGGCCCCGGCGCAAGTGCTGCCGCCGCAGCACCCGGCATCGGCAATGATGGGCAGGTTGGACAAACCGGCCCGGGATCAGACGATGGCACGCCTTTCGACGGCGCTGCGACGACTGCCGGTACGCTGACAGTCTCGAACGCAGATTCCGACTCGTCTTCGAGCACCACTAGTACCACCACTACGTTTGTCAGCACGAATGGGGGAGGACAGTCGTCCACTGACACGACGGAGTCGACAAGTCAGAGTGTCCCGGTCACACAATAGCTGGAATTGCCTGTAGATCTTGGCGCTTGACGCCTTTGTTGGAGATCGAAATTGCTGTCGCCAGATAAACTTACGCCGCGTATCGACGCTTCCCGCGATACAGGAAACGAAGCTGATTTCATCGATTTCGACAAGCTGATCGCAATCGTTCGCCGGCAATGGCGGATCGTCGCGGTGTGCGCTTTCGCCTTCGCCATTCTTGGTGTCGTCTATGTCCTGACTGCGGTGCCGGTCTACACGGCCGAGACCAAAGTGCTGATCGACCGCAGCGACAATCAGATGATTAATCAACTGGCGGCTTTCGGCCAGCTGGACGATGACGAGGGCACGGTCCTCAGTCAGGTCGAGCTGTTGAAGTCCGACACGATCGCCTATGCGGTCGTAGACAAGCTGAAACTTGTCGACGATCCTGTGTTCACGGCGCAAAAGAACTCGCTTTTTTCTGTCGCAACGCTGAAATCCCTGGTCAATTTTCGCTCCTGGTTTGCCGATGACGGGGCCGTTGCTCCCGATGCGGAAATGAAGCGGCGATGGGCTGCGGAAACCGTCGCCGGAAATATCGATGTCGAGCGTGTCGGCAAATCCTACGTCCTCGACGTCAGCTATACCTCGCAGTCGCCGGATCTGGCGCGAGAAATTGCCGCCGCCATCGCCGATGTTTATCTGGTTGATAAGCTCAATTCGAAATATGAGGCGACCCGCCGGGCCGGCGAGTGGCTGCAGGAGCGTATCGAAGAACTCCGGCAACAGGCGCTGGACACCGACCTCGCAGTGCAGAAGTTCCGCAGCGAGCATGGACTTGTCGAGGCAGGATCGGGCACTTTGCTCAGCGAGCAGCAGCTTTCCGAGCTGAACAGCCAGTTGATCAAGGCTCAGGCCGAAACGGCGCAGGCCGAGGCGAAATATACCCGCATCAAGTCGATCATCGAAGCCAAGCAGACCGATGCGATCGTGACCGATGTGCTTGACAGCTCGATTTCAAACGACCTTCGCAAGAAATATCTGGAAGCTTCGAAGCTCGAGGCTGAGATCGAGGCGCGGCTTGGTCCCGACCACGTCCAGGCGGTTCGGCTCCGTGCTGAGATGGCCGAATATGAGCGGCTCATGTTTGACGAGCTGAATCGCATCGCCGAGAGCTACCAGAGCGAACTTACGGTTGCGCAATCCCGCGAAAAATCGCTGCGTGACAGCGTCGATAAGGCAACGGGTGTGGCCGCAACGGCCGGCGAGACGCAGGTACAGCTCCGCGAGCTCGAGCGGACGCGGGATACTTATAAGAACCTCTATCAGAGCTTCCTGGCGCGCTATCAAGAAGCGATCCAGCAGCAGAGCTTCCCGATTACCGCCGCACGTATCATCACGACTGCGGAGACGCCGACAAAGCCGAGCGCGCCGAAAAGAAGCCTCGTCATCGCTTTCGCCATGTTCCTGGGTTGCGCGTTCGGTAGCGGCATTGGAGCTTTCCGTGAATTCCGCGATCGCTTCTTCCGCACCGGTGACGATGTGAAGGACATGCTCGACGTCGAATCTCTTGGCGTCATGCCGTTGATCGAGAACAACGTCGAGGATCCGACGCTCGTCGATCCCGGGAATCCCCGAAGCATCGCCAGGGGCGGCAAGACCACGACTTATGTCGAGGAGCATCCGCTGTCGGCTTTCGCCGAGACGCTTCGAAGCGCGAAAATCGCGATCGATATCAGTGCGTCCGACCAGCGCTGCAAAGTCATCGGTGTGGTGTCGAGCTTGCCCGGTGAAGGTAAGTCGACAACAGCCATCAATTTTGCCAAGCTTTTGGCCATGCAAGGTGCACGGTGCCTGCTTATCGACGGCGATATGCGAAATCCGGGAGCGACGCGGGCCATCGGCCGCCACGCGGAAGCCGGCTTGCTTGAAGCAATCGTCGATAATCGTCCGCTGAAGGATCTCATTCTCCTCGACCCCAGAACAAAGCTCGCATTCCTGCCGACCGTGGCACGGTATCGCGTTCCGCATTCGTCGGAGCTGCTTGCGTCGCGCGGCATGGATCAGCTTCTCGAGCTTGCGCGTCAAAGTTTCGATTACATTATCGTCGACTTGCCTCCTCTGGCTCCGGTGGTGGATGCACGCGCCATTAACCCGAAGCTCGACGCGGTCGTGTTCGTGATCGAGTGGGGCAAGACTTCGCGGAAGGTGGTTCAGTCGACACTGTTGTCGGAGCCGGATCTCTATTCGAAGTGCGTCGGCGCCATATTGACCAAGGTCGATCCAGCGCAGATGAAGCTCTACCGGACATTCGGTTCCAGTGAGTATTATTATAAGCGCTATTCGCGGTACTATACCGAAAGCTGATGCTCGGCATTCGGTATGTTTCGCCCACGAGAATCGTTTTCCTCATCGCCGCCGTTGTCTTTACGGTGCTGGCTGGCCGACAGCTCTATGCTTCGATAAGGACGGCCAGCATTTCGCTCGTTGCCGAGAGGATAGAACGTGGCGAAACTGTCCCGAACGATATCACCGGCAGATATGCGGCGCGCGCTGTCGAGGTGATCGAAGGGCACTATTGCCGATCTGACATCGTCGCCGCCGGCGTCACGCTCGTACTGACGCAGCTCGATCGACAAAACGTCAATGGCAACTACGACGCTTGGGCCGCTGCCGCGTCAAATGCGCGTCAATATTTGCGCCATGCCCTCTCGTGCATGCCGACGAATAGCAACTTTTGGCTTCGACTTGCCGCTGTGCAGTCGAAAATCGCAGAAGAGCCGGTCTCGATTGCGGAAATGATGGAGCGTTCGGTCGTGCTCGCGCCCCACGATCAAGGAATGATTCTGTCGCGGTTTTATTTCTGGAACAATTTTACCAGCGTGACGCTTTCCGCGGCAAACACTGCGCTTGATAGCGATCTCACCACAATGCTGAAACTTGGCGATCGCTGCATGGTCAATGCCGCGATAAAGAAGATCAACCCGCAGCTCCGCCCGATCTTCGATCGAACTTGGGCGAGCGTGGGAGAGGGAGCGACAGCGCGGTTTCGGCAGCGCTGCGGCTGATAATCGTTCTCCGCCATTCCTGAAGAGCTGCAAGCTTAAGCTGTCTAAACCCGCATCTGAGATGAAATATTGCCAGAGCGGAAAAGGCACGTCGTGATAACAACATGCGAGAAATAAAGAGTTGGCGTGTCAGCCCGAAAATCGGAATTCGATTTTCGGAAAGCGCGACACCAGAAATGCGAACGTAACAGCGTCCTTTGCGCGTCCTGTAAGACGCCCGTTACTCAGTGATGCCATCGGCTAAATTTCGTGACGGTACTGGTTGATAGCCGACAACGTCCGCCGCGCAAGCAGCGGGCGTTGCATCATCGACGGTTTATCGATGATCAGACGGTGGCGCCGGAGACGACGTCCGTGCCCGTAATGTTGAGCGTGAGAACGCCGACATCCGTATGGCCCTGACCATCGGAGATCTTGTAGTACTGGATGGTTTCGGTGATATGGTCTCCCGGAGCGATGTCCGAGGCTAGGTCATAGGTAAACGAGCCGTCCGCCTTGACGTGGAAGGTCCCATAAGTACCGGCAATGTTCGTTGTTGCGGTCGGGTCGCCGTTTACGCTGGTGTTGCCGAACTGACGCAGGAAAAGGTGGCCATTGTCGCCAGGAATGTCGTTAGTCAGCAGATTGCCGCCGATGGCGTCGCCCTCGTTGAAGCTGAGATGGTCGTCAATAGCAATCGGCTTTACCTGAGTGACACCCTGGATATTCAGCGTGAATAGGCCGAAATCGGTATGGCCCGCGCCATCGGAGATTTTGTAGGAAACCTTTTCGTGGAGCGTCTCACCGGCTGTGAAGCCGACCTTTGCAGCATCGCTCAATACGTAAGTATAGCTTCCGTCCGGCTTGACGTAGAACGTGCCGTAGTCGCCTGCGATTGCGGTAATCTGATTGTTGCCCTGCTTAGCACCAACGCTCTGCTGGTCGAAGGCGCGTAGGAAAAGGTTGCCATCGGATGTGTCGTTGCTGAGCAGGTTCCCGGAAATGACGTCGGTTTCCAGAAATGTTGCAGTATCGTCGGTTGCGTGAATAGCCATCTGTGTCTCTCCTTGAATTTGATCTTCGCCGGTCACTTTTGACTTCAGCGAGCCGCATGATTAATGGTATCTTAATACATGGAGTCAAGCGTGTAGTTAACAACAGATAAGCACTTGAGAGTGTATTGATCGATAGCGATACGCGTACAACATACATAAGTCGATGAAAGTCTTAAATATTATAGTTTTAACAATTAGTGATCGTCTAAGCCGTTGCCGTCGTGTTGGATCGGTCTTGGGGTTAGTGAAATCATTATTCAATGGCAAATGTAGTAAGGTTGCCCGGTGGTGTATAACCACGAAGTGTTATTCTGTGTCACGACGGATATTCAGCAGATCTGCGATATCGCAGGACCATCTCCCCCTTCGAGTTGTCGCATATCGCGGAAATAAATTCCCGGTAACTGCATATGGGTTTGGGTTGGGGAACGTTGTGCTGCGCTGGAGCGGGTATATGCCGGCTTCAGCTTGCTCCGGATCATAGTGCGGCAGACGTGCCGAATCCAGGTAGAACGGGCGATTTGTAGAGCTCTACAACTTTATCGTGATACAATAATTTGCGTACACTAGAATAACCATGCTCAGAACGTAAGAATATTCCGAGATATCACGCATTTTAGTGTTTCATTTTAGCAGCCGGAGAGATGTCCGCAGTTAGAAGGTCTTCCATAACCTCGGGAGATCGCAGCATGACCGTCTATTACGTGAATTCAGTGACGGGATCCGACTATAACAGCGGAACCGGTGAGAGTTCAGCCTTTGCGACGTTGTCCGCTGTTGAAGCCTTAAAACTAAATCCTGGCGACAGCGTGCTGCTTGCTGCCGGAAGCGTATTTAACGAGCAGTTCGACCTGAAATATTCCGGCACTGTCAGCGCTCCGATCACCATCGGCAGCTATGGCATCGGTGATGCGCCGGTCATTCACAGCAGCAATAACGGGATACACGGTTCCAAGGCTTCGAACATCATTGTCGAGAACATCAAGATCGCCGATACTGGCGCCAACGCGATCTATGCCGGGAGTGTATCGAACTGGATCATCCGCAACGTCGAGGTCTCGAATACCGGTCTGTCCGGAAAGGCCGGCTCGCTCAGCTTCCAAAGTAGCCAGAACATCACGATCGAGAATAGCATCCTGACTGGTGTGCATGGCGATGGCATTTGGATGGATAACGTCAAGGGCGTCACCCTCGTCAACAATACCGTTACCAACAGTCAGGGGAGCGTGGCTGACGCCATTCAGCTCAACAACAGCAGCAATATCCTGATCAAGGACAATCATCTCGAGCAGACAGAAACCAATAGCGCGAAGGGCGTCCTGGTGCTGATCCGGGCACAAGATGCCGTGGTTGAGGGCAATACGCTTGTCGGCGGCGGTTTCGGGCTGAGCGCTCAGGCGGGCACGAACATCGCCATCCATGACAATGACATCTCAGGATATGGCGGCTACAGCTGGTCGTACGGCATCGGCCTTGGCGACTCCGGCGATGCGAAAAACTACGACATTAGCGGAAATTATCTGCATGACGGCGTCTACGGCGTCCTGGTCAGCGCTGTCGGCAATCCCGCCTATCTCCGCGAGAACATCATTGTCCACGACAATGTCTTCGACGACCTGACAGCGTCGGCACTGAAGGTCGACAGGTCTGCATCGGGCTCCTTCTACGACAATGTCATCGATAGTTCGGTGTCGACGCTGACGATGCCCGCCGCAATCGCTGCGCAGAACACGTTCTCCATCGGTGAAAACAAGACGCTCGAACAAGCGCAGGCTGAGCTTGACAGCCCAGCAGCGAGCGCGAGCGGCGACACGTCGTCGAGCAATGAGCAGACTCCTGTGGCACCGGTTTCCGAACATGTGGAGGTACCGGTGCCTCAGGTAAGTTCTCCGGCGCCGAGCGTGGAAACGCCGGCCGCGACCGTGCCTGCAGTGGTCGTTCCGAAAATTGTTGCGGTCCACGATAGCTTGAAGATCGCGGAGGATACCGGCAGTGCCTATCACGGAAATCTGCTTGATAACGACAATGCGAGTAACGGCACGATACTGCTTCGCCGCTTCGGTGACAGCGCGGTGGACAAGCACGGCCTGACGCTGACCGGAAAATACGGCGTCATCCACGTCGAAAGCGACGGCGACTATAGTTATACGGTCGATGCCACCAAACTCGCAGGCCTCAGCGGCAACGTCAGTGAGTTCTTCCAATACAAAATCTCCGATGGCGCTTCCCATATCGATACCGACGGCTTGAGCGTGTCGATCAACATCGACGCATTCCATAGCAGTCACGCCTCGCACGTCCTGGCGTGAGGCTGGACCGGATTCTGGCGCATTCCCGCGAGCCCGCGCGCGGCTTCAATTTGCGAGGCAGCCAAGTTTTCGCTAGGGGGCGATGTGAAACATACCCCCTTGATCCAAAAAATTCGCGTCTGCCATGGCTAGAACAAACTAAAGATTGTATTTATAGTTTAATTCTTCAGTAAAGGCCTGCTTTAAGCGTGCCACACGCTCGCCGCTTTTAACCCTTATTGGCGGTTTTTGCGATATTCACTTGCTTCGGCTGGTTTGCTTATCGTAGAGTTAAAGTTAGACCCGCAGAAATTGCTCGTGATAAGTTTGTATTTTCGGTCATTTTTCAGTGGGGTTTATGTTCTAGGGTATGGCTCGCAAGCGGGATCAGCAACGGTGCCGGGATCCGAAGGCAGCCATGTCAATGATCGGTTTGATGGCCCGTAACTGCACTGTGGACTAGCATTTTGTTGGTGCGCGATGCGGTAGAAGAGGATTGCTTCGTGTTTCAAAGTTCAGCAGCTGACGTCAATGAACCGTCCAAAGCCTTGCGGAAATGCAAAGGGGGACTGATCTTCATTGGTATAGCTAGCGCGCTTATCAATATACTTTATCTGACAAGTTCATTTTTTATGCTTGAGGTGTATGACCGGGTCATTCCGAGCAAAAGCATACCGACGCTGACCGCCTTGGCAATACTTGCGTTGACTCTTTATGCTTTCCAGGGCGCGTTCGAGGTTCTCAGGAGCAGAATGCTCGTTCGCGTTGCCGGTGCCCTTGACGAGATGGTGAATGGGCGGGTGTTTCGGGCGTTGATCAAAGCGCCGCTGAAGGTCAAGATCGGCGGCGACGGGCTTCAGCCCCTGCGGGATTTCGATCAAATAAGAACGTTCCTGTCCGGCATGGGCCCGACGGCAATGTTCGATCTGCCCTGGCTCCCTTTCTATCTCGTTATCTGCTTCTTATTCCATCCGGCAATTGGATATATCGCGATCGGCGGATCGCTCGTTCTCGCCATTTTGACGTTCCTGACCAATCAGGGCACGCGTACGCTCTCCAAGCGGCAATCAGAAGCCGCCAACATGCGCAACGGATTTGCGCAGAGCTCGATCCGCAACTCTGAGGTCATTCATGCCATGGGCATGGCAGGCACCATGGCTGAGATATGGGATCGCAAAAATGGCGAATACCGGAACATCACCCGACAGGCATCGGATGTCGGCAACGGTTATGCGACGCTGTCGAAGATTTTCCGTATCGCCCTGCAATCGGGAACGCTGGCAACAGGTGCGATCCTGGTCATTCAAGGTCAAGCGTCTTCGGGTATTATCATCGCCGGTTCCATCCTGACGTCCCGCGCTCTGGCGCCTGTAGAGGCGGCGATCGGAAATTGGCGCGGTTTCGTTTCCGCCCAGCAGAGCTGGGCGCGGCTTGCGAACCTCCTGAAGACAATTCCGGAGATCCCAGCCCCTCTCGCGCTGGCCGCACCGTGCAAGCAGGTCACGGTTGACGGCGTCGCCAGCGGACCGCCGGCCGGCCAGCGGCTGGTCATCTCCGATGTCAGCTTCGGCCTGAGAGCAGGGAGCGCGCTCGGGGTCATCGGCTACAGCGCCTCGGGCAAGTCGTCGCTGGCGCGGGCGATGATGGGCATCTGGCCGACGGTCAGAGGATCCATTCGTCTGGATGGTGCGGCGCTCGACCAATGGGACGGCGACGCACTTGGCCGGCATATCGGTTATCTTCCGCAGGATGTGGAGCTTTTCTCAGGCACCGTCGCGCAGAATATCTGCCGCTTCGCCAAAGAGATGTCGCCGGAAGCGGTGGTCACCGCGGCGAGGGCGGCGCGCGTTCACGATCTCATTCTGCGTCTGCCGAACGGTTACGAGACCGAAATCGGCGAAGGCGGTGCTGCGCTTTCAGCCGGGCAGAGACAGCGTATCGCGCTTGCGAGAGCGCTCTACGGGGAACCATTCCTCGTCGTGCTCGATGAACCGAATTCCAATCTCGATGAGGAAGGCGAGCGGGCGCTGAGTGCTGCGATCATGAGCGTGCGTGCACGTGGCGGCATCGTCGTTGTCATCGCGCATCGCTCCGGCGTTCTAGCTGTGTGCGACTTCGTGCTGATGATGCAGGAGGGCAGGATGATCGCATTCGGTCCTAAGGAAGAAGTTCTGGCGCGGGTCAGCCGGACCGAGGCAGCGCGCACCCCGATTGCCGAGCGCGTGGCTCAGCTTAAGGTCGTCGTTGACGGCAATGCGGCGGAATAGGCCGGAAGGAAGATCGTGAGCAAAGTTATTAGTGAATCCAAACGCTCTCTCAATCGCCATGTGGCGGTTGTCGGCGCGCTGTCCATTGCGTTGGTGTGCGGCATCGGCGGTTGGGCGGCGACGACGGAACTTTCGAGCGCCGTCATCGGCGAAGGCGTCGTTGTCGTCGACGGTGACGTCAAGAAGATCCAGCATCTGACGGGTGGCATCGTCTCGGAACTTCTGGTCTCCGAAAACCAGCATGTGTCGGCCGGACAGGTTTTGATACGGCTTGATGGAACGGCGACAAGAGCACAGCTGTCGATTGTCGAGAGCACGCTTGCGCAGCTTTATGCGCGCCGCGCCCGCCTGAAGGCGGAGCGGATCGGCGCCGAGTCGTTCGAAGTCGAAGAAAACCTCAGCGACCTGACATCCAGCACCGCGGCGCAGCAGCTGCTCGACGGCGAACGGAAGTTGTTCGACAGCCGCAGGTCAGCGCTGATCGGAATGAAGAGTCAGCTGGCGTCGCGCAAGGATCAATTGGGTGAGCAGATCAAAGGCTTGGTCGTTCAGATCAACGCCACCGGCGATTCCCTCGGCTTGATCGAACAGGAGCTCGAAGCCGTCGATGTTCTCTACAAGAAGGGTCTGGTCACGCTTCAGCGTTTGAATACGCTCAAGCGAGCCCGCGCCGATCTCCAGGGTAACAGCGGTCAGGAAATCGCTGCAAAGGCGGAGGCCGAGGGCAAGGCGATCGAAATTGACCGACAGTCGATTCAGCTGGATGAGGATCGTCGTTCGGAGATCGCAAAGGACCTGACGGATGTCGAAGCTCAGATCGCCGAAAATGAGGAGCGCCGCGGCACTGCGCTCGATCAACTCCGCCGTCTCGACATCACCGCGCCGCTCAGCGGCCGCGTTCACGAATTGTCGGTGCACACCGTTAATGGCGTAATCGAAGCCGGTCAGACGCTGGGGCTCGTCGTTCCCGAAAACGACGATCTTACCGTCCAGGCGAAGGTCGCCACCCGCGATATCGACCAGGTCCATGTCGGCCAATCTGTCGATGTACGTTTCAGCGCTTTTGATCAGCGCACGACGCCTGATGTGCAGGCGGTGATCACCTCAATTGCGCCTGATATCGTCAAGGATGAGCGGACAGGGATCAGCTATTATCCGCTACGCGTCAAGCCGGAGGCTCAAAGTATCGCAAAGCTGAAATCGATAAAGCTCTATCCCGGCATGCCGGCCGAAGTCTTTATCAAGATCGGCGACCGGACCGTCATTTCTTATCTCACAAAACCACTGACCGATCAGATGCAGCACGTATTTCGTGAGGAGTGATTGGAGCTCCTCGGCACAGTTGCGGCATGTCGAGGCAGCTGCTATCCCCGGTTGGATGCAAGGCTGATTTGCGCACTGAAGCGGACATGACAATTTGTCCTTCATGATATTGTCTCAAGCCTGCTGCAAGGTTGGCTTCAAGGGCCTGCCTGTCGTTCCACAAGGTTCTCCTGTCGGGTGACGTATAGCTCTCGCCGAGATATGGTTCTGTCATGATATGTTTGCGGCTTTGGCGAGCGGCGCCGACCGAGAGGCGACTGGCATCGGGTTTAGTTCTGCTTTTAGCCTGCCTCGTGATGGTTTTGATGACTGGAAAGAGTGATGCCGAGAACCTTCCACCGCTAAAAATAGTGGCTTTCGGAACATCGCTGACAGCGCGCGGGGGATGGCAACCCGGCCTCCAGACAAGGCTTGCTGCCTGCCTGCAAAGATCCGTGAAAGTCGAGAGCGTCGCAAAGAGCGGCGAGACGTCGACATGGGCTTTGACCCAACTGGATCGCGTCGTTGCCGAGCAGCCGGATATTATTCTGATCGAGCTCTACGCCAATGACGCGACATTGCATCGGTTCGTGTCGCTGGCGCAAAGCCGAAGGAATATTGCCGACATTCTCGATCAGCTTCATCAACGCCTGCCGCGGGCGCGGATTATCCTCATGGCGATGAATCCGTTTTCAGGACTGCGGGGGCTGATCCGTCCTTTTGTCGGTAGCTATATTTCGGCTCATCAGGCGGAGGCGCTGAAACGGGGCCTGGAGTTCATCGATTACCGGCCGGACTGGGAGCGCCTGACCCCGGACGATCTGGCCGCCGCAATTCCTGATGGCGCACATCCGCGACCCGAGGTCGCTTCTAAAATCATCGTGCCCCAACTGACCCGGCACATAGCCGGCCGCGATTGCGGCGAATGAATCTTCTTCGTCTCAAGGGCATCTGCGGCTGTTGGGGGTTCAACCCGTCGCGAGATAGCCCTTCAAATAGCTGACCAGCGAGGCCCGGCCGGCATCGGACGCGTCTTCATGAGAAGGGCTGTCCAGGTCCTGAAGGAGATAATCTTTGAGTTCGTCATCGCTCTGGGCGACATAGATGCCTGGCCGGCCGACAAGCTGGCTGACCGTGGCAAGCTGGTGATCGTTTCGGTGCTCGCCAAGAGACGCCTTCCGTGGAACAAGAATGATCGGTTTGCCGAAACGCTTCGCCGTGAGGACCGTGCCGATTCCCGCGTGAGAGACGATGACAGTCGCGTCGCGAAAGACCCTATCGAAGTCCGCAGGCTCGATATTCTTGATCCACTTCATGTTCTGCGGCGTGTAAGTGCCTTTGCCGATCTGAGCCAGAACCGGTTTGGTCAATTCTTCTGCGAAGCTGTCGACAGCCTTGATGAGGCGGTCAAAGGGCAGCTGCGTTCCAACGGTGACAAGGATCAAAGGACAGCTCCTGCGTAATGCGGGCCATCCGGCCGCGAAAGATGTTGCCATTGCGTCAGCCAGAGAGTCGCAATATGGCCAGCCAGTTTTCCAGAGAGGGACAGTTTCTCCACATTGGCGACGCTATCGATCCAGATCGTCCGCTTGCCCGTCAACTTGCCGGCAAGCAGGCAGAAAAGCCCAGGCGCTGCACCTGTGGAAATGACAACGTCCGGTTTGTGCCTGATGACAATGGAGAAGGCGCTGAAAAAGCAGCGAATCGACATTGTGATCGAGTCGCGGCTGCAATCGGGAAGCACCAGGCCATCCTTGATGCCGTATTTGGCGAGCAGTCCCGGGATGGTCGTTGCAAAGACGATATCGCAGCCTTCGAATGCGCCGCGCATGGCCATCAGTTGCTCCCAATGGCCGCCGCCGGAGGAGGCGGCGAGGACCTTCAACTTTTTCTCAGCCATAGACATACCTCGTATTGAGAATTGCGCTAAAATGATCCGCATTGAAACGGACTGCTGTGTATTGTTTCGATACTCTACATTTCTGGTCGGATACCAGATTTCAATATGAACTCATACTGCCGGTCTTCGACCAGAATTCGGCATAACCGGCTTTCGTGGCTTGCGCCTGAAGGAACTTGGCGAAGCATCCTTTGGCAGGCACACGACCATAAGCGGCCAAAGCACGACCGGCGCCAACATCAAACCAGCCTCCATCATCGCGCCGATCATGATCATGAGTATGACCGCGACTTCCTTCGCCTGAACTTCGTTCAGCGCAGCGCCCGACGATACCGTCGTTATCCGTTCTCCAAGCCGCTTGAACAAGAATGCTACCCAAGCGATTGTCCCGGGCACGCCAATATTCAGCGCGAGTTCCAGATAGGTGTTGTGCGTCGATCTCGCATCAAACGTTACACGAACGAACTGTTCCATGATCTCGGGTTGTCGAAACAGAGCGAAACCATATCCGAAAATCGGTTGATCGTAGACAAGCGGAATCAGTTGCTCCCAGATGTTGGTTCGTCCGGAGAATGTCAAATCCTTGCCGAAGGCATCCGCGATCAGTTGCGCAGCGCCGAGATAGGCCGAGGCGCCGACAAAGCCGAGGATAAGACAGAGAAAGAACAGAAAGAATGATCGTACTCCGGAATTGCCGATCTTGAACATCATTTTAAGCCCCGCGAGCGTCGCAAGGCCCATCGCCAGCATAACGACGGCGGTCGACGATCGCGAGACGGCAATCAACGCAAGCATCAGCAACAAAGCGGCCCAGCGCAGCAACGTCCGATACCGAAGCCTGGAGGATGGCAAGCCAATGGAAACCACGACGATGAACGCGACGGCAAAAAACTGACCCATCGTGTTCTTGTGGTAAAACAGCCCCTTGACCATCCCAGCATAAGAACCACCCATGATTGCGAAATGCGGAAAGGCGGCGGTATACAGGACGTTGGCAAAGGCTGCGAAAACCGCGAAGTTTTCAAGCAGCCTGAATGTCTCGACGCTGCCGTAGCGACGTCGGTAGAGCAGCGGCGCGATTGTCAATACCGTCACGGCAGCGATGCCGCGCGCGGATGCGCCAAAGCTGATCGATAGAGCGAGGGATATGAGCGAAAAGCCAGCGACGACGATGACGAGAACCGGAATCCTTCGAAAATAGGACAGAAACCGGTTTGGCTCCAGGATGAAATAGACGCCCATCATCGGAATCAGCGAATAGAGCATCAGCTTCTGCGGAAGTGGATCCACAGATATCCCGTCATCGAAGTTCGAGGGATAACCGTACCACATTCCGGTTGCACGCAAGAGCGTGACATAGAGCATCACCGTGAGGAGCCAACGAACCAAGGTTTCTTTCTTGATGCCATGCCGTGGTCGCGATCGCGCCGCTTGCCGCGTCAAGCTGATGTTCCCGTTCGGAACATAAGAGGGGCCGTAACTCATCCGAGATCGCTCCCGTTAACAACACTAATGGGCGACATTGGGTCTGTATTCCTGGTAGGCATGTCCAAGGATCCCGTTGACCATGCCTGCGCCACGCAAAACATGGGTGAGGGCCCGCATGCCCCAATAGGGTGAAATGAGGATCGCCGGCAGCATGGCCAGCCCAAGGATCACTCTCGTGGCGCCATAGGCCGCCCGATAGAGCCGGCGCTTGAGGTCGCCGTGCAGGACCTCGCTGACGGCGAAAGTGTTGCCGAGCCGGTATTGTCGCTGCAGCACCCACTTCCAGGTCATGCGGCTGGCGGGAACGATATCATAGACGAGTGCCTTGTCAGCCCAGAAAACCTGCATACCGCGGCGAATTGCCTGGTTGAAAAAGAGATAGTCAGTGCCCCCGGTGAAGCGCATTTTCTCCTCAAAGCGCAGATTCCATGAGCGGATGAGGGGATAATCGAACATGACATTGTTCGAAGCCGCATAGGAAATGCGCTGACCGTCCTTGTTCATCTTGCGCTCGAAAACCCTCGCTTTGATGAAATATTCAGGTGGATTCTCGGGATAGACCGGCTGGACAGGACCGTAGACGCAATCGGCGCGGTTTTTCTCCCGGGTCTCCAGCATTGCATCGAGCCAGCCATCGACGGGCCATTCGTCATCGTCGAGAAAGCAGAAGAGATCGGTGCCGGCAGGGGCCGAATCGAGCGCGCGATTGCGCGCAAAGGGGATGCCCTGGTTGGGTTCGACGACATAGATCAGATCGTAGGCGCCCGTTTGGCCGAAAGCCTCGACCGTGGCTCTTGCGCTGCCTGCGGCATCATTGTCGACGATCACCATCGTCAGATGATAGGGGCGAGCCGGATGCCTGGTCTGGCGTGTCATTACGTCGAGCAGCTTGGCGATCCCGTCCAGCCGCCGATAGGTCAGCACGCCGACGGCGATGTTCAACGGCGACGCGCCTGACGGATCAGTTCCGGCTGATGAATGCGGAAAGGTGCCCTGCTGGTTCATGACTGTCCTCTCCGCAGCATATTGCCCAAACGCTTGCGCGCGGCCATCAGGGCCACTTCGTTGACGGCATCATCGCCGAACGGACCGCCGGCCACGGTGTTGCGAGCTTCGCTCCTCAGGTTCAAGAGCGATGTGGTTTCAGCAATGCCTCCGGCCACCAGGCTCTTGCCCAGCGCATGCAGCCCATCATAGCGGCGCGCCAGTTCCAATCCTGTGGCGATCATGATCCGAGGGCGCAGTGTTTTTGCCCTGCTCGTGCCCGTATAGCGGTTCGAGGCATGAATGCGCTGAAAGGTCAGCGGCGTTTCGACGATGGCGCCGGGACCGAGATAGGCGGCTGCAAACTTGATGTAATTGTCGCTGAGCACGACGTCTTTCGCGACGGACATCGGCAGGATCTGGGACAGCAGGTCGCGGCGGAAGCTCAAGCCGGAGGTCGGCACCGGAAGCGAGGGAAAGCCGCCCCTGCGCAACGTGTCCCGTTTGTCGAACAGCGTCACCTGCAACTGCGCGGCAGGCTGGTCGCCTTCGTTGGTCGTCACACGGTCGAAGCACCAGTCGATCTCGTTTCGGTCATAGATCTCGGCGATGCGCCCGAGTTTGCCAGCCAGAAACGCATCATCGGCATCGAGGAGAAAGAGGATGTCGCCGCTTGCGGCTGCAAAACCGGCATTGAAGCTTGAGGCCTGGCCGCCATTCTCTTTCAATACGGTCAGGATCCGCTCGCCGTATGAAGCAAGGATTTCTCGGGAATCATCGGTGGAACCATCGTCGACGACGATCACTTCGAAATCCGGATAGGCCTGCGACAGAACGCTGTCGATGCAGGGACGCAGATACTGGCCGTAATTGAAATTGTTGATGAGCACCGATAATTTCACCGCACGACCTCCTGCACCAGTCGACCAGAATGATTTCCTGCCGGTGCGTATCGGCGCAGCCCCGCGCGGTAGCCACGCATGTAGTAGTACTTCCAGATGGCCCAGAACCGCTTCTTTGATCGCGGCAAAGGATAAAGAAGCGCCGCCCGAACCGCCCAGTTGGCACTTTCGATCCAGGTTCGCAAGGGCACCCCCCCGATCCTTACACCTTTGGGAATGGTCTCGGCGAAGAGCGCCGGCATTCCATAGCCAAGACGTTCCCCGCGTTTCTGAACCCAAGCCTCTGTCACGCTCGAGGCGGGAATCCAATGATGAACGATGGCCTCAGCGCACCGATATGTCTTCACGCCGTTTCGGGATAGGCGGGTGACAATTTCCGTATCCTCTCCCATCGCGAAAAGACCTCCCGGCAGCGGCCCGATGTCCTCGCGGAACCGTACAGTGCTGCCAAGCAGTTCACGACGCACGGTCGTGTTCGGACCCCAAATTTTTGTCGGGTCGCACGGGCCACTGGATTCCTGGTCGGCTATGGCGAAGGTTGATCCCATGGGAATCCAGTCCAACAGCGGATCTCCATGGGGATAATGCTCCCAATTCGGGAGGATGCGACCGCCGACAACGCCGTAATCCGGATTCACCTCTGCGCACTCCGCAATGGAACTCAACCAATTCGCATCGGCCTCGATATCGTCGTCCGTAAAAACGATCAACGCTCCTCGAGCTATCGCCAAAGCGGCGTTCATAGCTCCTGATTTTCCTGGCCGGGCATGATTGACAACAACCATTGGAAGCTTCTCCGTATATTGGTCGAGAAGCTGTTGTGTTTCGTCTTCACTGTTGTTGTTGACGGCAATCAGTTCCCATTGGTCAGCCGGAAGGTTTTGGCCCAGCATCGAATCCAACATCTGTTGAAGCCGTCTGCTAGCGCCATTAAAGGACGAAAAGATGACACTAATTTTTAGATCCGCCGTCAAACCGAGTCGCCTCCCGAAGTGCGAAAATCCTGCCCTCTGCCTCCGTAGATGGAGCACTTCCTGTCGATGCCGTGGTTTGGGACTGTCATCACTTGGCACCAAGCTGAGAATGGATCGTTTTCATCGCAGATCGCTGCTTCAGAAATTGGCGCAGGATTCCCTGTCTCACCGACTGCGCCCAGAGCAATTTGAAGCGAAGGCCGCTTAGGGGGAATCTCTTGACGACGACGCTGGCCGGCGCCATCAGAAGCCATCTCAGGGCGCTAACAACCGGCAGACCGGCGATTTTCGTTTTGCTCTTGAACAGGTCCGGCCGAACGATAACCAAACCCATGCCATAGCGCTCGCCGCGTCGCAAAACCCAGCCTTCCTTCACATAGCCCTTCCTTACAATGTGCCGAACCCGGGGATGCCGCGAATGAAACGCCTTGGCTCCATTCTTCTCCAACCTCAGAGCGAAAGCAGTATCCTCACCCATGGGGAATTGAGTGACAGTGGCATCCGGGCCGAGGTCGTCGTGTACGATATAGTCAGGCCCTAAAATGGAACGGCGGAAGGCCGAATTCGGCCCTGATATTAACGCCGCCGAAATCGGGCCCTCGGGAAGATCGCCATTGAGAGCATAAAGAATTCCCAAGTGCCCATACTTGATCAACCACGGTGCCGGCTTTTCCTCCCATTCGGGCGTGATCAAGCCCCCGAATATGGCAAACTGAGGTTGCTCCTCCGCCAAGATCAGAAACTGCTCGATCCAATCCGGCTCGGGGATGACGTCGTCATCGGTTAAAATGACGAGTTCCCCCTCTAGATGGCGGAATCCCAAAGTCAATGCATGTTGCTTGCCTTGTTTTGGCTCGAAATAAACTTCCAGCGGAAGCCGCTCCTTATAGGAATTCAGGACTGCTGCAGTGTTGTCGCTGCTGTTGTTATCGACGGCGACGATTTTCCATTCCTTTTTCGGTAGGGTGGCAGCGCAGAGTGCGTCAAGCATCGTTGGCAGGGTCTTCTCTCCATTGTAAGTCGAGAAAAGTATTGTTACTTTGACTTTGCTCATTTGCTGCTCCGGACCCCATTTCGGTCGGATCGCCTCACAGTACGGCTTCAGCTCACGCCTTGCCGGTGACTTGGGTCTCCGATAGAACGCTGTCGATGCGTGGACGCAAATACTGCCAAGAATGACTGATAGGCACCGATAGTCTCAAATTACTGCCTCCTGGGCAATCGATCACTGTACCACCGTTTGAGACACGTACCGGCGAATTCCGGCGCGATAGCCACGCATGTAGTAATATTTCCAGATTGCCCAGAAACGTTTCTTCGATTGCGGCAGGAGATAGAGCATTGCTGCCCGGAAAGCCCATCGCGCGCTTTCGATCCAGGTCGGAAGCGGAACTCCACTTAACCTCAGCCCTCCAGGCACCTCGTCGGGAAAGAGCGCCGGCATCCCGTAGCCAAGCCGCTCACCTCTTTTCTGTACCCAATCCTCCGTCACGCTCGACGCCGGAATCCAGTGATGGACCACAGCCTCCGCGCATCGATAGGATTTGGCTCCATTGGCCGCCAGGCGAATGACGATCTCGGCATCTTCACCCATGGCGAAAATCTTTCCGGGAAGAGGACCGATATCTTCGCGGTAGCGCACGCTTGTTCCGAGCAGTTCTCGTCTGACGATTGTATTCGGGCCCCAGACTTTTGTCGGGTCACACGGCCCGCTTTGGGTTTCGTCGACGATTGCAAAGGTGGATCCCATCGGAATCCACTGGATAAACCGATCTTTTGGCTCTTTCTCCCAATCAGGAACGATTCTGCCGCCGAAGATGCCATAACTCGGATGGGCTGCGGCGCAGTCGATGATCGCTTTCAGCCAGTTCGGTTCGGCGCGAACATCGTCATCGGTAAAGACGATGAGATCCCCCTTCACCCGATCCAGGGCCATATTCAACGCGCCCGACTTTCCCGGCTTGTACTGCTGCAGGACGGTGATCGGAAGCTTGTCGCTATAGGATTTCAAAAGGTCAAACGTGCCGTCATTGCTATTGTTGTCGACGGCAACCAATTCCCACAGATCATGGGGGAGCTCCTGGCTTACCAGGGAATCCAAAGTATGGCGCAGCCGGCGGCTGGCGCCATTGTAAGATGAAAAGAGCACGCTGACGAGAAGATCCGCCATCACTAACCCACCCTTTTGGTGAAATCGAACGAGAAAAGTCTCATAATTTAATTGCCTTCGCAGTGCGGATCGGAATCCTATGCGGGATTCGACCGTGCCCCGCCGAAGAATTCGCGGCGATAAGCATGGCCGAGAACCCTCAGCTTGCGGAAATTGCGAAATAACCGTCGCGGCTTCAGAAGCACGCCGCGATTAAGGAAATACTGCCGCATCAAGCTCGGCGCCTGGCTATGCGACCCGCCGTGGGCGACCCGGTAGACCGCTCCCCGAAAGGGGAGTTTGGCTAGCGGCGCACCACGTCGGGCAAGAATATCCGCAATCCGGACGTGGCTGCCGAGCATCGACTTGATCCAGTCGAGCGAAGCCTCCTCGAACCGTTTCGGTAATTCATAAAGATCGGCACGAATGATCAGCGACGTTCCGCAGAGATGGCTGAAGTCATCATGACCAAGCAGGAAGTTACCGCCGTCGTCCCAGATGTAACCGTGGTCAATCGTCCAGCCGTTGGCGTTCCGATTTTCCGAAACATGCTGGACGATCCGGGAACTGACGAAATCATCATCGTCGACAATCATGAAGAAGCGGCTGTCGGCGGCGGCCAGCATGCCACTCAGGACGCGCCGGCCCTTGTCGGCGCGGAACGCATCGAGGAAGTCTTCCTTGCTGCCCTTGCCGAGTTCGTGCAAGTCGTTCGGCGGAAAGCTCACG
Source organism: Rhizobium etli CFN 42 (assembly GCF_000092045.1). Taxonomy (NCBI): domain Bacteria; kingdom Pseudomonadati; phylum Pseudomonadota; class Alphaproteobacteria; order Hyphomicrobiales; family Rhizobiaceae; genus Rhizobium; species Rhizobium etli. The sequence continues at coordinate 3,380,464 of NC_007761.1, read as the reverse complement.
CGCACCGCGGAGAATTTCTCCGGAAGATCAGGCAGATCGGCCCCTTCATTGGCCACTATAATGCCGCGCCAATCTCCATTGGTCTGGTTGGAGATGGAGGCCACGGTCTGGCTGAGGTTTGCCTTCAGCTTGCTCCAGTCGCGGGCATTGTCCTGATGTCGGACCGGGATGATGAACGTGACAAGTGGCATCGAATTCCCCCTTAAGCCCGCAGGCCCACAGCTTCTTTCTCAGCGACGCGCCCCTGGGCAGCCTGGTGACACGCCCACTCGATCCCGTCTTCGAGCGATGTCGCCTTATAGGAAAGGTCGGTTCCGCCGGAGAATGCATTCATGAAGCGGCGGATCTTTCCGTAGCTGTTGTCCAGCACCGCATGCGGACGGCCGAGCAGAAGCGAGCAGATATGGACGTGCAGGCGATCGGTCACGATCGCGCGGGCACGCGAGATCTGGCTGATGCCGCGCTCGAAGCGGTTATGAGCCGCAGCGTCCAGTCGGCGCAAGGCAACTTCGCTCGGTTTCAATGCGAGATAAGCGGAAGCTACGCCCAGTTTCTTGGCGATGTCTACCTTGCGCTTCGATTCGGTGATCCAGTCTTCCACAGGAATATCGGAAGGAATCTTGCGATCACCGCCGCCAACCCGTTCCGCATCCTCGCGCAACATGGCGAGCACGGGGATCTGCGTTGCCCTTTCCGGCAGCGGACCGATGGCGAAAGCCATGTCCGGGCAAAGCCGCACGGTGCAGTCAAAGTGCTTCTCGGAAAACTCCTTCGATTCTTCGTCGCGCACCAGCAGCACGAAATTCTTGTGGCGCCCGATGGCCCGCTTGGACTGCTCGATTCGCTCAGCCGAACTGTAGTGGATCGACTGCGGGAACTGGATGACCTGCCGATCCGGGAAACGTTCCATGATCATCTCGCGGAAATCCTGGTGGGCGACCCAGATATCGCCGAAATTGCCGCCGCCGTGAATGAAGATCGGGCCTGTGGGAACCCGCCGTTTCAGTTCTTCGACGGAGAAGTCGTGAAGCCTGGAAACATAGTCCGGGCGCTTGCCGAAGCGATCTCTGAGATAGGCCATCTCTCCCAGCCAGATCGCCGAGTCGCCGCAATTGCGAATGTCAGGAAAATCGAGAATCGCAAGCGGTTCATCGCGCGAGACATAGTCCTTCAGGCAATCATGAATCATGCCGTTGAGTTTTGCGATCAGCTCCGATCTGGATTGGCTGGTCATTCTGCCTCTCTTGTTGGTGTTCGTTTAGCTTCAGGCCGATTTAGGTACGGCAATACGTTTTGCTTTTGACAGGAACTTGACAATGATGCGGTGAACTTCGGTTTCAGGGCCGTCCGGCTTCTTCATCGCAACCCAAAGAACGAAGCTCGATCCGACATAGATGACGCCGCCGGCGATGACCAGGACAGCCAAATGAAGGGCCAGATGCGGCTTGTCGGTGGGCATGCTGAGAATATGTGACAATCCCCAGACGCCGGCGGCCATCAAGGCGACGCTGGCAAGCGCGCGGAAGTTGGCCGCGAGTTGCTGGAAGAACGGCAGATTGATCAAGCGCTTGACGAGAAGCATATTGACCACGGTGGAAATCAGGCCCGTCAACACCCGCGCATAAACGACGCCCGGAAGCCCGGCCATCATGAGGCCGGCGATGATGATGGGGATGCGGACCACCAGCATCTGCGTGTCGCGGATGAACAACATCTTGGTATAGCCCTTCGCCATGCCGAGCGGCTGGACGAGCGAGCCGAGGGTCTGCAGGGCAAAGACCGATGCGAGCGCCTGGACGATGAAGATGGCGGGAATCCACTTTTCTCCCAAGGCCAGCCGCATCATTGGTTCCGCCACCACGGCCATGCCGATGCCGGCTGGAAGCGCAACGGCTGCCAGCAGCGCCTGCGCACGCTGATAAGCTGCGATCAGCCGGATCGGATCGTTGCGAACCTTGGAGAAGCCAGGATAGATCGTCTGGTTCAACGGCGCCGTTGCCTCGCGCGTCGGCAGCGTCGAAAGGGTATTGCCGACGGTGTAGTGGCCGAGTTGCGTGGCGCCGAGCAACTTTCCGATCAGCAGATATTCGATCCGCCAGTTCAGCGTGTTGACGATCTGTCCGGCCGTCAGCCACACCGAGAACGAAAACAATTCGCGTGCGTGCCGAAAGGTGATGCGCGGCCAGAACGGCAGGACGGTATAGGAAACGATGATATTGGTCACCTGATAGGCGAGGGTGCCGATCACGAGCGCCCAATAGCTGTGGTAGATGGCCGCAATTCCCACGGTGACGACAAACCCGACCAGCTTTTGCGAGACGTTGAGGACGAATTCCTGCCAGAAAATCAGGTCGCGCTGGAGCATCACACGGCGCGGATTGGCGAGACCGCTCAAGAGCAGGCTGAAACTCAAGGCAAGCATGACGCTCGTCAGCCGCGGCTCATCATAAAATTCGGCGATCGGATAGGATGCGGCGGCAAACAGCAGCGCCAATATCGCGCTTCTCGTCACGCTCAAGGTCCAGACCGCGCTGAAATGCGTTTCGCTTGGCGACTCGTGGCGGATAAGCGCCTGATTGAGGGAGAGTTCGGTGACCGAACTCAGAATGACCTGGATCGTGGTTGCAATGGCGACAAGACCGAAATCGGCTGGCACCAGGTACCAGGCAAGCACGAAGGTGCTGAGCGCCGAGAGCCCGTTGACGATGGCGCGGGACAAACTCAGCCACATGCTGCCCTGAATCAGCCGGTCGGTAACACTGCTCATGGGCGAACGGCTCCTGAGGTAGATGACATTGACCATTTCAGCAGGTCGGTATTGGCGGAATTAGAAAGCATCATGCCTTATTTGCCTCGTCACGGGATCATCAAAGGGCGCTGGCCGTCTTGTTGGAAAAATCCTGTTTCAGCCGGTCCAGCTGGACCAGCATTTTTTCGTGCGCCCTTACGATAGCCTCGTCGGAGCTGAGCTGTCCTGGCTTCTCAGCCACCCGCTGCAGCGTCTTGACGGTCGAGCCGAAGACATAGTTGCCGGTCAGCTGCCGGATGCGGCGGTGTCGGAACGTTATGTTCTTCAACAGATACGTGTTTTTCCGCACCAAAGATGCACCTGCTTCGACGAGGTTGGACGGGCCGATCGGATCGAAATCGATCCCCAGATCCAGCGCACTCGCCCAATCATACCACTTGGCGCGATTGCCTGGCGCAATCGGCCGGATCGCGCGCCACGGAACGCGCAGCGCATCGGAGATGATGCAGCCATGCATTGCCTCGGAGACGACCTTGTGCGATGCGCTGAGCTCGGTCAGAACCTTTTCCACCGACCAGCGGGGATCGATATAATGGATGCCGGCGAGCTCGCAGACCTTATCCCAGCTGCCGTACATGGCGCTTTCGTAGTGCGGCATGAAAGAGACGGGATAGCGCTTCTCAACGCTCTTCGCATCCCAGCAGCTGCGCGTGAGGATGCCTGAATCGCCGATGGCGTAGCTCGGGTCGATGCCGAGGACCTCGGCGGTCTTCTTTCCGCGCACGAAGTAGAAGGTCCAATTGCCGTCGACCTTCGGCGCGTTGGTGTAGCCGCCATAGCCGGAGCCGAAGACGATCTTCTGTATGTTCGGGTCGAAATTATCGTAGAGGATCGAACCGATGCCGAGAAAGAGCTGGCTTTCATCGTCGTCGAAGAAGCCGGGCAGCAGACGTTCCCAGAGCCAATGGTTCAGCTCGTCGCCAAAATTTTCATGTTTCCCGCGATAGGCAAACATCTTCATCGTGCTTCTCCAGTCGGCAAGTGCGTCACGAGCTGCGTGACGGTTTCGTCCTCGCGGGCCATGCGTCCGTAACGCGAAATGATCTTGATGTCGCTGCGGATTATCTTTGCCGGGTTGCCGGCCACCAGCGAGCGCGGCGGCACGCTCTTGGTCACCACCGAGCCGGAGCCGATGACGCATTCGTCGCCGATCTCCACGCCGGGCAGAATGATGCTGCGGGCGCCGATGAAGCAGCGTTTGCCGATCCTCGTGTGAAGGTAGAGCCCGCGCGTCAAGTCGTGGGTCAGGATCGCCGCTTCAAAGGCGACATAGGTTTCGGCGCCTATATGCAGCCCCTTCGGATTGGTCTTGTCAAAGCGCACGCTGAGCGAAAAGCTGGCAGTCGGATCGATGTCCATACCCCAGAATTTCGTGTAATAGAGCCACTTGGCCTTAACGATCCCGTTCCGCAGCGGCCGAAATACGTTCAGTCCCCATTTCGGCTTCTTTCCTGTCTGCACCATCAAGTCCGACCTCGGCTGGAAAATTCGTCTAGAACGGAACTGTAATAGTCCTCTAGCATCCCCGTTTGACGACGTATGTCGAAGCGCTCGGCCACCAGAAGCGGTGCCCGCGCGCTGAAGGCTGTCCACAGAGCCTGGTCGTTGAGCAGCCGTCCGACCGCTTCCGCCATGCCCGCGACATCCCGCTCCTCCACGAGATAACCAGTTTTTCCCTCTTCGATCGCTTCGCCCACGCCTCCCGAGCGGAATGCGACGACCGGAGTACCGACGGCTTCGGCCTCCAGATTGGCGAGGCCGAAGGCTTCCGCGTGACCATTGTCGAGCGTCACGCTGCCATGAAGATAGAGCTCCGCACTGGCGAGCAGATCCCTTATCTCTGTCTGCGACAGATTTTCATGGATCGTGACGCTTGGCAAGGAACGGCGCGCCAAGGCTTCGATTTCCTCCTTCAACGGTCCCTGTCCGACCATGACGAATTCAACCGGGGTGCCGGCGGCCGCCACGCGTGAAAGCGCGTCGATCATGAAGCGGTGGCCCTTATAGTCGACGAAACGGGCAATGGAAACCACCAACCCCTTTTTTCGTGGACGGGGCTCCATTTTGAAGAGATCGAGATCAATGCCGATGTGATGGCGAAAGACGCGATCGGCGCGGAAGCCGAGTGCCAGCAACCGCTCTCGGATGAAATCGGAAACGGCGATGTTCCAGCTGTTCCAGCCTGCCATCTCGGTTCGGCCCTTGGCAAAGAAACGCACCTGATTGTAGCCGCCCGGTTTTTTCGGATCGCCGCGATAGGTAGCGTCGAAGCCGTGAAACGTCGTGACGAGCGGCTTGCCGGCGGCCCGCGCCAGGGGACCGATGACATAGCCGTTTTTGCCGAAATGGGCGTGGACAAGATCGGCTTGGCTGATGGCTGGAAAGAGAAAAGGCAGGCCGACCTGTGGGATTTTCAGAAGCAGTTCACCGGCCCGAGCGACGGGAGACCGACGAATGTCATGAATGGGGATGGTCGATTTTTTCGTATGGGCGGAAGGGATTCGCGAGCCGGTAAGAATTTCAGCTTCGAAGGAACGAAATGCCACGGCCTGATTGAGAACAAATGCCTGGCTGGCAGGCAAAAATTTTTCCACGTAAATAACGGCTTTTCTCATGAATCTGTTCGCGTCTCCGCTGTCTTTGGCGATCACATTGCCTCTATTGCCCGCTTGATGCCGTCAATCGAACTTCTCGGATCGTTGTTTTCGTCGTAAAGATTAACGCGCTTCGTGCATGCCGCGCCGGGATTGGTGTCCTTCTCGTCAAGCTCGCCATATTTCTCCGACATGCCCCAAACGGTGGCGCCTTTCAAGTCACCACGCTCGGCTGCGATGGTGATCACGTCACCGAAAACCTCGGCATAGGAGACCGGCGTGGGGACCTTGCCGCGGTCGAGGAAGTGACAGGACGCATCGAGTTCCGTGATAAAAACCCCGACACCCATATCCTTCAGCGCCGCACAGAATCGGCCCATTCCCTCCGGATCGATCCGATCGAGACCGGGGCGGAAATGCGATTGCAGCCCGACGGCGCCGATCGGCGTCTTTCTGGCGACGAGATCCTCGACAATCTTCAGGATGCGCACACGCTTCTGTTCGAACACGTCGGATTTTTTCTCCAAGTGCGTCTCGTTGAGAACCAGCATCGCATCGGGATTGGCCTCGTGTGCCATGTCGAAGCTCATGCGGATATAGTCGTCGCCAAGAAGGCGTCGGAAAACGCAGTCCCGCAGATCCGGCACATCATATTCCAACGGCTCGTTCACCACATCCCACGCATCGATCGACCCCTTATACCGACCGACAACTTGTTTTATATGACGGTTCATCGCCGCCCGAATGGTCTCAGCGTCGTTGATGGCGGACACCCAGTCGGGCGTGCGATACCAGACAAGCGTGTGTCCATAAACCCTCATGTTATTTCTGCGTGCAAACCCAACGACTTGATCGGCGGGGCCGAAGGAAAAGACGCCTGGCATCTTTTCCGTTGCATTCCACTTCAGCTGGTTTCGCGGCGTTATCGAATTGACGTTGTCGATGTACATTTGCGACGCAATCGAATTGCCGACATCCTCCGGATCGATCGCCGAACCGAATCGAAACGATTTTCTGTCGGCAAGGGCGCGCAGCCCCGCGGACGGCGGCACCTGGGCCAAAGCCTGACCCGCGCCGGCACATAACAGGGCGAGCGGAATGGAGGCGAGGAAACGTCTTCTATTCATTCTTTCTCTCACTGTTGGCTGTGTTTAACGTCTCGGGCGGAATCGACGGGGCCAAGCATGCGGACCACGATCCATCGGCGCTTCGATCTTAATTAATACATCTGTGCAACTTCCGATTTATTTCCACGGCGTGGATAACGACGGTAATTTCCAGATTTTTCTGCATAACCCAAAATATTAAGCCGGTGGGGAGGACGCTCGTTATGGAGGATTGGTTTAACTATCTGACGAGCTATTTTTATATGGCATTTCAGAATGCGGCTTTTTTTATGGCGACTGTTCGCAGCGGCGTATCCCTCCTTGATGATCGGCAGTTCGCGACCTTTGTTCTCGGCGCTGTCGGCATCATTCTCATCCTGTTCGGCAGAACCTCGTTGCAATTGCGTCGATCGGCATGCGTCGTCTGCTCGCTCAACGACGAACTTGAGCAGGCTACTCAGGAGCTCAATGTAGAGCGTCTGGCGTCTGGCGGGCGGTGACGAGGCCGAACGGTCAGGTCCAGACAGCTTGGCGGAGCTTTACAGGATCCTGTCCCGGCATCTCGGTGACGCAAGTCGCATCACCTGAAATGCGCCGCATGCGGCTCTAATCGCGATTTTCTGCCGGCGGCTCTTGGCGGGGAAGTTCCGGCTGCGTGCGGTTGGCCGCGATTGCGGGCTCCGGCGCGGGAAGCCATGTTCTGCCGGAAAAGTAATTCCTCGCCCTTTTCTGGGGGCCCGAGGTTGCATCCAGCGAGAGGGTAAAATTGTAACGGTCTGGATTGAGCACTTCGTGGGTGAAGGCGATGCTGGCTCCGAAGCCGTCTTCCTTGACATCCTTCAGGTTTTTTATCGCATTCAGGGTCTCATGAAAATCGAGCCATTGCGGTTGCCGCAGCATGGTTTCGAAAATGCGCAGGATAGCCGGATCGAGCTGGCCATTCTGATCCGTTCCGGGATCGACGACCTTCACGCGCATGCTGCTGATCGTGCCGGCGGCATCGCCACGAACGATGACGAAGATGGAATTCGCGAGCTGATCCTTTCCGCGTTTGGCGCTGTGCTCGTAAAAGCACTCGAACGTGTCGGCATTGAAGCTGGCCGCCGCCCATTCGCTGGTCTGAACGCCCGCTTGGCGTAGCGCTGCGCACATTGCAGGCCCGGATATGCGCCACGTGCGAAGAAAGGCCGATGCGGTCTCTGCCATGGGCGCTTCGGTGGCATGTAGCGGAAGCTTGTAGATCGCCGGCGGCGCCGGTCGGGGAAGGGCTTCGGGCGGTTGCGGCTTAACCTCAGGTGGAAAAAGGTCGAAACCGAAATAATGGCCGACCGCCCTCAGGTGTTTCATGTCGTTGGACAGAAGCACCGTTCCGATGACCAGCGAGAGGGAGATCGTCAGCAGCAACCAGAAGATCACGGGAATCCGCGGTTTTCCTGCCGGCTGTTTCGCATATGCGGGCGACGAATTATCGGGCAAGCTTGTCTTCTCCGGCACGCGAGAAGGGTTTCGTTGGTCTGTCTGGATCCCAGCAGTATACATGATCCGGTTAAATATCTTTTGGCTTCGTGTCTGCAACCGAGCGCCCATTCATCCGCGCCCTCATGAAAAGCGCGCGATCGGTTTGCCGAGCGCGCGTCAACAGCATTTCAGCCGAGAATTACCATTACAGCGTTCGGCAATTCGGCGAGGGGTAGCCGCTGATTTTGCCGCTTCTGTGATCGCATAAGAGGCGTCCTTGAAATGTATTGAAATAAATTCGGGTTTTCTGAAAAGATTGTTGAATTGACATGAGTATTCTCGCCTATAGGTCGAGAATGTGAAGGCATCTGATACCTATATCGGGTAAATGAACTAAAATTCGGCCCATATTCTCGCGCAAAACGTTTAAATTTGTGTGAAGAATTTCAAATTATGCTGAACATATATTTATTGGATGATGACTTTCGGCGGATTCGATCAAATTTTCGACGTATTAAGCGATAGGGATTGCGGTGCAACAGCAGAAAGGAGAGACCATGTCCATCGAGCTAGATGCTACAACCTATATTCACGCCAAACCGACAACCGCACATTCCTACATCTTGCCCAAGATCTTCGATGTGCTGGGGGATCATTTCGATGGTTCTGCGGAAAATGACGTCTTCGATCTCGGATGCGGCACCGGCGGGGCTGCCGCGGCTCTTACGAAAGCAGGATATGATGTCGTCGGCGTCGATCCTTCCAGCGACGGGATCGGCAAGGCCAATATCCGTCATCCCGGACTAGCGCTGAGCGTCGGCTCGGCCTATGACGACCTATCCCGGGAATATGGCAGCTTCAGTGCCGTGATCAGCCTGGAGGTCGTCGAGCATGTCTACGATCCGAAGACCTTCACCTCGACGATGTTTGATCTCGTCAAGCCGGGCGGCATCGCGGTGATATCGACGCCCTATCACGGCTATCTGAAGAATCTTGCACTGGCTGCGACGGGAAAAATGGACGATCACTTCATGCCGCTGAAGGATCACGGGCATATCAAGTTCTGGTCGAAAAACACATTGCGCACACTGTTACTGGAGACCGGCTTCGCTAACGTCCGTTTCGAATATGTTGGAAGAATTCCTGCCTTTGCCAAATCAATGATCGCCGTCGCCGACAAGCCGTTTAGCCAGTCGGCGCGACATGGCGCCGTTCGCCGCAGTAGTCCAGAGGTTGTTTCTACTGCATGCCGTCAAAAAAAACCGTGACAAAATATTTACTTTTAGTTGCATTCTTGCTTAAACTCTCCATTATACAGCGGGCGTATTGATGAAGCGGGAGACTTAAGCAAATGAAGGCCAAATCGCCGAATTCCATCGATGTCTATGTTGGCAACCGCGTGAGAGTTCGGCGAAAGACGCTCGGCATGACCCAGCATGGTTTGGCCGAACTTCTTGGCATCACCTTCCAACAGATTCAAAAATACGAAAAAGGAACGAACCGGATCGGTGCCAGCCGCCTTCAGCGCATTTCCGAGATCCTTCGCGTGCCGGTCGGCTTCTTCTTCGAGAACGGGGGTTCCGGGCCGATCGAAGGCGAGACGAGCGAATTGAACAAGTTTTTGTCCTCGAAGGAAGGGCTCGCGCTCAATAAAGCGTTCATCGCCATCGAGGATCCCAACGTCAGGCAGAAGCTGGTGGCCCTCGCCAAGACCCTGGCGACGGCGGGATTGTCTGAGGTCGATACTGACCTGCAGGATCCAGTTATGCACAATTGAGGACGGGCCGTGCTTCATCTGCAGACATTCGGCGATCTGCGGCTGACCGAGTCGGATGGCGAGCCGGTTCGCTATCCGATCAAGGGTCTGTTGATGTTGGCCCACATCTATGCGGGTGCGAGCAATGAACTCAGCCGGTATGAACTGGCCCAGTTTCTATGGAGCGAGGTCGAGCCCGAATTGGCGCGGCTCAATTTGCGCAAGTTGCTGTCCCGCATTCGCGAGATGGACGGCGGACGCACCGAAATAGCTTTCGATTTCACTGCCACGACGGTGTGCCTCAACAGGCAGGCGGTTTGCAGCGATCTGGATGTCTTTCGGGCCGGCGGCCCGCCGCTGGATCGATTACAGGCGATCGCCGAATCGACGCAGCGCGGTTTCATCGGAAATATCAAGCCGGCGACAAAGCAGATAGATTCTTGGATCAGGGCGCAGCGGGACGCCCATGCGCTGCAATTGCGTCAAGCATTGCTGGAGGCGTTGCCCGATGTGCAAAAGCCGGGCGCGGCGCGCATCATTTCCAGCGCCGCCCTGCAGATCCTCGAGCGGGATCCGAATGACGAACAGGTCAGGGCATTGTTGCATCGGCTATCTGGCGGCGCATCGTTTGGCGAGAGATTGCCGGAAGGCGGCGGCCAAGCAAGGGTGGAGGTGAAGCGTCCTGAGCCCGGCAGCCAGTCGCCCGATATTGAACGCATATCGCCGATCCCACGGATCCTTCCCCGTCTGGTGTTGCTTCCCCCGACGGCGAAGCACGCCGATGCCGGACTTGCGCTTGCCAACGCCCTGATCGAAGACGTCACAATCGAACTCTGTGCGCTTAGGCATATTTCCATCGTCGCTCCGCATACGGCCGGACAGATCCGCCGCGACTCCGAAAAAGCGGCGGTGGTCGCCAGGCACTCGATCGCCTATCTTCTCGATACCCGACTTTCCGAAGAGGGATTGTTCGCCCAGCTGATCTATTTCCCCACGGATGAGATCGTCTGGGCCAATCGCTTTAAGATGACCCCCGATATATTGCCGCGTCAAAGGCGCGTTATCGCCCAGCAGTTGACCGAGTCGGTGGCGCGCGAGCTTGCTGAAAACGAGGAGGAACGGCTACGTTTCGAAGCCAATCCTGAGGCGTATCACGCCTATCTCGTCGGCTCCAGCCTGATGAGCAAGCTGACGCTGCCGCACATCCGCCGGGCAAGGAAGGCATTCAAGCAGTCGCTGTCGCATAGGTCGGATTTCTCCCCATCATTTACCGGGCTGGCAAGAACTTTCACCAGCGAGTGGCTCGTGACGGCGCAGGGAAACAATGAACTGCTGCACCTGGCGGAGCAGCATGCGCTTCGCGCAATCGAGCGAGATCCGGGATCGGCGGCGGGCCACCGCGAGCTCGGGGTCACCAGACTTTATCTTGGTGATGTGGATGCGAGCGTCGCAGCCCTTCATCTGGCGGAAGAGCTCAGTCCGCATTTTGCCGATGTCATCTACAGTCATGCCGACACGCTCGTGCATGCATCCCGCCCCGGCGACGCGCTCGCCAAGATCAGAAAGGCAATTTCGCTCAATCCGATCGCTCCTGACGCCTATCTCTGGTGTGCCGCGGGAGCAAGTTTCTTCCTGGAACAGTATGAGGAGGCCATCGCCTATGTCGAGGCGATGAAAGACAAAGCGCCGGCCCATCGTATCGCCGCGGCCAGTTGCGCAATGATCGGCGATCGAAAACGGGCACTGTTCCATCGGCAGCGCGCCGAAAACATCAACCCGGTGTTCGACGTCGAGAAGTGGCTCGCCATCGTTCCCTTCAAGGAGCACTGGCAAAAAGAGCTATATCGGGAGGGCCTGTTAAAGGCTGGTTTTTAACAATGACTGAGGGGCGTTACATGGCGAAAGCTGTCATTATTGGAATACCGGGCGAGGAAGGGCTTTGGCTCGCCGATCTCGACGCAGGCACGGTCAAACCGCTCAATTCGACGGGGGAATTGGCGACTGCGAGCAGCCTGCGCAAAGCCGGTGGCATATTCGTGAAGGGCGTCGATTTGGCCGTCGCCGTTTCGTCGGCGCAGGTCGCGCTTTCCGGTCACGTCGACGGCTGAGCCGGCATTCTGACGGACCGGTCCATATATTCCGACAGGATCATATCGCCGCGGGACACTCTTTCCCGCGTCGAGCCTCTTTTAGCTCGGTTCGGCATTACCAGGGTTGCACGACATACCGGGCTTGATGACGTCGGAATTCCCGTCTGGTGCGCCTATACTCCGAATTCGCGCTCAATCGTGGTTGCCCAGGGAAAGGGTCTGACCGATGTCGACGCCGAAGTATCCACCGTCATGGAAGCCGTGGAACGGGCAGTTGCCGGCGAACCTTTCGTCGATCCTGTCCGCAGCACCTCGTTCGCTCTGCAGGCTATGGGGCACAAGATCGATACGCTGAGCTGCCTGATCGCCATGCATAAACCCGATCTCGGGCCGGACGAGGAGACGGAATGGGTGGCCGGCATCAATATCCTCACCGGCGAGGCGGTCTATATCCCTTTTGAGGCGGTGCTGCTCGACCGCACGCGCGACGCGCGATACTGGATGTCATCTGACGGCTTGGCATCTGGAAACAATATAGAGGAGGCGGTTTTCCACGGCGTGCTCGAGCGGATCGAGCGGGATGCGCATGTGCTGTGGCAGGTTGGCGGGGAAAGGGATCGTTATGCCGGCTGCGTCGACCCCCGCGGCTTCAAGGATGAAGCACTGACCGGGTTGATCGACAAGATCGAAAAATCAGGATTGGTCCTCAGGCTCTTCGATATCACAAGCGATATCGCCATTCCCTGTTTCGCCGCCATTCTGGGGCCTGCGGATTCCATTCTAGGCCAGCGGGCTCGCCACGGCGGCAGGGACATTCGCCTTGTCGAGGTGACCGGCGGTGCGGGAGCCCATCCATACCCCGTGCGCGCGGCGATCCGGGCGGTAACGGAAGCCGCGCAATCGAGGCTCACTTATATCAGCGGAGCCAGGGACGATATTTCTTCCGCCACGTTCTCGCGATCCTTGCCGCCGCTGATGCGGCGAGCCTTCGACGCAGTTCCCGCCTCCCCGGCTGCCGGTTCTGTTCGCCACCGAACGCCGGGACCTGGGGATCTGGCGTATTTGCTGCAGCATGTGCTGGAGGCTTTGCGAAACAAAGGGATCAGTTCGGTCATTGCCGTACGCCTCACCGACGACACGCTTCCTTTTGACGTCGTCAAAGTCGTTATCTCCGAACTCGAAAATCCGGAGGGGTCGCGTGCTCGCCGGTTCGGAACAAGGGCGCTCGCTAGAGCGATAGGTTTTTGAAGGTCATTTTCGCGGGTCCCAGTCTTCCCGACGCAGCCTCACTTGCCGGCGAGGGGATACGCGTCCTGCCGCCCGCCACGCAGGGCGATGTTCTGGCCGTGGTGGAGCAGGGTGCCAATGTCATCGGCCTGATCGATGGCGGTTTCGAATACGCCGCGCCGGTCTGGCATAAGGAAATTCTCCGTGCTCTTTCGCTTGGCGTGACGGTCTTCGGGGCGGCAAGCATGGGCGCGCTACGGGCTGCGGAATGTCATTCGTTCGGGATGATCGGGATCGGCCGCATTTTCGAAGACTACCGCACGGGCCGGCTGGTTGACGATGCCGCCGTCGCGCTCGTGCACGCGCCGAGCGGACTGGGCGGCAAGCCGCTGACGATACCGCTCGTCAATGTCAGCGCCACGCTCGATGCCATGGAAAGGAATGAGTTGCTCTCAGATCAGCTGCGCCAAATCATCGAGGACGCCGCGAGCGCAATATTCTTCAAGAGGCGGACGTGGCGGGCAATCGTTGAGCAATGCGCTGGCGTAGCCGAGCCGGATCGCCCGCACCTCCTGGCCGCTCTTGTGTCGCATTCCATTGATCAAAAGCGCATCGATGCACTGGAATTGCTGGGGGTAGTGCAGTCGACCGCGGATATTCGCGTAAACGCCGATTTGTCCTGGAAACTGCGCGAGACCTCGTTCTCCACACGGCCTGCATTGTGAAGCGAAGACGACGACCGTCACCGAGAGTTGTGTCACGCTTTTTTCACGGGCTCGACCGCGTCAGCCCGCGTATCATTCCTTCTATTCGTTGGAGAAATGGGCATGGGCGTGACATCGGGTGTTAAGATAAATGGAGATCTAGGGGCGAACGACGCTCTGGACGAACTGGTCGCATTGGCACGGATGATCGCCTATGCGCGACAGGTCGCTCAGGACGTCAAACTGCAATTCGCAACGAATTGCCTCGACCTTGCTCTTGAGGCGGTGAAGCAGGAAGTGGGGGAGGGATTGACCAGAGAGTTGGCCGAATTGAGCTCTCCGGTTCCCCTGCTGAGCATAAAAAGTCATTAGGCTGTGGTGACAAGTTAACTATTCAAGCAAAAGCAGATGCCTGGGCCAACTTGATGAAGCCGACGAAATTGGCGGCGAGCTTGTCATAGCCGGTGGCGAGGCGTCGCCATTGTTTGAGTTTGGACAAGAAACTCTCAATGCCTCAGCGCTGCTTGTAGGCATGCGGTTTCGGGCCGATGTGCCGGGCGGCGCCTTGCTGCTCCCGAACTTTGGATCACCGTGAAAATTAACGCGGGCTTCGAGGTTATGGCCGCCCGTGCACCGGTGATGGTCGCGAATAGTAGGGCCTCGATCAATTTAAGAAACGGATGCTGCCGGCGGAAATACGAGCTGCCGTGCAGGCCCAGTGTATTGGCAATCCATCTAATTATTGGCTTCGGAGCGGCCCCGCATCTCGTGGGCTGCTGGATGACTGCCTGCTTAGTCAGAATTTATGCGATGCCCGGCAGATAGATAGGCTCAAATGAATGGTACGCGGTTTCATTGACGTTGTCTCCGGGCAGGGAGACGGCGGCGATGCTCGTTTCAGCGGTCGTCTGGCGACCGGCCGGTCTGGCCGATCCCTGATCTCAATGGGTCAAATTGCGCTTCTGTGCCAGCAGCAAAATGTAATCGTCGGCAATGTCGGCGATAGCCATAGCGACTTCCGCCGGATCGCACCCTTCGACCTTCGTGTTTGCAATGAACTGATAAACCGCCTTCTCAATCTGTTTCCGGCAGATCATCACGCGTTCATCATAACCAAATTCCGGAATCTGCGATGCCATATCACTCATCAGATCGGCTCCTCACTACTTGCAGTGACCATGACACAAATTATAAGTTGAGCAAGCAAATGCTTTATGAACGGTTAATTCGATGGAGAGGTGCGACCATTTCGACACAGATTGGTGCGGGAGCGGACATTCAGGGCGTTGACGCGGGCGAGGCGTTTGGTGCTCCGCAGTCATCGTTCCATGCGGGGGGCCGCTCGAACCAGGGGGCTCTCTTAGGCTGCGGCTTGTCTTCCGGAGGGTCTCAAATCATCAGGCGAACTTGTCATGACCGGTCGAAGGCTGCCCTTATACCGGTCTGGCCGGTAGCGTGATGAACGGTGGTAATCCTTTGATTTCTCCGCATATTAAAGCTTCGTTCGTCTCCAGATCATCAACTCTTGTGAATTACGTCGTCAGGTTTTCGTTGATGGCCGGTTCGGAGACTGTCCGGCCATCGGCCATGGCCGCCGCGTTTAGAATGCCGGTTGGTCAGGGCGCTGCCGGCAAGGAAAAGCCGGAAGTAACCTCAGCAGTTTTATTCTTTCGGAAAGAATTGATGCCCGTTGAGGCCGGCGAAATATAACAACTCAGAGTGATCGAAACTTTAATAAAATTTTATCAAAAGGTAAAAATATACATTTCAGATGAAAGTTGTATTTAAATATCTATCATAAGATGAATTAGATTCCACTAATGATATCTAGGGGACGTTGTGAGTAAAATGGTAGAGACAGCATAATGATGTATAATCGATAATAAAATCATTTGTGTGACGACCTCTTGCTGTGCGCTGTTACAGCTGAGCGGAAGCATTCCGCGTCAATTGCGATGTGGACCAACACGATGCGCCGTAAAGACTTTGGTCTTAATTGTCGCTGTCGCGGATTTCTGGTCGTTCGACGCAAGATCCATCACCGTTGGCTCTGCGCCCGCCCTCGCAAAGTTGAGGACCCGCCGGGGTGGTGGCGGATCCTCTTAGATTGCCTGCACAGTACGAAGATATGATTGCTGTTAAAGTCGATGCTGTCACGGATTATTATTGAGATAAGTATGCTTTCCCACAATTATTGTCATGTCGGATGCCAGTATTCATGGTTTTTGAATTTCTACTTCAAAAGATGGGATAGTTACCAATGGAGCGGAAGCGCCAGCCTCCGAAGCATTTTCATTTTCTCTCGACGGGCGGAGATGCTCTATCGTCGCGGGGCCGCAGCGAACTCTCCGCCGCACCGTTCGATCTTCGACAAGCGACGGAACAAGGCCTTCGTTCGGAAACGTGACCACCCGCCGACCAGGGGGATAAGGGGGTCTAATTCCTCGAATTTCTTGAAATATTTCTGCTTTGATCGGCCGACCGGCCGGACCTTGGCCAACGCCTTGTTTGCGGCTCTGATGGCTTTTGAAAAGATCAGTTTGACTATGACGGCCGCAGCAAGCAGAGGGCTGTGATGATAGATGTGCCTAAGTGAGGTGGCGGCGCTGTGCCAATCTTTCAAAGCTGCAAATTTTGAGAATGCATAGAGGTGAGCCGAGGTGTGGGCGCAGCTGACGACGAAAGCGGGAAGCTCCGGATTGCGGGCGACACATTGCTCGGTCACCGCCAAAAGCGATCGGGCCATTCGGGATCTGTCGGCAGACATGGCGGTGGAATGAACGCGATAGCCCACCAGACCGAGTGGCACCGCCTCGATCTTGAAATGTTCGGCAGTGCGGAGTTCGAAATCGAAGTCTTCGCATCCTCCAATTCCCCGATCGGCATAGCTCGGCTCGTAGCCGCCGATTTTGTCAATGACGGCGCGGCGCACCATGAAGCCGCTGCCATTGCCGACAAAGCGGAAGACGAGGTGGCGAATGAGAATGGATCCGCGCGCGTTGAGCGACGAGCCGGACTTCGTGCAATATCCCTCGGAATCGACCAAACGGTGAAGGGCGTATACTGCTCCCCACCCGTCTGGCAGGGGATGGAGCGCTGTCAGCATTTTTTCAACGTAAGTGGGATGCCACAGGTCATCCGCATCCAGGAAGGCGATATAATCGGCCTTCGATGCTTCAATCCCGGCATTGCGCGCTGCGGCGACGCCACGGTTTTCCGTCGACAGAAGCTGGATCCTCGCGTCGACAGCGGCGAAGCGGCGGCAGATGGACGCCGTTTCGTCCGTCGAGCCATCGTTGACGACAATGATCTCCAGCGCCTCGTGGGTTTGATCGATGACAGACTGAAGCGTCTGGGCAATATAGTCACTGGCGTTATAGGCGGGGATCACGACCGCTACCAGAATTCCTGAGACCGGTGACATCTCCATCGCCGTCACCCGAGCTTGGATGTGGATGTCAGTATTGGTGCGCGAAGATCGATCTGGTACTTCATCAGCCTGGCGACAGCGGGGCGGTGGCTGACGACGATCAGTGTTCTGTCGGCATCTTCCTTTATCGCCGAAAACACCCGCATCTCGGTCGTCTCATCAAGCGCGCTCGTGGCTTCGTCCAACAGCAGAATTTGCGGTCTTCCGGCCAGTGCGCGCGCTAGGCCGATGCGTTGCCGTTGTCCGCCCGAAAGCCGCACCGCCTCATCGCCCAGCCACTCATCGAAGCCTTCGGGTAAATTTTCGATAAATTCCGTGGCGCAGGCGACATCGGCGGCCCAACGGACGTCCTGCTCGGAAATATCGCGACGGAAGCGGATGTTGTCGAACACCGTGCCCTCCATTAGCTCCACATCCTGGCCAGAGACCGAGAGAAGTTGCAGCCAACTGGGTCGGTTAAGGGTTGCTAGATCCCGACCATCAATCGTGATCATGCCACGCGTTGGACGATTGAGGTCGAGGATCATGTTCAGAATTGTCGTTTTGCCGGAGCCGCTCGGTCCCGTGAGAGCCGTCGATTCACCTGCTTTGATCGAAAAATTGAGGTTGTGAACGGCCGGGGCGGTCGCGTGCTCATAGGTGAACGAAACATCGTGGAAGACGATGGCTTCCGCCAGACGATCGACAGGCGCTCCTTGCGAGGCCTGCTTGGCGTCATCCTTTTCAGAAAGCAGCGACAATACGTTCTGCAAGGACGCTTCCATTTCGTAAAGACGCAGGATCTGGGAATCGAATCCCTTTATGTGCGGCTGAAGCCGGTAAAGAAGGATGGTGGCCGAGAGCGCTGCCTTGAAATCCACCGGCAGGAATTCCGAGGACAGAATGATCGTCAGGATGACCCCGAAGGTCAGGATTTCACTCAACAGCGAGGTCGCAGCGCCCATCCAGTCCGAGTGGCGCCAGGTCCGGCCGACTTCCGTGGAAAGTGCCTCGAAGAGCTGTTGATGGCGCTTCTCGAGACCGAAGCTTTTGACTGCCTTCAACGTCTGCAGCGTTGTCCAACTCAGCTGCGTTAATGCTTCGACGGCCGTCAGCGCCGCAGCGCCGAGACGACGGTAGGCGCCGGCAAAGAAACCCAAAGCGAAGTTATGAATGAAGCCGAACACAATGCCGAGCAAGGCGATCGGCCAAGCCATGACCAGCATGCCGATGCCGAAGATGAGGATCGTACCGAAATTGACACCTAAACGCACCAGGCTCGCGTGCGCCGAGGACACCGCATAGGCTTCGGTGGCGATCACATTGATCAGATCGCTGCGCTCATAGGCCTGAAAGCGCTGGAATGGGATTGTCAAGACCTTGGCGTAGAGGCGGTCACGCATGCGATCGCTGATCCGGTGGTTGATCGCACTTGCGATCAGCGAATTGGCGAATCCCAAAAGAATGCGCAGAAGTATGGAGGCGATGAGGATGCCGATCAGCGTCGGTTTCGAAAGACTGAGGTCGATGCCCCCCAAAAAAGCCGGGAGGCCGGCAATGGCAGAGCCGGAAGCCGGGGCCTGCTGTCCGAGGAGAAAGACGAGGCTTACCAGAAAGGTGATGCCGACCATCTCCGAAAATCCGGTGAGAATACCGAGGATGATCATCACCGTCATCTTCAGCCGCAGCGCCGGCACGAGCTGCAAAAGCTCGCGGAAGCGCGCCGCAATAACCATGTTATAGGCGCCGGCTGGCCGGGAGGAAGCGGGTTTCCGAAATCTATTCATTGTCGGCCATCCGCGGAGACGTCGGGCTGAGCACTCTGCCGACCGTGATAAAACGATCGCTGAACGCTGTGCCGGGTTGCGGAAGGGCCGCCGCCGCAAGACGGGCATCCGGCCGAGCGAAAGACTTTCCGAGGAGGCGTTTTGCAATGCGGATGCCATGGCGTTTCGCTTGGCGAAAGCGCAGCCGCATGCCATGGACGACTAGCTGCGGGGAATATTGCCGCGCCATCATTGGCGCCAGCTTCTTGAGCTGGGCATAGTCGCGGTCCGCAATCGCCCTGTTGAAATACCAGCGCGCTGTATTGAATTTGGCTGTCTCAATATCGCGCGTCAGATGCGGATAGCGTTGGATGATCGGCGCCATCACCAGGGCGTGGGATTTCAGCATTCGATAGGCGTTGCTCGACATGTTTCCCCTGGTGAAGCGATAACCGGTGAGAAAATCTGGAACCAGCGCGAAGGGCAGGCGCTCGGCCAAAGCCAGATAGAGCTTCAGGTCCTCGCAGCCCTCGGCGCCACTGTCGCGCAGGCCGGCATCGTAGCCGCCGCAGCGGAGAACCTCCGCCCGCGGCATCAGCGGCGTGCTGCCATTGCCGATGAAGTTCTCCCTCAGCAAAGGTTCGAAGATGTTGCCTTCGTGCATGACCGGGCGTGAATGGCCAAAAATAACGCCGTTTTCGTCGATCGCCGCATACCAGTTGTAGGCGACGCCATGTCCATCGGGAAATTTTCTAAGCGCCTGAAGCTGGCGTTCGATTTTCTCAGGATGCCACACGTCGTCGGCATCGATAGGCGCCACAAAGGCGCCCAGCGCCTCCCTGATGCCGTGGTTGCGGGCGCGTGCCACGCCGCCGTTGGGCTGCCGGAGAACGCGGACGCGGTGATCGGTGAGGCCATAGTCGCTCGCAAGCGCGAAGGTGCCGTCCAGCGATCCGTCATCGACCACAAGGATCTCGAGCTTGTCGTAGGTTTGGTTCGAGATGCTTTGCAACGTTTCGAGAAGCGTCTTTTCGGCGTTGTAGGCCGGGATGACGACGGTGATCATAGGGGTCGCTGCGGTGCTGATGATTGTCATCCGATTAAGGCTCCGGGCAGGCCCATCAGTGCGGGGAAGGCCTCGAGCGGCCGGTCGCCGCGAACTTCGAGCCGCGGCAGGCCATAGACATTGTCGGAAACGGCGGCGGTCGCGGCGCGTGTGGTGAAGCCGATCGTGTAGCCGGCAAGGGAAAGAATGCCCGGCACCCTGAAGTCGGTGGCGCCGTAGGGCAGCGCGACCGAAACCACGGGGCTGCCCAGCCGGGTTTCCAGCGCACGGCGCGACCGCAAGGCCTCGGCGAGCAAGGCATCGTTTTCCATCGCGCTCGCCGGCGTGTGGGAGGCGAGATGGGAGCCGAAGCTGATACCTTTCTGCTGCAATTCCTGCATATCCGGCCAGGCCATCAGCGCCGCCGGCTCGCCATAGGCGCGATCCCAGTCCGAGCGGCCGCCGACCTTGTCGGTGACGACGAAGACGTCGGCGCTGAAATCGTTCTCGGCCAGGATCGGGAAGGCGTTGGTGCGGAAATCGAGATAGGCGTCGTCGAAGGTCAGCATAACGGGCCGGCCCTGGATCGGCTTGCCGCTGCGCAAAAGATTAGTGAGCGTCGGCGCGGTCACGGCGTAATAGCCGTGCCGGCGCAGGAATTGCATCTGCTTGCGGAACACGTCCGGCGGCGTGCGGAAGCGCCGCAGCGCGGCGGGGCCGTCCTCGGCGATCCGGTGATACATCAGGATGGGAATGGAGGTCGTTACCTCGGTTGCCCATGCCGCCTCGCGCGCGATGCCCGCCGGTCCTGAGATGATGTGCTTTGCCACATCGACGTCCATCGGCGTTCCATGCGTCTCGAACCGCAGGACGGGATCGGCCACAGTGGCTTTGCGGAAGCGATGGATGGCATAAAGCGCGGTGTCAATCGTCTCTTCGAGGGCAAGGCCCGCCTGTTCGGCCAGAACCCGTCTGATCGTCTCGACACCGAAAGGATGGCCCCAATCGAAACCGGTTCGCCCGGGCTCGTCCTGTCGCAGATGCGCATGCGCAGTAATCAGAGAGCCTCCCGGCTTCAGCGCCGCCGCCATCTTGCGGCAGACATCTGCAAGCATCTTCTCATCCTTCATGTAATAGAGCACTTCCGAGCAGAGGATGAGATCCTGATCTGGGGGGAGCTGTTGTCTGACGAAGTCGAGAACCCGGAGTTCGACGTTGGAGAGATCGCGGCAGCGCTTGGCCGCCCTGTCGATCGCCCGCTGCGAAATATCGGTGGCCGTCACCCGGTCGACCGCGCGCGCCAGCTTCTCGGTGAAGATCCCCTCGGCGCAGGCAAGTTCTAGGGCCGTTTCGGTCCCCTGCGGGATCAGGTTCAATGTCTGGTCATATTTGACCTGCTCGTAAACCGAGAGGTAATTCCAGGGATCCGGCTGCTCGAAAACCTGCTCCCAATAGTCTTCTACCGACTGCGCCTGCCGAGCCGGCTTTTCCTTCTGCGGTCTCGAGACGGCCGGACGCCGCACCGGTGGCAGGCGGCGTTCGAGATCGCGCAGGATGTCGGACAGGCGGGCGTCGTTATCCTGCATGTCGCCCGGCGCTCGGGCCAGGACGGCATTGCGGCCGGTCCGCACCAGAAGCTTTTCGAGGCGAGCCCGCCGCCGGCCGCTGCGAAGGATGAGCCCGCCGAAGGTGCGGTAGCCGCGCAGCGCCTCCCTTGTCCAGGCAGCCGCATAAGCGAGGGTGGGCTGCCGCTCGAGATGTTCTCCCGCCTGCATCTCCTGCAGGATCAGCCGGATCTGCGCTCGGATCGACAGGTCGCCCCAGAGCGGCCCAACGAAGGTGCCGACATGATCGTCGCCGGAAAAGCCGTGCATGATCAGAGTATCGGCCTGTTCTGCCCTAATGACCTTGGAAAGCGCGCCGAGCTCGACGCTCACCACCTGGATCGTGCCGAACGTGAAGGATCGCCGAAGGTTGCCGGCGGATAGCTGCCAGGCGGCGGCTTCGAGGATCTTGCGGCCGGTGCCGGGCAGGGAATGCCGCTGGATCAGCTGGACGAGCAGACGGAAAGTCGGCCACCATTGCTCGGGCGCATCGATGAGATCTTCGGCCCGGTCGGGGAGGAGGCCGGTCTGCAGGCCGTGCAGGATCACGCCGGCAAAAAAACTCTCATAGCCTGCGGCATCCGGGATGTCCGGCAGCAGGGCGGCGAGGGTCGCTACGTCCAGGCTCGGATCGTGCTTGGCCGCGATGACCCAGACGAGCATGCGCAATCGGCTGACGGCGGGTGTGATCCAGCCGGTCTCCGGACCCTCGGGGGGCAAGCCGTGCTGTCTGCACAGCGCTTCGGCCTTCGTCGTCACGCAAATGGCGTCACGCACCAGTTTCGTCGGATCGCCGGAAAGCGAGCCCGGCTTCATGCGGTAGAAGGCCAGGCAGGCGTCGACACGGTGAAATTCTGCGTTTGCAAAGGCCATGCGCAGCCAGAGATCCCACTCCTCGCAGGTCTGCAGGCTCTCATCCATGCCACCGACCCGCTCGAAAAGGCTTTTCGGAAAGACCACCGTATGAATGGCGAGCGCGCAGAAGGACGAGAATTCGCGCTTGGCGGCATCGTCGGCAAGCACCGGCGCCTGTTCCACCGGCATCACCCGGCCGTCCGGGGCGACCCGACGGTAGGAGCAATAGGCGATGGCGGGCGGCGATCGATCCTCCGCGATCGGCAGCATGGTTTCGATGAAGGTCGGATCCAGCCAGTCGTCGGCGTCTAGCATGGAAAGCAGGGGGGCGGCCGCCAGGCGCGCGGCTTGGTTTCGCGCTGCCGCCGCACCAGCGTTCGACTGGCGGACTGGGAGAATGCGGGCGTCCGTCGCGGCGATGCCTTGAAGAACCTCCCAGGTGCGGTCGCTCGAACCGTCGTCGACCACCACCGCCTGCCAGTTCGTCCGCGTCTGCCGCTGCAGGCTGATGAGACATTCGGCAAGCGTATCCTCTGCATTATAGGCAGGAATGAGGAAGGATATATCCGGCGTCGCGGCGCTCACCATGCGGGCATCTTCCATCGTCGCAGAACGTAGAGCGCGCCATTGACGCTTCCGAGCATCTCCTGCCTCAGGAAGAAGTCGTTCGACGTGGCACCCTTGCGAAGCCGTCGGCGCAGCCTTCCGGCATAATATTTCGGAAAGGAAATGAAGATGCGCCGCAGATTGGCGCTGTTGCCGGTGTTCTGATACTGCACCAGCAAGGCTGCGACATGGCCGCTCATATATTGGTAGATTTGCTTGGCGAGCCCCTTCATATCCTTGCGGTGAAAATGCCAGGAAACAGCGGTCGGCTCGTAGCGGCAGACATGACCGTGATGGAGGAGCCGATTCCAATATTCGGAATCGCCCGAACAGCCGGCGGCGCCCATGTCCAAGCGGACGTCGAACAGGCCGATTTCGTCGAATACCTTGCGGCGGAAGGCCTGGCTTGCGCCGGCGCCGATCGTCCACACCGGCGCGCCGTAGCGCCTGTGGCTGTCGTAGAAATCCCGACCGAAATCCTGCCTGATGTAACCGCGGCCGAAACCCCAGTGCTTTTCGAAGATGAACTGCGCCGGCGTTGCCAGTTCTCCGGGCAGGATCAGGCCGGTGACGCAGCCGATCTCCGGCCGGTCGAACGCCTTCATCAGGTTCTCCAGCCATCGCTGGTGGAGAACGACGTCGTCATCGGTAAAGGCGACGAATTCGGTTTTCGCCGCGCGGATGGCAGCATTGCGGGCAAAATCCAGCCCGACCCGGTCTTCGCGGACATAGGTGGCGCCTGCGTCCTCGACCACACGGCGGGTCGCATCGCCTGAAGACGCATTGTCGACCACGATAATCTCGGCCGGCTCCAGCGATTGTTCGGGGATCGAAGCGAGGCATCGGCGCAGCTCTTCCGGCCGGTCCTTGGTGCAGATCAGAATGCTGACATCGCGTTTTTGAAGAGGTTGCTGGGCGACCTCACGCGCATGCGCAAGCGTATCCGGCCGCACGGCACGTCCGGCAAGCTCGGCCGCAGCTTCGGGCCGGTCGACATAGGCCTGTCCGACGGGGAGGCCGTCGGCGAGAAAGACCACCAGCCCGGCCGATATCGGCGCAGTGACGGCATCCGGCTGATGCGATGCGAGATCGAGATAGTGAATCGGTACGGGAAAATTGACAGTCGCCAGATCGGACGGAATGATTTCCTGCATCGTTACTCTCTCAACGCGCCACTAGCACAGGCTGGCACCAGGCCCTGCCCGGAATGCGGGAAGGGCCTTAAAGCCCCGGCGGTTATCAGGCCGCCCCCACCTTTATCTTTTCTCTGAACCAGTCGAGCGTCATCGCCACACCCTGTTCGTAGCTGACCTTGCACGACCACTCGGGCATGACGGCGTAGGCGCGCGTCAGGTCCGGCCGCCTGTTGGTCGGATCCTGCGGCGGCGATGGCTCGAAGACGATCGGCACGCCGCCGACCAGCTTGGAAACATATTTTGCGACTTCGAGAACGGTGATCTCGCGGTCGTTGCCGATATTCAAAGGCCCCTTGTAGTCGGTCTCGTTGATCCAGAAATAGCGCGCGAAACCATCGACGATGTCGTCGACATAGCCCCAGCTGCGCGACTGCTTGCCGTCGCCGAATACGGTGATCGGGCGGCCCGAAAGCGCCTGGGTGACGAAGTTGGAGACGGCGCGGCCGTCGTCGGGTCGGGTGCGCGGACCGTAAATATTGAAGGGGCGGATAACCTTGACGTTCAGCCCCTTGGTGCGCTGCATCTCGAACAGCAGCGCTTCGGTGCATCTCTTGCTCTCGTCGTAGGACGAGCGCGGGCCGGTACAGTCGACCTGCCCCTTGTAGGATTCCGGCTGCGGCGACACCAGAGGATCGCCGTAGATTTCGGAGGAGGAGGTGTAACCGAAGCGCCCGCCCTTCTTCAACAGATCGAGAAGCCGGAACGCGCCGAGGAGGTTCGCCGAAATCGTCCGCTTCGGTTCCTTCATGTACCAGGGCGGCGATGCCGGGGAGGCGAGATGGTAGATCTCGTCGAATTTTTCCGAAGTCTGCAAGGTCTCGACGTCCGATTTCACGAAGTGAAAGCGGGGATCCCTGATGTGCGAAATATTCTCGAATAGTCCCGTCCAGAGATTATCAACAACGACGAGCTTCTGAACGTCATTCCTAAGCAAAAGCCGATCGCAAAGATGCGAGCCGATAAACCCTGCTCCACCAGATATCAATACGCTTTTCACTGGATTGCGCCTCTTGACTTGAAGAAAGGTGATTATCCATTAGCATCACCTGTAAGAACTGGCAATTACCTCGAACAATTCTAGAAAATACTCGCTTATTAATCTTAATTATTAATCCATGTTACCCTGAGTAGTATTTCCCTCTTTGCAGGGCAGCGAAGATGGGCGTGTACATGCCGCCGTGCCGCTCGATTTTCGTAGTGTATTTCGCAAGATTGTGGCCCTGTTGCGTCGCAGCATTTCCTCAAGGCAATTTCTCTATCACACGGGCGAAGGCGCGCATCGGGCTAAAGTCCGACTCTCAAGGACAGCGCATCGGTTCGGATCGAGGCAGGCCGCGACAGGCAGTCGGCCCCGCATCCGTGGCGCTGTTTTCGATCAATCGGCCGCGAGCGCGGTCAATACCCGATAGGCCGCGGCAACCCGGTCCTCATTGGGGTAATTTTTATTGGCGAGGATGACGATGCCGACGCGCTTGCTGGGAATGAAGGCGACATAGGCGCCGAAGCCATTGGTCGAACCGGTCTTGTTGATCCAGACATCGCCGCGCGGCGCCATCGGCGGCTGCAGCGCGGCGACCGTGGTGGTCTTCAGCATCGCCGGCGAATTGCCGTCAAGCAGGCTCTGCAGGGGGACGGGAAAAGAATATTGCTCCCAGATCAGGTCCTGGACCATTGCCCCGACGCTGTAATAACCGGTGTGGGTCTTGTCGATCGCCTGCTGCAGTTTTCCGTCGAGCTTTGCCGTGCCCATATTGACGCCGACGAAGCGGATCATGTCGCCGGCAGTGGACCTTACGCCATAGGCCTCGGCGGAAAGCAGGGCCGGCGTCAGCCTTGCCGGCTCGCCGCTGCGCTTATAACCCTGGGCGTAATCGCCCTGCCGCGACTTCGGCACGTTGAGATAGGTGCTGTTCAAGCCGAGCGCGGAAAACAGCCTGCCTTCCATCAGATCCGCGAAATCGCCGCACATGGCTTTCGCCGTGATGAAGCCGAGCATGCCGATGCTCGGATTGGCATAGCTGCGCCGGGTTCCGGCCGCGTAGGAGGGGCGCCAGGCCGCAAGATATGCCATTAGCTGACCTTCGCTTTTGAGGTCGTCGGGCACCTGCAGCGGAAAACCGCCGGCCGTATGGGTGCCGAGATTAATCAGCGGGACATCACCGAACGGTCTTCCCTTCATCGCCAGAAGAGCCACCGGGTCGGACAAAGAGAGCTCTCCCGTCGCCTCGGCATAGGAGGCGAGCGCCGCGGTGAAGGTCTTGCTGATCGAGCCAAGTTCGAAGAGCGTGGTCGGCGCCACCGGTCTGCCCGTCTCCTTTGATTCGACGCCGTAGGTGAAGATATGATCGTGGCCGTCGACGGTGATGCCGACGGCCACCCCGGGAATGGCGTATTTTTCCATGATCGGTTTGATCGCCGCATCCGCGATCGATCGCACCTCCGCCTCATCGGCGGCAAAGCCGCTTGCTGCAGCGCATGCCGAGATCAAAGCTGCTGACAAAAATTTTATGCCAAGGTTTCTCACAATCATCCTCCACATCGCCAGGGCGGTCGCCACGAGCGCAAAATGCGCCCTGGGAGGCGTTTAGCGGCCCTGTTTTCCAGGGGCAAACGATGATATCTCGCAGCAGCTGCAAGAAATTCTAGGGCTTCGATGGTTCGCCAATTCCTCCCCTTGAACGGCCTCAGAGCCTTCGAAGCCTCGGCACGGCATCTGAGCTTTACCCGCGCCGCAATCGAGCTCTGCGTCACCCAGGCGGCCGTCAGCCAGCAGGTCAAGGGGCTGGAAAAGCGGCTCGGCGTCGCGCTGTTCCAGCGTCTGCCGCGCGGGCTGAAAATCACCGCGGAAGGCGAAGCGCTGCTGCCGACGGTCACCGCCTCCTTCGACCAGATGGCGACGACGCTGGACAGGATCGAGGCCGGGCAGGTGCGCGAGCTCATGTTCCTCGGCGTCGTCGGAACCTTCGCCGTCGGTTGGCTCCTGCCGCGGCTTGCGGATTTCCAGCAGCGGCATCCCTTCATCGATCTGCGCATTTCCACCAACAACAACCGCGTCGATCCGGCGGCGGAAGGGCTCGATTTCGCCATCCGCTTCGGCAGCGGCTCTTGGCACCGCACCGATGCGCAGCGCCTGTTCGAAGCGCCACTTTCGCCGCTCTGCATCCCGAAACTGGCCGACGATCTCCGATCGCCGGCAGACCTCGCCGGAGTGACGCTGCTTCGCAGCTACCGCACGGATGAGTGGAGCACCTGGTTTGCCGCCGCCGGGGTGCCGGCGGCTCCCCAGGTCAATGCCGGCATTGTCTTCGATTCCTCCGTCGGCATGATGGACGCCGCCCTGCAGGGGTTCGGCGTGGCGCTCGCCCCGCCCTCGATGTTTTCAAGGCATCTCTGTTCGGGCGCGATCGTGCAGCCCTTCGCCACCGCCATCTCCCTCGGAAGCTATTGGCTGACGCGCCTGCAGTCGCGGCCGGTCACGCCGGCCATGCGCGCTTTTTCCGACTGGATCTTTTCGGAAGTCGAAAGGAGCGCCCAGCTGAGTGGGCGCTCCGATTGAGGCATCACTTCTGGATGCAGGTGTCGACTGTGTCCTTGGTGCACTCGTCCAGGCCGGTAAAGACCGGATCATCGACCTTCTTGCCTGAGATCAGGTCCATCATCACGGTCGGCGCCTTGTAGCCCATTTCGAACGGCCGCTGGCCGACGAGCGCCGTCACCAGGCCCTCCTTGGCGATCGCCACTTCGTCGCCGATCGTGTCGGCGGCGCCGATGACGAACTCGTTCTTGCCGATCTTGTCGGCCATCGGCTTGAACAGGTCGCGATAGGGCTGCGGGGCGCCGAACAGCGGCCAGCCGCCCATGATGCCGAAGGCGTCGAGGTCGGGATTGGCGGCGAGGATGTCGGTCATCGCCTGAACGCCCTTGGCGCCGTCGTCATTGGTAAAGACCGGGCAGCCCGCCACCTCGGTCCAGCCGCCTTCGCCCTTCAGGGCGTCGAGCCCCTTCTTGCCGCTCAGCGTGTCACGCATGCCCTGGGCGCGGCGCAGGATATTGTCGGCGCCGGGATTGCCCTCGATGGTGCAGATTTTGCCGCCCTTCGGCTTGGCCTTCTTGATATATTCGCCGATCCGCGCCCCCATCAGGTAGTTGTCGGTGCCGAGATAGGTCTTGCGCAGAGCCGAATCTTCCGCCGCCAGATCGGCATCGAGCGTCATCACAGGCACGCTCGGATTGGCCGTTTTCAGCGTCTGGGCGATCAGCTTGGCGTTTGACGGCGAGATGGCGATTGCCGCCGTATCCGCCTTGCCGAGCATATCCTGGACGATCTGCGCTTCGCCGGCCTCGTCTGAGGTCGATGCCGGGCCGGTATAGAAGCATTCGTATTCGGCCGAGGCGTTTTCCTTGTTCCACTTCTGGCAACCCTGGTTGATCGCCTCGAAGAACGGATTGTCGAGGCCCTTGACGACGATGACGAGCTGCTTCTTGGCGGCCATGGCCTCACCGGCCGTGAACGCCAGGACTGCAGCAGCAGCCAGCAATAATGCCTTCCTCATAGCTTCCTCCCTTTTTGAAAAGGCGGACGCCTTCGCCCGCCCTGTTATCAACCGGGATACCAGACGATACGAGGCTCCTCCCCTGAACGCTGGTATTCCCAGGCTGAATCGATGAGTTTTTCCAGATCGTAGACGGGGCGCCAGTCCAAGAGGAACTTCGCCTTGCTGTTGTCCATCCAGTTCGAGTGATATTCGCTCGAGATGTCGACGGAGCCGAGCCCGCGCGTGCGGGCGAGATACGCGGCGACCTCGCCGTAATCGACCGGCCGATCCATCGCGATGTTGAAGAGCTGGCCCACGGCGCGCGGGTTGTCGATCGCCGCCAGGACCGCCGAGACGAGGTCGTCGACATGGACGAAATTGCGCTTCAGCGGCCGCCCGTCGGCATCTCGCAGCAGCGGCACCGTGCCGTCGCGCGCGTAACGCGCCGCATCGGCCGGCGGCACCAGGCTCTTCCAGTCCGGCCCGCCGAACACATCGTCGCCAAAAGAGAGGGTAAACTTGAAATCGTCCTTCTCCATGATCCAGGGCGCCCGCAGGCAGCAGCTGTTGATGCCGTATTGAATGGCGAACTGCTCCAGCATCACCTCTTCCAGCACCTTGGAGAGCGCGTAGCAGCCGGGATAGGCGCGATGCGGCGTCTTTTCGGTCACCGGTCCATCGTGACGATAGAAGAAATGGCCGATGCCGGCATCGCCGCCGATGAGGATGAACTGCCGCGCCGTCGGGCTTAGGCGAAAGGCCTCGAGCAGCCAGAATAGCCCCTTGACGGTAACGTCCATCACATCGTCAGGCGTTTCCTTGCAGGTGGCAAGATGCAGCACATGGGTGACGCCTTCCATCGCCGCCGCTACGACGGCGCTGTCGGCGATCGAACCCTTGGCCACCTCGATGCGGTCGGACTCTTCGATCATGCGGTTGTGACAAAGCGCGCGAATGCGTGCATTGGAAAACTTCGGCTCGTCAAGCAGCCCAGTTATGAAGCGCCGCCCGACCTTGCCCGTAGCCCCGGTGACAAGGATCAGCATGGTCTCTCTCCCAGCAACAGCTAATATCCCAGCGTTTCCGGCGTCAATCTGTATTTTCGCGGTGAAGTAGATTTTTGCCTTCGCAGGCTGTTTGCGCGGACAATTGATTGACGATTCTTCAGGCTTTTGCGTAAATGAAAATAATCGCTTTTCCGGGAGGAGCTTGGCAAAGCGAGATCGCAGGCGCCTGGCGGCCAGCGGGCCGCGACTGCAGGTCTGCGACATCAGGGGAGGAAGGTCGGCTGGCAGCGGTTCTCGAACTCAGCAATATTTCTAAGCATTTCGGCGCCATCCAGGCAGTGAACGACGTTTCGTTCACCCTCGAAGCCGGCCAAGTCGTCGGCCTGATGGGTGATAACGGCGCCGGCAAGAGCACGCTGGTCAAGATGATCGCCGGCAATTTCCGCCCGAGCGAGGGCACGATGCGGCTCGACGGCAAGGAAATCGTCATGCACCGGCCGGTCGAGGCGCGCCAGCACGGCATCGAAATCGTCCATCAGGATCTGGCGCTCTGCAACAATCTGACGGCCGCCGCCAACGTCTTCCTCGGCCGCGAACTGCGCCGCGGCGTCGGCCCGTTGCGCATCCTCGATTACAAGACGATGTACCGGCGCGCCGGCGAGATCTTCAAGGAGCTGAAATCGGAAACCCGCCCGCGCGATCTCGTCAAGCAGATGTCGGGCGGCCAGCGGCAGGCGGTGGCGATCGCCCGCACCATGCTGTCGGAGGCGAAGATCGTGCTGATGGACGAGCCGACGGCGGCGATATCGGTTCGCCAGGTGGCGGAGGTGCTCAATCTCATCCGCGAGCTGCGCGATCGCGGCATCGCGGTCGTGCTGATCAGCCACCGCATGCCCGACGTCTTCACCGTCGCCGACCGGGTCATCGTCATGCGCCGCGGCCGGAAAGTCGCCGACAAACCGATCGCGGCGAGCTCGCCGGAGGAAGTGACGGGTCTCATAACAGGCGCCATCGAACAGGTTTGAGCAGCGCGGCACTGGGCAGAAAAGAAGGTCAGCAATGGCAGTTACCCTCGATCAGACGATTGCGCAGAGAGAGCGAAGCCGGCTTTCGGAGTTCATCGGCAGCCAGACCTTCTGGGTGCTGATCGCCGTCATTCTCGCCTGCCTCTTCCTGTCTTTCGCCACCGATTCCTTCGCCACGGCGAAGAACCTCTACAATATCACCCGCAACGTCACCTTTGTCGCCATCATCGCGCTCGGCATGACGCTCGTCATCATCACCGGCGGCATCGACCTCTCCGTGGGCTCGGTGCTCTGCCTCTGCAGCATGGTGCTGGCGGTGACCATGCATGCCGGCTACGGCATTGAAATCGGCATAGCCGCCGCAATCGGCACGGCGCTCGTCGTCGGCGCCTTCAACGGCGTGATGATCGCTTATCTCGACTTCCCGCCCTTCGTGGTCACCCTGGGCATGCTGTCGGTGGCGCGCAGCCTGGCGATGGTCGCTTCCAACAACACCGTCGTCTTCCAGTTCGGTCCCGATCACGACAAGCTCCTGGCACTCGGCGGCGGCGCCTGGTTCCTCGGCATCGCCAATCCGGTCCTCTACATGATCATCCTGGCGCTTCTGACCGGCTTCGTGCTGCGCTGGACGCGCTTCGGTCGCTATGTCTTCGCCATCGGCGGCAATGAACACGCCGCAACGCTGACCGGCGTTCCCGTGCGTCGTATCAAGATCGCCGTCTACATGATCTCGGCGCTGTCGGCCGGCATTGCCGGCATTGTCCAGACCGGCTGGCTCGGCGCCGTCACCACCAATATCGGCGCCGGCATGGAGCTCCAGGTCATCGCCGCCGCCGTCATCGGCGGCGCCAATCTCGCCGGCGGCGTCGGCACCGCCTTCGGCGCCCTGGTCGGCGCGGCGCTGATCGAAGTGATCCGCAACAGCCTCGGCCTGCTCGGCATCAACGCCTTCTGGCAGGGGACCTTTATCGGCGGGGCGATCGTGCTGGCGGTGCTGTTTGATCGGATCCGGAATCTCAGGCAGAGCGAGTAGCCGCTTTCCGGGATTTCAGCAGGTTTGACCGTCGGTTGGTTCTATTGGCGGCGGCGTCGATTCTGAGTTTCCCGGCGAGCATACCACCTACGCCGACAATCCGGAGATGTGCCTGCGGATCAGCCGCACGAACCACCAGCATCCGGATCGTGAAACCGAAGTCCGGCCGCCGACCGACATCTAGCCGGGAACCTTCTGTTGCCCCTTGGATAAAAGATTTGAGTGTGATCGACGCGGAAATCCGGCCGCAAGATCGTACTTCAATTAAAACCTCCCGCTTGTTACAATGACCAAAGGCACGGCTGCCCACACAGATGCAAGACGCGCCGCAGACTGGCCAAACCGGGGCTGCCAAGTCAAAGGCGGCGAAAAATGGAACAAAAGCTACTCAGGCATCGACTGGCCAGCCATAGTGATCTGGCCGACCTCAAATTGTTGATGGATGCGGCCATCTCAGAAAATCAGAAACCTTTTCTGACGCCCGAACAGATTTCGTCGAGCCGAGCCTTCATGGGACTCGATAGCCAGTTGATCGAGGACGGCACCTATTTTGTTGTCGAGATCGGCGGCGTCTTGGCGGGCTGTGGCGGGTGGAGCCGACGAGCGACGCTGTACGGCGGAGATCGCACTCCCGGCCGCGATGCCGCTTTGCTCGATCCTGCCAAAGACGCGGCGCGCATAAGGGCGATGTACACGCACCCGAACTTTACTCGGCGTGGCGTGGGGCGGCGGATCATGGCTCTCTGCGAGGAGGCGGCGCGCAATGAAGGCTTTCGCGATATCGAATTGATGGCTACGCTATCGGGTGAACCGCTCTATCTTGTTTGCGGTTATCAAGCCATCGAGCGAGTGGAAGACGGCCGCGGCGGTGCAAATGTGCCTCTCATAAGAATGAGAAAGCCGCTCCATGGATAGGATTGCCCCAGCTCCCAAGCCTTGAGCCTGCGCTGGATGCTGTTCGGCCGCCGCGATCATGCCAGTGACATGATCGCGGTGTTCGCGGCGGGATTGTCGCCATCGTCTCGGGCCTTGGTCAGCGGCGCCGACAACCGTTCATTCCTGCGTGGGAAAGCGGCTCAGCATCCGATCGTGGACATTCTCCCAGCCGACGATCATCGCTGCGATCGAGATCGCTTTTTCGCGGTCTTCGGCCTTGGTTATGAAGCCTTCGAGCAGCACCACGGGCCCGAGCATCCTGATCTCGATGGCAGAGCTGTCGATATCAGGATCGGCGGAAAGCGCGGCTTCGATTGTTGCGATGGTTGATGCCGAACTGTGGCCTTCCGAGCAGCGCTCTTCGTGATTGGCGGGACCGAATTTCATGACTTCCTCCTGTTCCGCCCTCCTCCCGCGGATATTCACATTGCCTCACATAAATATGAGAGCTGCTCCCGAGGACGACCAGTCCGACTTAGGTCCCGCTTTCCCTCGCGGGCATCTGAGTTAAATTCTGCCCGTCCTTGTTGGAAGGGCATCAGGGAGGATTTCCTCGTTGTTGCTGAGCTCCGCTCAGACCCTTCCCGATAAGCGCCCGAGCTGTTGATCCATCTCGGGCGGTGGAGGGGCGTGGCAATCGAGAAGTCTTCTGGGAGGCAAGGAGAGTATTTGCAATGCAAACGGCTGGTATCGTGGATTGGCA
This sequence comes from Rhizobium etli CFN 42, assembly GCF_000092045.1. Classification (NCBI taxonomy): domain Bacteria; kingdom Pseudomonadati; phylum Pseudomonadota; class Alphaproteobacteria; order Hyphomicrobiales; family Rhizobiaceae; genus Rhizobium; species Rhizobium etli. Next base: position 3,347,000 of record NC_007761.1, on the reverse strand, counting down.
TCGAAGCGAAGACTTCGTTCCTCTGATGCTTGTGAGGGGGGGGACGGGAAAAACACAGACTGGTTCGGTCGCTCAGCGACGTCGCGGACGCTCTCATTGGCGCCTGGCCGTCGGACGATGGCGAGCAATATATCGCGGCGGTGAAAACATGCCTGGAGGCCATTCAGGGCAATGTCCCGTCCAAGATAGCCCGTGCCGCACTCATTCGCGCTGCGGAGGAAGCTGGAATTTCGGTGATTTCAGTTGTTCACTGAGATTTCCCCAGGCCTGCCCGGGCAGCTACAGAACGCTTTCGCGAAATCAGCAAGTGGCGTGCCCTGTCTCTTGGCGAGCACGCCACGGCAGCGTGCAGTGATCGATCGGTTCCCGGCGGTGTGGTCTTCCTCACAGGCCGGGTCGATGAACTCTCGCCATCTCGTACCGCGGCCTACGCTCCCGGCGGGCGATACCGGATCGACTTCGCCTTTTCCAAGGCTCGGATCGTATCCTCGACGTCGATCAGGACAGTGGTCTCAATCGAGCTGAGCGCACCTCCCGCGCCGATCGCAAGAGTGACAGCCGCCATCGACACATTGTCGGGCGCCTCCCACAAATTCCATCCGTCATGCTCGCCGAACGCATACCAGAACCCGTGGAGCTTTCCGCCGACGGATTCAATGTAGCTGCGCGCCGCCTCCCGGCGATCCTCGGGGTTTTCGATCATGCGCGCCCAGGTCTCGGGCGTGTAGCTGAAGCGCGTGAGATACATGGCCATGGTTTGCCTCCTCCGCCGGATTGATCCAGTAAACGCTCAAGCCGAAGGGAACACCAGTCATTCGATCGGAGTATAGGGCCTTGCCCTTGGAATGATCAGCCAAGCGCCACGGGCGGCAATCGGGACAAGGGCGTGAATCAAATTTGATGCGACCCGCTTTACAGCGGCGGCGCCGGTGCATCAAACCGGTATTGAAGATCAACCTGAGATAGCTATGTTGCGACGTACAGTCACGACGAATTAAGGCCTATCGAATGTTGCGCAGTGTCATTTCACTCGTCTCAATGCTTGTGCTCTCAATTGCCTCCATTCCCGCCGAATCCGCGCTGGCCAAAGACAATCCAAACATCCAGAAGATTGCGCCAGGCGATCCGGCCATGGCGAAAGCGCATGAGAAATCCATAAGAGAGTTGGGCGGCTTCCTCCAGAAACTGCACAATCCACCGGCCGGAACCGAAAATTACAGCATCAAGCTGGGTTTCACGGACAAGGGCAAGGGCGTGGTCCTGACCACGGATCAAACGGCGCCTGATGTGGAATTCATGTGGGTCTACCAGATCGAGGCGTCGGGTGACGATTTCACCGCTCTTCTTGGCGATAGGCCGGAGTACATCCACAACATCAAACAAGGGGATCGCGTCGAGTTCAAGAGGTCGGATATCTTTGACTGGCTCTATGTCGAGAATGGCAAAATAAAGGGAAACTACACCGCTTGCCCGCTGCTGTTGGCAGGCCCGAAAGAACAGTTGGAACAATATCGCGAAGTCTACGGCATTGTCTGCGACTAACCGCAAGCACAGCTGCGCCCAGGCCGACGGCCGACCCGAATGCCGGGCCCAACTCGGGTGTGGGCGGGATTCCGCGGTAAACCAGGTGTCGTTGAGCAACTGAGGCGGGCCGTTTCGTTTGATCGGCTCGCCTTGCTGATTGTGTGGGGAAGGGCTGGGTTGGCAAACGGCACCCGGCTATATCGGCATCGCCACACAGTTCTCCGCGAGGTCATGTCAGACGGAGCCCGCCGGCTTATTGTGGCGGAGTAGGCGGTCCGGACGCTATGTCTTCGCGATCGGCGGCAACGAGCACGCAGCGAACGTTCACCGGCGTTCCCGTGCGCCGCATCGAGGCCGCCGTATCATGATCTCAACGAGCGCTCAGGCGCAGCGCGCAGGCTGACGATCAAGGTCAACCCTCCGGGAGCGCCGAAAACCGGCTGGTGTCGAACGGACCTGTGGCGGCGACCGGAACGGCATTCTCGTCTGCAGCCGCGCCATTCGCCTCACGGTGAACCGTGCGGGGAGAGACACGCGGCGCACTTAAGCCAATCGTCTCGCCCGGTGAATGCAGAGCCCATTGCATCAGCGCCGCTTCGGACGTCGATCCAAGGAAATCTGCTTCTTCCCAGGAAGCGGTCATCGGCAGGGAGGCGATCATGTCAGCGCCGTGCCTGGAGGTCTGCTGTGCGGCAACGACGGGATGAAAGCGCGCGTGAGCCGGCAATGCGGGCGGCCGTCTCTCTGGAAGTGCAGCAATCGGGCCGATCGACGCAGTCACCAGTTTGTCGTTCGCGCTGGCGTGCGCCAGGGCGACCGGGCGCATCGCTGGTATCGGGATCGGCAAAGATGGAATATCCCCAGCGGAGCCTTTGTCGTCTCCGACCGCGCCGGTCTGCTGCGCGAGCGCATTCAAGGCCCGGCTTTTCGGCGCCGGCAGCAACGCCGTCACCAGCGTGCTGTCTTTGGTGTCGCCGCTCGGCGTGCTCGAGGCCGCCACGTCTTCGTCTTCTCCAGCGGTGCTGGCGATCTCGATCGAGGTGGAGCTGACGCGTTTCCTGTAGTTCGCAACCGCCTGACTGTACCCCGGCAGCGGCCGGCCATCGGCCGGGAGATGCATCGTCTTCCCGTTCGGGAATATTCGCGCGAGTTCCTGCCGCGACATCCGCGGCCAGGCCCTGACATTGCCGACGTCGAGATGCACGAAGGGTGATCCCGAGGTCGGATAATAGCCGACACCGCCGACCTGCATCTGCATGGCAATCGCCCGCAGCGTCGCAAGCTTCACGCCGGGAACGTAGAAATCCATCGCCTTGCCAAGCATGTGCTGGCTCTTCTTGGCGACGCCGGTGCTGCGCGAGCGGTTGCGCAGCATGTTGTTGGTCGCGGGCGAGCGATAGGCGGAAACGACGTGGATATAATCCTTGCCGCCGCTGCGCTGATACACCTCCCAGACCAGGTCAAGCAGCCGCGGATCCATCCGTGTCGGCTCGTTCCTCCGCCAGTCGCGCAGAAACCGGTTGATCTGGGCAAGGCCCCTTGAATCGAACTTTCCATCCCGCTTGTAGGTAATCGTGGCCCTTTCGCCCGTATGGGTAAAGAACAGCTTCAGCGCCCGGTCTTCGGCTGAGGCGAGGGATGCAGATCCGACAAGTGCCGGCAGGGCAAACAGCGCCGGCAGAATGGTCTGCGCTGCCAAGCGTTTTGCCCGTGAGAGCAGAGTGGCAATTCCGCGCAAGGCTCCGCCTGACAAACCTTGCAGTGAATACTTCAACACGAACAAACCCGTCCTATACCAAACACTCGACGACGGGCGGGAACGCCGCATCCATCCCGATCAGTAAAGGCAGCTTATGGTCAACAAATTGCTAACAAGCGGATGTAGACGGTCGGTGAGTTGGGATGCGGGTCATCTGAGGCATGATTGCCGCCTGCACCTAGGGGCCGAGGAGGGAGCCGCATGCTTCGTGGAGGTCTCAGCAATCCAAGCGCTCAGACCGCTTTGCGCAGTGCTGGACGCGGTTCAGCCGCTATATCTGACCATCGACGGCAACCGTGGGTGCTATTTCTTCGATGTTATGCTGGCCCTCGCGTATTGCCCGCGCAGCGGCTCCCGCACAGCCGATATGTTGAAGTTCTTTCTTATGATTGCGCATAGTACGATAGCCGAAGCGTTCCTTGGGTTAAGTAACGTGCGCCTCTCGGCGCTGCTTTCGCCCAGATCCTCGGTAACGACCTTAAACATTTCTCCTATCTCCATCCTCGGAATCGGCTCGGAGCTTCGCGTCCTCATAGGCAACACGCTCAGCCTCCTGATACTTCCGATAGGCCTCATTGACGCTGGCGATAGACAGCGCTTCGGACGAGATATCATTTGAAACGAATTCCATGCACCCTCGCGGATAGTGATCGCCTAGAGCATCAATGACATCGCCTGCCTTCTTGAGTACCTCGATCGCAGAACCGTCGCTCGCAGCCAAGAATGCCGCCTGGCTGTATTTTCGAAACATGTCGTACGCGGCTTTTGACGCGGCCTCCTCATGTCCTGCCTGGAACTTGGCGTTTACCTCCTTCGCTTCATCGATATGATCTGCGAAAATCGCGTGCACTAAAGGGTTGGTGCTTGCAAGGTCATTCATGAGTTCCTCGATTGATCCCGGCGCTGCATCTTGTGCAGTCACCCCTGATGCGAGAAGCCCAATCCCCGCGCACAGCGATAAGAATTTTTTCAAGCAAACCCGCCCCACTTTGCGCCTTCTGTAGGAGAAATATCAGCCGGCCGTGCCGCCAACGTCAATGTGACGGTTTCAGATATGGCACCAGAGCAAGAAAACTGACGCAGCCAGCAGGACAAAACTGTCAAATCATATGTTATCCTCACAAGCGTTTGCTCGCGCTCTGTCGCGGAAAGATTGCGGGGTTGTCAGATGCCGCTTGTCTACAGGCCTGCCAGGCTGGAAGATTTGGCCGCCAGCGATGCGCTGGTGGTCGCCAGCATCAACGAACTGACTATCCGGCATGGCTTCGGGCCGATGGTGATGCCAAGCCCCCCAGACTTTCAGTTGTTTTCCCTCAAGGGTGATCCGGACGGCCTTTGGCTCGCCGAAGAAGGCGGCGAAATCGTCGGCTTTGCCTGGAGCTGGGTTTGCGGACGTCTCTGGTTTCTCGCCCAGTTGTTCGTCGATCCCACCCGACAAGGGCAGGGTATCGGCGATGCGCTGTTGGAACGAACCCTCGAGCACGCACGGAAATCGGGCGCCGTGCATAAGGCGCTCATCACCTTCACCTTCAACCGCGTCTCGCAGGGGCTTTATATCAGGCACGGCCTCTTTCCGAAGATGCCGGTCTATTTCTTCAATGCCGGGCGCGAGCGGCTGAGCCAGACATTGCCGCAAGCGCCACTGCGCGCCGTCGCCATCGATAACAGCGCCGCCACCCTGACCAGCCTCGGCGAGATCGATTGCCGTGCCATCGGTGTCTCGCGGGAGAAGCATCACCGCTATTTGTTCGACGATCTGAGGATCACAGGGATTTTGCTTTATGACGGCAATGATCTGGTCGGCTACTGCTATGTCGGCGCCAATGGGCATATCGGCCCGCTTGCCGTGACGCATGCCGCCGTCCTTCATGATGCCTTTGCGACGGCCTTGAAGCTGGCGGCGGATGGCTCTGCCGAGAAGATCTCGGCGTTCCTGCCGGGAACATGCGACTGCGCCTTGAGCCTGGCCGTCGCTCAAGGCATGCGGATCAGCTTTCCGATGCTGTTGATGGCATCACCTGGCTATGGAGACTGGACGCAGTATATGCCGCGAAATCCGGGTTTCATGTGATCGGAAATGGGCAGGCGTGGAAGGTGCTCATCGTCTGCTTGCCAGTTCATGGGCGATGAGAACCAACTGATCGGGACGATCGGTATTCCGAAAGTCCGGACTTGAACACCAGGTTCACCGTCGTTCTCGGGGTCTAACTAGAAGCTTAATTTGATGGAGAAGCGGCGGACGTGGCGCCGGAGTTCGGCTGAGAACTTGCCGTTTGTTCGGCTTCCGTGGCGTGCGGCGGTACCAGGAAATCGAGCAGACCGTCGCTCCGCAGATCGGCGGTTCTCTTTTCCAGGATGTCACCAATCAAGGTCGTCAAAAATTCTGCTGTCATATGGTTCCAGTCTGTGATGAACGGAACACCCCTGCTGCTGGTCAGGCATTTCTCCTTGTCATAATCGCAGTGAAGCTTGACGGTATCGACGTAGGTGAAGGCAAGATCGGGCGGGAAAAATGGCAGTTGCGCCAAATCCTGGTTGGCCGGCGGATAGGTCGCTTCCCGCAAGCATATGGAGGCATCGGATTTTCTCTGAAACATCAGCCCCAGGCACGAGTGCAATTGGTCGAGCTGGAAATAATTTCCGAAAACGAAAATGCGTGCGTTATCCGAGTGGCTTTTCATCCAGGAAAGAAGCTCAAACCGGAAGGGGTTGACGGTGTACTCGAAAGGCCGGAGGCTCGTGAGGAAGATCGCTTTCGTTCGGCTGAGCAATGATTTGTCGTTGATATATTTTTCAAAGGGAATGCAGTATTTGTCGTAGATGCTGGCGCGAGAGGGGGCCTTAACGATGTCGTTCTTGATCTCCACCATGCAGTTCAAATAGCTGAGGGCCACGACTTGATATCGGTCGCTATCGATGTAGTTTTTCAGCGCGATTGACCAGTTTCTGGCGTGCGAGTCCCCGATGATGAAGATAACGGGTTTCCCAGCTTGAATGTTGTCGTTCAAGCTAAGAAAAGTGCTTTCGAGCCGTGCTTCGTTGGCCTGCGCGAGAGGTGGATAGACTTCATCCAGCCTGTGAGGAAAACCGGCCATAGTGATTGCTGACAGAACAGCAGCCGTGATGGTCGCGACTGAGGAGCCGAGGGAGATCCAGAAGGCGCGGTTTCTCCTGGTGAAGCGAAAGGGCTTTTCGATGATGACGAAGCTCACGACCGCGACCAGTGCGGTCGCCGCAATGGCAAGAAACTTGTCGCCATTGTCGAAGTTCAGACTTGTCAGCCGCCAGAAGGCGAAGATCGGATAATGCCACAAATATAAGGAGTAGGATACCAATCCGGTGAGCGCCGCAGGCCGAGAAGCCAACAGGCGCCCGGCTGCGTTCTCACGGCTGGCGAATGCGAGCACCAGACAGGTCCCGATCACTGGGATCACAGTGACCCGGCCAGGATGAACCGTATCCTTTCCAAACAAGATGAGGGAACCAAGAACAAGGACGAGCCCGGCCGCCGCGAGCAGCGGCTGAGGGCGAATTCGTCCACGCCTCACCTCCTGATAGGCGAGAAGCGTTCCGGCGAGCAGTTCCCAGGCGCGGGTAAGTGGTGAGTAAAAGGCCTGTTGTAGATCATGCCGTACCGTTACCACACAGAATGCAAAGCTGAGGGCCGCCACGAGTAGCACGCATGGCAAAAACCTTGATTTGAAATATCGGCGCACGATCAGCAATAAGATCGGAAAGCCGATATAAAACTGCTCTTCGACGCTCAGCGACCAGGTGTGAAGAAAAGGCTTGAGAAGGGTAATGGGCTCGCCGTACTGGGCCGCGGTAAAATAGAAATAGATGTTCGATCCAAACAGGAGCGAGGAACCGATGGAATTCGCGTAGTCCAGCAGTTCCGATGGCAACAAGAGGAAATAAGCGAAGGGCATTGTCGCGAAGATGACCGCGAACAAGGCCGGCAGAATTCGCCGGGCACGCCGCGTATAGAATTTAAGGAAATCAATGCGCCCTGTTGCCTCGATTTCTGTCAGCAGAATCTGGGAAATCAGGAAGCCGCTGATAACAAAAAATACGTCGACGCCAATGTATCCACCCTGAAGCAAGGTGTGGCCGGCAACCGTGAACTCGGCGTGATAGAGAATAACCGCGATCACCGATATGGCCCTTAGGCCGTCAATCTCTGGACGGTAAACCTTCAATGCTAACGCCTGCCTTGGATATCGAGAGCATAGTTTGGTCGCGCGCAGGGGTGGCGCTTTTGGGCTGACCTAACACAGAGATCTTCGAGGGAGAACAGTACGGCCTGATAAAAGCTTTGGGGGCGGGGCCGATTTCAATCTTTATTTTCTGTGCTGTTGTAAATCGGCATTCCGGAACCCTTGATGGGACGGAAGGAGCGATGCAACCGCAGTTACTGTCGCAACAGGCTGCCTTGATTTCTGACGTGTCACTGAGGCGGCTCGCCCCTGAGGCGTTCATCGCCGGAGACAGGCTGCCAACAACAGTCGCAGCTACGAAGACCGGGGTGATCGAGACCGTAAGGCGGCCCAGCCCGCTTTCGAGGAGTGGAAAAGGATGAAGGCGATCGGCTCGGGATTTCAGGGCTGATCGCCTTCGCCGGCCTCACAATCGGCGGCATTGTCGCATATATGAGTGACAGGCGGTGACTTGAATGCGGCACTGGCCAAAGATCAACTGAACAGCGTCGTGCGCTCTGGATAAAAAAAGCCCCGCCGAGACGGGGCAATAGTTGAGGACGAAACCGCGCGTCGGAAGTCAGAGGCTTGCGAGCGCAGGCATCTTGCGCGGTCTCAATGCGATAACGCTTGGCGGCCATCCTAGTTCCTGTGCGGTTTGGGACAGATTATTTGCTCTCGATGCTACGAGTTCCGTTTGCACAAAAAGAAACCCCGCAAGAGCGGGGATCAAGGAATGGGGCGGTTGTGGGCACAACGCGTCGGGGCGCTGCAGTTCTGCGTCCACTAATGTGTTTTTCAACTAATGGATCTATTTTTGGATTTCGCACGAAAACACAAATTGACTTCTACTGGCAGTGATATTTCGTATCATTGGGGCGGGCTGCTCAGCGATCACTTGCTCACCCCAAGCATTGTATCTCCTGTACGTTGGGCGGCCACACTTCGCTCTCACAATGAGCCACACCAATCGTTGCGCTGCTTAGGGCTCCAGCTGCGAGCGAAGCCTTCACCGGCGGGCCGAGAGCTTCCACCGAATGCTACTCGACAGCACGACGACCGCGGCCGGCGCAGTTATCCTGCGCTATGAGCCGGTCAAGGCGCGACCTCCACCGGCCGAGGCAATGCCGCAGCCATCAGGCATTGATTATTCCTTCGGCGGCCCGCCCCGCCGCTCCAGCGCCGTCTTGCGGATGGTCTCCGCGATCTCCGGACTACTGCTCGACAATATCTGGAAATCCACGGCGTAGAGCGACAGCAGCGATACCTCGGTTGCTGCGCTGACCGTCGCTGAACGAGGATCGCCACTGATCAGCGCCATCTCGCCAAAGAAGTTTCCGGCGCCGAGTTCCACTGGATGGTCGGGTGTCGCCACGGTGACCCGCCCCTCGACAATGAAGAACATCTGATCGCCAACTTCGCCCTTGCGGCAGATCACGGCACCTGCGGGGACAATGCGCGGTCGCAACGCCCGAACGATCTCGATCAGTGCGGCGGAACCAAGCTTCTGGAACAGGGGTACGGCAGCGACCAATTGCCAGTTGCGAACGAAGTCTTGGCGGCGAACCTCTTCGTAGAAGCCGGTGGCGAGGATGCCGGCCCAAAGAGCAAAAATACCGATCCCGCTCATCATCACCAATCCGGCCAGAACTCGACCTGCAAGGCTCTGCGGGATCTCGTCACCATAGCCGGTCGTCGACAGCGTCACGACCGCCCACCACATCGCCTGCGGAATGCTGCCGAACTTGTCGGGCTGGACGTCTCGCTCGATGATATAGCCGGCCAAAGCAGCGCCAAAAAGAACGATGCCGAACACCGATGTCACGCCAAGCAGATTGCGCGATTCATTCGCGACCACCTTTGCCAGCAGCCTGAAGAAGGTCGAGTCACGCAACGGCTTGAGAAGCCAAATGGCGCAATAGAGGTCTCGATCACGGGACCCAACGAACAAGAATGCAGCAGCCGGAACCAGAACCGCGAGCAAATCGATCACGAGGGCCGTCATCTCCCCCGACAAGCGGCGTCGTCGTGAAAGCAACGTGCCGCTCAGTTGGAGAACATAGGCCAGCCAAATTGCCGCAAGTAGCAGCTCAAAGACAAGCCTCTCCTGTCCAGTAAGGCCCTGCGTCGTCAGTGCGGCAACGACCAGGAGACCGATTGTAGCGAACAGCGCGTTGAGCGGCGTCGAAATCTTTGAGAAAGGCACTGCCGACATTACATACTCCCAACGCCCGGCATTCGTGGACAATAGATACCTTCGAGCCACACGCAAGGGAACGGGGGACTGATGCAATGTGTCTTCGCACCAAAGAATTTGGCAGCCGGAATCGCGTTATGACATTCCACGGGAATGTAGATCATCCGAACAGCGAAAGGGAGCTCGTGACCTTGCTGACTGTGCGACGCTAAAGCAGAGCCCGCGAAGCCATCTTCAGGATGCCTCTCCACGGCGGACCTTCCAAGGACGACCGTGGAAGTGCCCTGCCACGGGTCCGCTGCATGCCTAAGGCTTCCCCTTAAGCCTCGTTTCCTAGCCAGGCTTACCGCTGCGAAAGTCGCTCTCCCGGAGGCATCCACTTAAGGAGAATTGACAGAAGCCCGGATCGTGACTTTGCTAAATCAACCAAGCATTGCAATGGGGCAGTTATCGCTTGAGCAAAATCACGAAGTACAGACACGGTCGCAAGCGGAAAGCATTCGAGATACAGGGCGGGCGATGCGGAATTTGCGAGGCCGCTATGGCTTTTCCTGGATTTCATAACAAGGATCGCAAACGCAACAGGCTCGCGACGGTCCCAAACCTGGCCACATGGGATCACATCAAGCCGGCAAGCCAAGGCGGAAATAGTTGCCTCGAAAATCTTCATCTTGTTTGTTTTGGCTGCAATCAGAAGCGTCGGACCAAGAAGGCTAAGTCCACGTGGCTCTCTATCAAAGCTAGGTTGATGCGAGCTTTGGCGACATAGTGGCAAAGACTTGCGCACGTATGTTGCAGACATTGCGGCCGCCGAGCTGATCCACAGTAAACAGACCGTCATGAACAACGTTCAAGCGGGCCAGTGAATCATCGGTATGCGCGGAAAGAGAATGGCGAGAAAGTGGATATCTTGAATATGGCCAAGGGTGGCTCCCATTCGCCTGAGCACTTCATTTGCTTCGGCTGCGGCCGTGATTTGATCGCGGTTCTTGGCCCTTGACGCGAGAAACACTTTCGCCACGTGCAAGACAAGGAGGCGGCGTGCTCCCGCGAAACATACCTCCATGATCGCTCCGCAGGGCGTAGCGGCCCTCTTTCCTCAGGGCTCGGGAAATAAACTCAGCTTGGCATCCACCGCTGCCAGCCGAGCCAGGTGCCGTCCTGATCGCCGGCTCTCGTCAGGGGGATCGACGGGCGGAATGATCTGTCAGTCGAATTTCGACCTACCTGGGAGATCCGGGTTTTTGATTGCCTCCTGCTGTCGTCGCGGAGCCAGGCTCGCGTTTAGCCAGCGCAGCCCTTTTTGAGGATACGCTGAACTACAAAAACGGGTTCGGTTCGTAGCATCGACCAGAGAACCATGACCGACAAACCTGAACTCTTGGCTCGTCGGAATTGCCAGTACGCATATTTCCGAGTTGCGTTCAGCGCACTTCGCCTTGCGTAGTGGGGGAGATGAAGGTTTGCGGCAAGCGAACGTCTGACCACCTCCAGAGCGCCCTGACCCCTCTGCAGGTGATTTGATGACATGTTGCCTGGATACTGTCGGTAGCCAACCAGGCGTTCCGGGATGACTTCGATAAGATGACGCGCGGCCAGCCTAGCTAGTCCGGTGTCCCTACTTGCGGAAGGGCGGTATTACACTTCGAGCGCGGCATCGGCGCTTCGCCATCGACGGGATAGAGGCGTCGGCGCTCCTTCATCATCGCTGTGTTCGGCGCCGCGGCAGTTGCCTGGTTATCGCCCAATAAAATGACGAAAAAAGCCCCGCGTCGGCGGGGCAGTTCTTCTGGCAAACGACCGCACGGAAAATCGAGGAATGCCGTGCGACCCTCGGGCTCAACGAGGAGGAAGCCGGCCATGTTCCCGTGCGGTATTTGACAGAGGCGATTAGGTGGACTTTTTGGACTCAGGCCCTACATTAGCTCTATCGTCGGCAACCGAATGCGTAGGCGCCGACGGCTGAGGGTTACTCTGTGCTCCCGCCTGCAAAACAGCGGTGTGCACGCATGGGCAAACCCCCATCTGACGCTCAGTTGGAATCCTCCCGCGCTTTAATCGAGCGATCAAAGGAGCTGCTGGCGTCAACCAATCACCTCGTATCAAGGGACCGGCGGTTTCCAGAGTTGAGCGAAAACGGCCATTCGGACCCAGCGTCTAGGCAACGCGAGGACGTCTCCCAGGAAAAGTGAAGTGTGCTGACAGTGTGGAGTGCTCGTCGGCAGGCGCTCACCCTTCAGCAAAAGCCCCGGAGCGCAGCCCTGCCTCTTGTCGCTGCATGCACCAGTCATTGCGCTGCTTGGGGCTCCATGTCCTATCAAAGCCTTCCCGCAGCAGCTGCTTGCCGAATTCTTCACCATTGGTTCGGCGGCATTGGTCGGTGATAGGCGCCGCGAAGCATCCATTGACGTCTGGCGCGAGAGATCACGATTGCCTGCGATAGCTGTGGGCAACTACCGATGGCCCGCTTCCTATATGCTTCCCGGACCGTTGAAACAATTCGCGGATTAGTCGCTAATGTGTTGATTTGTATGGCGCACCCGACAGGATTCGAACCTGTGACCTTTGGAATCGGAATCCAACACTCTATCCAGCTGAGCTACGGGTGCATGCCTGAGGCGGTTTGAATCGCCTGTCCGATGGGTGGTTCTTAGCCTAGCTTGCGGCCGGCTTCAACGGTGAAATTCTCAGAAATACCGATGCTTGCGGTTTGGCACGTGTTTTTGTGCGTCAGCCTCCCGGTGCGTATAAAAAACTCCGCCGGCCTTGCGGGCGGCGGAGGGGGGTGCCGGGTGATGACCTTGCCGCGGTCAAATCTGCATGGCGCCGGGGCCAGGGATGGCTCTCGGCGGCACCTTGCCGAGGATGATCATGCCGAGCACCTCGTCCTTGGTCACATCCTCGGTTCGGGCGTGGCCCACCACCTGGCCGTTCTTCATCACCGAGACGCGGTCGGCGAGGTCGAAGACGTCGTGGATGTCGTGGCTGATGAGGAAGATGCCGATGCCTTCCTTCTTCAGCTGCTTGATCAGCTCGCCCACCTGCGCCGTCTCCTGGGGCCCGAGGGCTGCCGTCGGCTCGTCCATGATCAGAATGCGGGCGTTGAAGAGGATGGCGCGGGCGATTGCCACCGATTGCCGCTGGCCGCCCGAAAGCGCCTTCACCGGCTCCTTGAAGCGCTTGAAGTTGGGGTTCAGGCGCCCCATCACCTGGCGCGCCGATGCCTCCATCGCGACGTCATCGAGCGTGCCCCAGCGGGTCTTCAGCTCGCGGCCGAGATAGAGGTTGGCGGCGGCGTCGACATTGTCGGCGACGGCGAGCGTCTGGTAGATCGTCTCGATCCCGTATTTCTTGGCGTCGCGCGGGTTGCGGATGTCGGCCGGCTCGCCGTTGATCAGGATTTCGCCGGAATCGCGCTTGTAGGCGCCGGAGAGAATCTTAATCAGCGTCGATTTGCCGGCGCCGTTATGGCCGAGAAGGGCGACGACTTCGCCGGGGTAGAGATCGACCGAGGCATTGTCCACGGCATGGATGCCGCCGAAGGAGATCGAGATGTTTTTCAGTTCCACGAGGGGAGTGCGTTGATCAGTCATATTGAGGCTCCTCTCACTTGGCACGGGCGCGATAGACGGTGTCGAGCCAGACCGCCACGACGAGGACGGTGCCGACGACGACGCTCTGCAGCGGCGTGTCGACATGGGCGAGAACCATGCCCGATTGCAGCGATTGCATGACGAGCGCGCCGAGCATGGCGCCGGCGATCGTGCCGGTGCCGCCCGCCAGAGACGTTCCGCCGATGACGGCGGCGGCGATGGTGTAAAGCTCGTCGAGCGTGCCCTGCGAGTTGGTCGCAGCGTTGAGACGGGCGGTTGATATCGCGGCTGCGATAGCGGCCAGAATGCCCATCAGGGCGAAGATGCGCACCGTCACCCAGCGGGTCTTGATGCCGGCGAGTTCGGCCGCCTCGGGGTTGCCGCCGATTGCGAAGACATAGCGGCCGAAGCGCAGACGGGTGGCGATGAAGGTCATGATGATGCCGACGACGATCGCGATCAGCACCGGCACGGCGATGCCGTAGGGAATATCGAGGCCGGTCTCAGGCCAGGGGATATTGTTGGTCTCGGCATATTTCTTGGCGATGTTGATCGGCCAGTAATAGCTGTTGGCGATCGAGACGGCGCCGAGGATCAGGAAGCAGCTAAGGATCGCGAGAAAATATTCCGCCCAGATCGGCCGGCGCGGAAAGCCGAAGCGGCGGCGCTGATGGCGCGAGCCGATGATGCCGGCGATGACGAAGAGGCAGGCGGCAATGCCGACGATCCAGCTCCAGGTGGCGCCGATCGAGCCCTCCGCGCCCCCGCCCATGATGCGGAAGGTCTGGTCCATGGGGGCGACCGTCTGGCCGCTGGTGACGAGCCAGGTCGCGCCGCGCCAGACGAGCAGGCCGCCGAGGGTGACGATGAAGGAGGGAACGTTGAGGAAGGCGATGATCATGCCCTGGAAGGTGCCGATCAGGCCGCCGGCAATGAGGCCGATGATGAGCGTGATCACCCAGGTGAAGGGGCTGTCGAAGCCGATATATTCCGGCAGTATCTTCGCCTGCGTCACGCCCATGATCATGCCGCAGAGGCCGAGCACGGAACCGACCGATAGGTCGATGTTGCGGGTGACGATGATCAGCACCATGCCCGTCGTCATGATCGCGATGTCGGTCGTCTGGACCGAAAGGTTCCAGAGATTGCGCGGGGTCAGGAACAGGCCGCCGGTGATGATGTGGAAACCGATCCAGATGATGATGAGCGCGCCGATCATGCCGAGCAGGCGTGTGTCGATCTCGGTTGCGCGGAAGAAGCGGGTCACCGCATTGGCTTCCGCCGTTCGCGGCCCGCTTGATGTCGTTGATTTTACCATTTCGGCCATGGGTTTTGCCGTTCCCCCATTGTGTTTGGACGGCTGCGCCGGCGTGCCTGAAATTGTCGGCGGCGTCATCGTCTGTTCTTCAACTGACCATCGCGATGCTTCCGGAAACCGTGGCGTGGCGACGCGACATGCTTCCGGCAGGGAATGCAAATCCGCGATGGTGCGGCGAGGCGGAGAAAACTTCGTCTTGGAATTCCCGTCCGCATCCGGCGCCGCAGCGATTTCCGCTGCGGCGCCGGTTATTCTAGTTCAAAGTTCACTTATTTGCAGGCAGCAACCGTGCCGGCCTTCACACCCTGGCAGGCCTCAGCTTTGGAAATCCAGCCGGCGTCGATGACGACGTTCAGATTGTCCTTGGTGATCGCGAGCGGCTTCAGGAAGACCGACTGCATTTCCACGCCCTTCGGGCCGCCCTTGAAGGCCTGTGCGCCATCGATCTTGCTCATGTCCTTGCCGCCGGCAAGGTCGAGAGCGATTTCGGCTGCGCGCTTGCCGAGTTCGCGGCTGTCCTTCCAGACGGAAACCGTCTGCGTGCCGAGAGCGATGCGGTTCAGCGCCGCCTTGTCGCCGTCCTGGCCGGACACCGGAACGGAGCCGGCGAGGCCTTGGGCGTCGAGCGCTGCGATCGCGCCGCCGGCCGTGCCGTCATTGGAGGCGACGACGGCGTCAACCTTGTTGTTGTTGGCGGTCAGGAACTGCTCCATGTTGCGCTGGGCGTTCTCCGGCAGCCAGCCGTCCGTATAGGCCTCGCCGACATTCTTGATCTTGCCGGCATCGATCGCGGCCTTCAGCACTTCCTGCTGGCCCGAGAACAGGAAGTCGGCATTCGGGTCGGAAGACGAGCCCTTGATGAAGACGTAGTTGCCTTCCGGCTTCGCCTTGAAGACGCCTTGCGCCTGCAGGCGGCCGACTTCCTTGTTGTCGAAGGTGATGTAGAAGGCGGCCGGGTTTTCGATCAGGCGGTCGTAACCGACAACCGGAATGCCTTCAGCGGCGGCCTTTTCGATCGCCGGGGCAATTGCGTCGGCATCCTGGGCGAGGATGATCAGCGCGTTGGCGCCCTGCGAGATCAGAGATTCGACGTCGGTCAGCTGCTTGGCGGCAGAAGACTGTGCATCAGCGGAAATGTACTTTGCGCCCTTGGCTTCGAGCGCCTTCTTGATGGCGGCTTCGTCCGTCTTCCACCGCTCTTCCTGGAAATTCGACCAGGAAACGCCGACGACGAGGTCGGCAGCCATGGCGGCGGTGTGCACGGAAACGAGGATGGCGGCGCCGGCCATCAATTTCAAAATAGACTTCATAATGTCCTCCCGAGTGAGTTGCGGCCGGCCCAGCCCATGCTTCCTCCGGCCACCGCGAAAGCTGTCGAGGAAAATTCGATTATTTTCTCGACAGTCGAGAAATTTGATGTCAGAGATTTTTTCAGCTGTCAACACTGGACTGTCGGCTTCAGCCCTTGCGCAGCGGCGGCCGGAGATGCAGTGGAAACTAAAGCATGTCGCGCAAAGTGTGCCGCGGTTTTGCGGCAACGCCATGCGCAAAAACAAAGAGCTAAAGCGCTACGAGCGATCTGAAAGATCGCGAAGCGCTTTAGGCTAAGGCAAGCAGGAGGAGAGGGCGGCATTCATGCTGACCAAGTCGAGCACGGAGCTGGTCCGGCAGAGAAACAGCGTGCTCGTGCTGTCCGTGCTGCGCCGCCACGGTGCGCTCGCTCATACCGAAATTTCTGATTTCACCGGCCTTTCCTCGGCCACCATCTCGGCGATCACCGCCGATCTGGAACGCGCCCAGATCATCGAAAAGTCCGAGCAGCAGGCGGCAAGCGGCCGCGGCCGGCCGCGCGTGCTTTTGCGCCAGCGGCGCGATTGCGGCTATCTGATCGTCGTCATCATCTCCTCGGATGCGGTCCAATATTCGCTTGTGGATTATGCAGGCAAGCTGATCGACCGTTTCAGCGAGGAGCGCTCGCATGATCCCTCAGGGGCTGGCCGCTTCGTGGAAGGCGTGCGCGCCGGCCTTTCGCGCATCCTCGATCGCTCCCGCATTACCCAGGAAAAAGTCCTGCTGATCTCTATCAGCAGCAAGGGCCTGGTTGATTCCACCGAGCCGGTGCTCGTCTGGTCGCCGATCTTCGGCAGCGATCAGATCGATTTCGAATCGGCGCTCCGGCCGGATTGGCAGGCCAAGATCATCCTCGATAACGAGACGCTGCTGGTCGCCGCCGCACTCGGCGCGCGCGAGGAGATCGTCAAGGGCGCCGATTTCCGCTCGCTCGCTGCGCTGTCGCTCGGCCACAGCATCGGGCTTGGCATCGTCCGGCGGGGAGGGCAGACCGGGCAGGAGGTCTCGGCGCCGAATTTCGGGCATATGCTGCATATGGCGGGTGGCGGCCTCTGTCGTTGCGGCACGCGCGGCTGCATCGAGGCCTATGCCGGCTTCTACGCCATCCTGCGCAGCGCCTTCGAAGTGCCGCTCGATACGATCCCGGCGAAGTTCGTGCCGGTGGCGGAACTTGACAAGATCGCCGTGAAAGCCCGCCAGGGCCACCGCACCTCCACCTTCGCCTTCCGCCAGGCGGGGCTTGCCCTCGGCAACGGCCTGTCGCGCATGCTGAGCCTCACAGAACGCATGCCCATCGCCATCACCGGCCCCGGCACCCGCTATTACGACCTGCTCCGCCAGGGCATCGAAGAGGGACTCGGCCAGTCGCACATCGTGCGCATGGAAGGCATGCCTGAGATCCGCATCGTCCCCGAAGAACCCATCCTCGTCTTCGAAGGTCACCTCAACCGGGCGCTGTCGGTGATCGACCAAGATATCGTGATCTCGGGTGTTCAGGGCGGAGAGTAGCGCAAAACCCCTCCTCAACCCCTCCCCACAAGGGGGAGGGGTTAGAGCTTTTCCGGGTTAGCTTGAAGCATTCTGCCGGAGCAGGTTTTCGTCAGAGCAGAGGCGATTGGCGATGGGCATACTCCAGGTACGTCCGAGCCGATCGCCTCTGATCCTGGCGGAAACATGCCCGGCCCTTCGGGTTGGCTGAAACGGGCCGGCTGCTCGACCGGCCGGCTTGGCCGTAGACCTGGGCTACGACGCGCGCCGGCCGGTCGACCATCCGACTCCATTTGAGCCAACAGAATGCTTCAATCTAACCCGGAAAAGCTCTAAGTTGCTGCGCCCGTTGGTTTCCTTTTCACGGTTTCATCCGCAGAAAGCTTGGCGCTTGCCGCAGTCGGCCGCCGCGCGTTAGTCCCTCCCCCTTGTGGGGAGGGGTCGGGGAGGGATCTTCAATACGCTTTGCCATCAAACGCAAAACGGCCGGGCGTCTGCCCGGCCATCTCATGCACGACTTCCGGTCGGGAGAGGACCGTCAGCCGATCTTGATCAGCTTGCCTTCCTTGACCGACTGGACGGCGGCGTCTGCGAGCGCCAGCGCTGCGAGACCGTCCGCGCCCGACGGCGAGATCTTCGTGCCCTTTTCGATCGCGGCAATGAAGGCGGCGATCTCGTTGGCATAGGCTTCGGTGTAGCGGGTCATGAAGAAATCATGCAGCGGCGGGCGGGTATAGCCGTCGCCGTTCGCCACCTCGATCGAGACCGGGCGCTGGTTTTCCGCTGTCGCCATGCCCTTGGAACCGTGCACTTCGATGCGCTGGTCGTAGCCATAGGTGGCGCGGCGGGAGTTGGAGATGACGGCCTGCTTGCCCGAGGCGGTCTGCAGGATGACCGAGACGCTGTCGTAATCGCCGGCCTCGCCGATCGCCTTGTCGACCAGCACCGCAGCGGTCGCCAGCACCGAGACCGGCTCTTCGCCGAGCAGGAAGCGGGCCATGTCGAAATCGTGGATCGTCATGTCGCGGAAGATGCCGCCCGAACGCTTGATGTAATCGACCGGTGGGGCGCCGGGATCGCGCGAGGTGATCGTCACCATCTCGACATCGCCGATCTTGCCGTCGTCGATCACCTTGCGGACAGCCATGAAATGCGGGTCAAAGCGGCGGTTGAAGCCGACCATCAGCTTGGCGCCGGTTTCTTCCACCACCTTGATGCAGCTCTTGACGCGGGCGACGTCGAGGTCGATCGGCTTTTCGCAGAAGATCGCCTTGCCGGCGCGGGCGAAGCGCTCGATCAGATCGGCATGGGTGTCCGTCGGCGTGCAGATGACGATGGCGTCGATATCCTTGGCGGCCTCGATTGCCTCGATGGTGCGAACCTCGCAGCCATAGGCCGAAGCGATCGCCTCGGCGGGCTGCGGAAAGGCGTCGGCGACCGCAACCAGCGTCGCATTGGCATCGCCGCTGACGGCCTTGGCGTGAACCTTGCCGATGCGGCCGGCGCCGAGAAGACCAAATCTTACAGTCATTTCCATCTCCCTTGAATTCGGAACAAATAAACCGAATTGCCAAAAATCTGGAATTTTCATTCCACCATCTGCGCGTCGCGTCAAGCCCACGACTCTTTCACATTTGCAAGATTCAAACTAAAGGACAGTGCGACAAAATGCGACCGCGGGGAAAGACATGCAACTGATCGATCCGAACCATCCGGCATATCAGCGCCTCTGGGTGCGTGTTGGCATCGTTGCCGTCTGCTTCGGCTGGGCCGCGATCGAGATTATCGGGGGCGATCCCTTCTGGGCGGTGATCTCCGCTGCGGCCGGCGCTTATGCCTTCTATATGCTGTTCTGGACCTTCAAGCCGCAGTCGGCCGAGCCGGTTGTGCAGCCTGATGCCGAGGGAGAGGACGAGACCGCTGAGACATCCGCTGAAAAGCCTTCGAAAGACGGGCAGGCGGAATAGAAGCGGGCGATTCGCCGCAGCGCTTCGTCTATCAGGAGGTCGGCGAGCATCATCCGCTTGGTCGCAGCCGAACAATCGAAGCGCGCCGCGCTCTTTCCGATGCGCGCCGCGCTTGACATCTTTGTTCGATTTTATCGCAAAGCCGGCGCACGGCTTCGCGTGCAGCGAGCCCGGTTTACGCGCATTCCCGTCCTGTCAGAGTGCCAATTCCCTAGCTTGCGCGTCAATCTTTTCGCAGGCATCACGGAATGGATTGCGCATCGTTACCAGCGGTGAGACTCCAAGCATCAGAAGCGCTTTCAAATGTGACCAGCCACCTCCGAGCAGCGGCGCAAAGGGTGTCATCGCGATACGTTCCTCGCCATAAAGACGCTGGTACTCTGCAAAATTGCAGAAGTTCTCGTGATTGCTGTTCTTCAGATGGAAGGACTCGGCCGCAGCGCCTTCGGCAAGGATAGCCTCGTGCGTGTCGAGCATGACGGCATAGTAGTCGATCGATCCATCGGCGGCGGGATCGACTGATGCGATCGTCGTGCCGTTCACGAGCTCCTTCACCTGGATCAGAATGCCGTTCAGGTACAGCGCATGGCCAGGCGACAGATAGAGATCCGAATGGGGTGTGTGCCCGTCCAGTGCGTGGCGGCAAACCCGGATCGGCACGACGTCTTTTTGCCAGCGTACGCCGCTCTTCTTGAAGCTTTGGCGGCCGACCCACTTTACCGCACGGGTGCTGCCGTCAGGGAGAGCAACGCGGTCGCCGATGCTGAGGTCCTCGACGGGCTTCTCACCGCCATCCGTGAGGATTGCCGTTCCCCGCAGGAAGCAATTTGGACCGCTGCCGCCATGGCCTCCGCCTGAGCCACCGCTCCCGCCAGAGCCTCCGTGTCCACCGGAGCCGCCACGTCCCCAACGGCGACCCATCGCTTTGGCCGGAGAGGTGGAAATTGCCGTGGCCATGGCTGCCACGCCGGCGAGGCGAGCACCGGCGGCTGCGGCTACGCCTAGAAAATGTCTGCGCGCAGTGTTGCGTGGCTGTTTCGGATCTTCCGTAGATGACATGTGGGCGATCTCCTGAAAACATTTCAACCGCTCGATGCTACAATGTGTTGTGTCGCATTCAATTTCGCCAGTTAGCGCGGTGCCCTACTGAAAAGGAGGTAGGCATGGATTAGGGGGTCCCGAAATACGCTATGTCGGATACCAAAAAGCGGGAGGTTTATCTGCTACCGCAACGCGAAAGAATCGAACTGAGTACCTCAGGGAGCGGTTGAATGGCTGGAAAACGGCACATATAGCATGCGCTGACCGAGCCGGTTTGCGGCATAGCCTCGGAGCGTTTTCCCGCGCTCGAGATTCAGCTTTGCGGCAGGCGGCGCATCGCCTCGTCAATCAGCAGATTGGCGATCATCATGCGCCGGTTGGCATTGTCGCGAAAAGGCTCAGCGACGCCGTCAGGATGATTGGCCCTGGCAAAGGCGCGCCGCTTCTCGTTCAGCGTCTGTTGGGTATCGGCGGCAGCGATCGCCAGTTCGGCGGCGATCTCTTCCGGAGCAATGCGGGCGAGATGGTCCGGCATGATAGGTTCCGGCGGGGAAGACTCTTCGGCCGCAGGCTCGCTGCCCAGATTGTCGAAATAAGCTTCGCCGATCCGCTGCGAGGCGACCGAGATGCCTGCCATGACATCGAATGCGAGGCCGGTGGCAAGCCCGGATACGCGGTGGGCAGCCGGCGCTTGCGTCTCTTCGGCCGGTTCTTCCTCGGCCTTCAGCCGCTCGAGCACTGATTGAAATACCGATTGTCCGAACAGCATGCGCCTTCCTCTCGAAGACATTAGATCCTGACAAGATGGCGCAGGGCTTGCCGGTTAGATCGGTGGAGCATGATTGTCTTCCGAGAACCGCGGGCACTTTTTCGGCGTCGTTCGCTAGCCGCCCTGCGTGCGGCTTTCCTCGAGGATGATGTCGTAGAGCAGCTTGGCGCTCGGCGGCAGCGCCCGTTCTCTCGCCGTGATCAGGCTGTAGGGCTTGACGTTGATGTCGAAATCGATCGGCAGCATGCGCACATCGGATGCCTTGGCGCCTTGGCTGGCGAGGAAATGGGCGACGTCGACGGCGACGGGGGCGATCGCATCGGTTTCGCAGACGATGGCGCAGGTGAGCAGCAGCGAGGAAGTGTTGACGATGTTCTCCGGCAGCGCCACGCCGCGCGATAGGAAGATGTCTTCGATCGTGCGGCGCAGCAGCGTGCCCGGCGGCTGGAACACCCAGTCGTAATCCCTGACGTCGGAAAGACTGCTTGTCTTCTTTCTTTTGAGGAGCGGATGGCGATTGCGCACGATCAGGCAGGCCCGTTCGATGCCGATCTCTTTCACCTCGAACAGGCGCGGGTTGAGGTCGTCGGGAATGCGGCCGATGATGAAGTCGTGGCGGGCAGCAAGCAGCTCGCGGGCGAGCACGTTGCTCGTCTCCACCTGGATGTTGATCTCGATGCCGGGATAGGCCTTGCGCACCCTGTTGATCGCCGGCACGACGAGGCTCATGGCCGGCGCCGTCACCGCGCCGATGAACACCGAGCCGCCCTTGCCGCTCTTCAATTCGCCGATCTCGCGGCTCGCCTCGCGCAGCTCCAGAAGGATCTTGCGGGCGCGTCTGGCAAGGGCGGCGCCGAAGGTCGTCAGCACCACGCCGCGGGCGACGCGTTCATAGAGCGATGTCTTGGTAATCGCCTCCATTTCCGACAGCATGCGCGATGCGGCGGGCTGTGAGATGTTGAGAACTTCTGCGGCTGCGGAAATCTGTCCACTATCTTCGATTGCGACGATAATGCGCAGGTGATTCAGCTTAAGTCCCGAGCGGAGAAAGCTGTCGTCGCCAAAATTGTCGCTGTGGATATCGACGTGATCCATCAAAACGGGCTCTGAAACAATCGTCATGGTTGCAGCCTCCCCACTGCGCTCCATCAAAAGTAATACTTTTTAACGATATACCAAAATTGTTATGCACATTACCACTTATTCTATTTGACAGTTATAGGAATCCATACCAGTTTGCCGCCGTGTGCTGGTTGGCACTCAACACGTGTGAGATCGTGGAGGAGACCTACTTCGTTTCTCACCATCTGAAGTAACTATCCAATACGGAACCTGCCACAGTTTCGGGGCGGGCGATTTTTCGTCCGCTGCTCTATTAACAAGGGAGAGAGAAATGAAATCCATTATCTCATTGATGGCTGCGGCTGCCTTCGGCGTCGCTTCGTTCGTTGCACCGGCGATGGCCGCGGACAAGGGCACCGTCGGCATTGCCATGCCGACCAAGGCTTCGGCTCGCTGGATCGACGACGGCAACAATATCGTCAAGCAGCTGCAGGCTGCCGGTTACGGCACCGACCTGCAGTACGGCGACGACGACATTCCGAACCAGCTGTCGCAGATCGAAAACATGGTGACCAAGGGCGTCAAGGTCCTCGTCATCGCTTCGATCGACGGCACGACGCTTTCCGACGTTCTCCAGAAGGCACACGATGCCGGCATCAAGGTCATCGCTTATGACCGCCTGATCCGCGACTCGGCCAACGTCGACTACTACGCCACCTTCGACAACTTCCAGGTCGGTGTTCTGCAGGCCAACTCCATCGTTGACGGCCTCGGCCTCAAGGATGGCAAGGGTCCGTTCAATATCGAACTCTTCGGCGGTTCGCCTGACGATAACAACGCCTTCTTCTTCTATGATGGCGCAATGTCCGTCCTGCAGCCCTACATCGACTCGGGCAAGCTCGTCGTGAAGTCCGGCCAGACCGGCATGGACAAGGTCGGCACGCTGCGTTGGGATCCGGCAACGGCCCAGGCCCGCATGGACAACCTGCTCTCGGCTAACTACACCGACGCCAAGGTCGACGCCGTCCTGTCTCCCTATGACGGCCTCTCGATCGGCATCATCTCCTCGCTGAAGGGCGTTGGTTACGGTACGGCTGCTCAGCCGCTGCCGATCGTCACCGGCCAGGACGCTGAAATCCCGTCGGTCAAGTCGATCATCGCTGGCGAACAGCACTCGACGATCTTCAAGGACACCCGCGAACTCGCCAAGGTCACGGTTGCCATGGTCGATGCCGTCATGTCCGGCAAGGAGCCTGAGGTCAACGACACCAAGACCTACGACAACGGCGTCAAGGTCGTTCCGTCCTATCTGCTGAAGCCGGTTGCCGTCGACAAGACCAACTACAAGCAGATCCTCGTCGACAGCGGTTACTACACCGAAGACAAGCTGAAGTAAGTTAAGCTGGAGGCCGGAGCTCGCGCTTGCGGGTTCCGGCCTTCGATTTTATGATTACCCATCCATTGACGGGCTGGGGACGCTGGAACTTTGACTATGGACAATACCATCCTCGAAATGCGGAGCATCACCAAGACGTTCCCGGGCGTCAAGGCGCTGGAGAACGTGAACCTCAAGGTTCGCAAGGGTGAAATTCACGCATTGGTAGGCGAAAACGGGGCCGGCAAGTCGACCCTGATGAAAGTGCTCTCGGGTGTTTACCCCACCGGAAGTTATGAGGGCGATATCGTCTATGAAGGCGAGACGCGTCACTTCAAAGCGCTGAGGGACTCCGAAGAAATCGGCATCGTTATCATCCACCAGGAACTGGCGCTCGTGCCGTTGCTGTCGATCGGCGAAAACATTTTCCTCGGCAACGAGAATGCCAAGAGCGGTGTCATCAGCTGGGACGAGACCTTCAACCGCACAAAGCAGCTGCTCAAGAAAGTCGGCCTTTCCGAATCTCCGAACACCCTGGTGACCGACATCGGTGTCGGCAAGCAGCAGCTCGTCGAGATCGCCAAGGCGCTGTCGAAGAGCGTCAAGCTGCTCATCCTCGATGAGCCGACGGCGTCGCTCAATGAAAGCGATTCCGATGCGCTGCTCACCCTGCTGATGGAATTCCGCAAACAGGGCATCACCTCCATCATCATTTCCCACAAGCTGAACGAGATCCGCAAGGTCGCCGACCAGATCACCGTCCTGCGCGACGGCATGACCGTCAAGACGCTCGACTGTCATGCCGACGAGATCAGCGAAGACATCATCATCCGCAACATGGTCGGTCGCGATCTCGAGGATCGCTACCCCCCGCGTTCGGTGCCGATCGGCGAAACCATTCTCGAAGTGAAGAATTGGAACGCCTATCACCAGCAGCACCGCGACCGCCAGGTCCTGCACAATATCAACGTCACCGTCCGCAAGGGCGAAGTCGTCGGTATCGCCGGGCTGATGGGGGCAGGGCGCACCGAATTCGCCATGAGCCTGTTCGGCAAGTCCTATGGCCACAAGGTCTCGGGCGAGGCGCTGATGCACGGCAAGCCGGTCGATGTCAGCACTGTGCGCAAGGCGATCGACGCCGGTCTCGCCTACGTCACCGAAGACCGCAAGCAGCTCGGCCTGGTGCTCAACGACACGATCCTGCACAACACGACGCTCGTCAATCTGAAGGCGGTGTCGAATGCCTCTGTCATTGACAGCGTCAAGGAATCGCGGGTTGCGACAGACTATCGGTCGAAGCTGCGCATCCGCTCCTCCAGCATCTTCCAGGAAACGGTCAATCTTTCCGGCGGCAACCAGCAGAAGGTGGTGCTGTCGAAGTGGCTGTTCTCCGGCCCCGATGTCCTGATCCTGGACGAGCCGACGCGGGGCATCGACGTCGGCGCGAAATACGAAATCTATACTATCATCAACCAGCTTGCAGCCGATGGGAAAGGCGTTCTGATGATCTCATCGGAAATGCCGGAACTGCTTGGCACTTGTGACCGCATCTACGTGATGAACGAGGGACGCATCGTCGCTGAATTGCCGAAGGGAGAAGCAAGCCAGGAAACCATCATGCGCGCTATCATGCGCTCAGGGGAGAAGAAACAATGACGCCGATCAATCAACCCATCGCTGAGCAGGGGCGTGTCGTCTCGATCGGAGACTATATTCGCGGCAACATCCGCGAATACGGCATGTTCATCGCGCTCATCGCGATCATGGTGTTCTTCCAGTTCTCGACCGGTGGCGTTCTCTTCAGGCCGCTCAACCTGACCAACATCATTCTGCAGAACTCGTTCATCGTCATCATGGCGCTCGGCATGCTGCTGGTCATCGTCGCCGGCCATATCGATCTGTCGGTCGGCTCCGTTGTTGGCTTCATCGGCGCTATCGCCGGCGTGATGACGGTGCAGTGGCACGTGAATTACGTGTTGGCGGGTGTCGTCTGCCTGGCGCTCGGCGCGCTGGTCGGCGGCCTGCAGGGCTATTTCGTCGCCTATCACAAGATCCCGTCCTTCATCGTCACGCTCGCCGGCATGCTGGTTTTCCGCGGCCTGACGCTGTTCGTAATGACGGCGTCGGGCACCGGCACCAGCATCGGTCCGTTCCCGCCGGAGTTCCAGCTGATCAGCATCGGCTTCCTGCCCAACCTCATCGATATGGGCGGCATCAACTCGACCTCGATCATCCTGACCGTCGTCGGCGCGGTCACCCTCTTCTACATGGCATGGCGCAAGCGGCTGTCGAACGAGCGGCATGGGAACGACGTCGAGCCGATGGGCTTCTTCCTCGCCCAGAACCTGATTGTTGCGGCTGCCGTTCTCGCCCTCGGCATTCAGCTGTCGGTCTATCGCGGCTTCCCGAACGTGCTTGTCGTCATGCTCGTTCTCGTCGCGGCTTATGCCTTCATTACCCGCCGCACGACGATCGGCCGCCGGATCTATGCCATGGGCGGCAATGAGAAGGCGACCAAGCTTTCCGGTATCAACACAGAGCGGCTGACCTTCCTGACCTTCGCCAATATGGGGCTGCTTGCGGGTCTGGCCGGCCTCATCGTTGCGCTACGCCTCAACTCGGCGACGGCCAAGGGCGGTTTCGGTCTCGAACTCGACGTCATTGCCGCCTGCTTCATCGGCGGCGCATCGGCCCAGGGCGGCGTCGGCAAGGTGACGGGTGCGGTGATCGGCGCGCTTATCATGGGTATCATGAACAACGGCATGTCGATCCACGGTCTCGGCACCGACTCGCAGCAGATGGTCAAGGGCGCGGTGCTTCTCGCCGCCGTGTTCTTCGACGTCTACAACAAGAACAAGGGCTGAGCGCGTCAGCGCCGGCCCCGGCATTCGCAGTCATATGAAAGTTGGATTCCGGCTCCCGATGGAGCCGGGCAGGCGGAGCTTTTTCTGTCTTCGCCGGAACGAGAAGGATCGAAGTCGTGCTTATTTCCCAGATCAAGGGTGCCAACGGAGAGATCATCGTCGCCGTGCGCGAGCAGGGCGGCGCGGCAAGGTCGGTCAAGAATGCCGGCAGTGTCTATGCGCTGGCAATGGAAGCCGCCGACGGGGGCAAGTCGCTTGCCTCGGTCATCGAGGCCCATGGTCACGGCGAGGTCGTCGACCTTGAAAAGGCCTATGCGGAAGGCCGTTTTCTGCCGCCGATCACCCATCCCGACGCCGCCCACCTGCATCTGACCGGCACTGGTCTGACGCATCTCGGCTCCGCGGCCACCCGCGATTCCATGCACAAGAAGACCAGCGAGGCGGCCGAGGAAACGCTGACCGACTCGATGAAGATGTTCAAGATGGGCCTTGAGAACGGCAAGCCGAAATCAGGCGAAAAGGGCGTGCAGCCCGAGTGGTTCTACAAGGGCAACGGCTATGGCGCCGCCGCCCCCGGCGCGCCGCTCGTCTCGCCCTCCTTCGCCCTCGACGGCGGCGAAGAGCCCGAAATGGCCGGCATTTACGTCATCGCCAAGGACGGCTCGCCGTTCCGCATCGGCTTTGCCCTGTCGAACGAGTTTTCGGACCACGTTACCGAACGGATGAACTATCTCTATCTGGCCCACTCGAAACTGCGCCCGGCCGCCTATGGTCCGGAAATCCGCATCGGCGCGCCGCCGGAAGATATTCGTGGCACCTCGCGCATCAAGCGCGGCGACAAGGTGATCTTCGAAAAACCCTTCCTGTCGGGGGAGGCGAACATGTCGCACACCTTCGCGAACCTCGAATATCACCATTTCAAATATGGCCTCTTCCGAGTTCCGGGCGATGTTCATGTCCATATGTTCGGCACCGCGACCCTCTCCTTCGCCGACGGCATCAAGACCGAAGAGGACGACGTCTTCGAAATCGAAGTCGCCGAATTCGGCCTGCCGCTGCGCAATCCGCTGAAGGTGGCCGCCGAAGAAGAGATCGCTGTCAAGCAACTCTGATTTTCGAGGCCTGGCTGCGTCCGCGGCCGGGCCGTGTTTGTAAACGGTAAAGGAGGCTTGTTCAGCCCATGACCATTTATCAAAACCTGATCGCCGGCGAATGGGTCGGCACGAACGCGACGAAGAACATCAACCCGTCGGACACGAACGAAGTCGTCGGCCTTTATGCCGATGGCAGCGCTGAGGATACGAGAAACGCTATCGCCGCCGCCAAGGCCGCCTTTCCGGCCTGGTCGCGCTCGGGCATCTGGGAACGCCATGTCATCCTGAAGAAGACCGGCGACGAGATCATGGCGCGCAAGGACGAGCTCGGCGCGCTGCTCGCCCGCGAAGAGGGCAAGACCCTGCCCGAGGCGACCGGCGAAGTCATCCGCGCTTCGCAGATCTTCGAATTCTTCGCTGGTGAAGCGTTGCGGCTTGCCGGCGAGGTCATCCCGTCGGTCCGCCCGAACATCGGCGTCGAGATCACCCGCGAGGCGCTCGGCGTCATCGGCATCATCACGCCCTGGAACTTCCCGATCGCCATCCCTGCCTGGAAGATCGCGCCGGCGCTTTGCTACGGCAACACCATCGTCTTCAAGCCGGCCGAACTGGTGCCGGCCTGCTCCTGGGTGACCGTCGATATCCTCAATAGGGCAGGGCTGCCGAAGGGCGTGCTCAACCTCGTCATGGGCAAGGGCTCGGTCGTCGGCCAGGCGATGCTGGAAAGCCCGGATGTTCACGGCATCACCTTCACCGGTTCCACCGGCACCGGCCGGCGCGTCGCTGCCGCCTCCATCGAGCATAACCGCAAGTTCCAGCTTGAGATGGGCGGCAAGAACCCGATGGTCGTGCTCGACGATGCCGATCTTTCCGTCGCCGTCGACGCCGCCGCCAATTCCGGCTTCTTCTCGACCGGCCAGCGCTGCACCGCGTCCTCGCGCCTGATCGTCACCGAGGGCATTCACGACAAGTTCGTGGCGGCGCTCACCGACAAGCTGAAGACGCTCGTCGTCGACAATGCGCTCAAGGCCGGCACCCATATCGGCCCCGTCGTCGACGAGCGGCAGCTGAAGACGGATACCGACTATATCGAGATCGGCAAAAAGGAAGGCGCCAAGCTCGCCTTCGGCGGCGAGGTCATCTCGCGCGAAACCCCCGGCTTCTATCTGCAGCCGACGCTGTTTACCGAAGCGACCAACCAGATGCGCATTTCGCGCGAGGAGATCTTCGGACCAGTCGTGTCGGTGATCCGGGTCAAGGATTACGACGAGGCGCTTGCGACTGCCAACGATACGCCCTTCGGCCTTTCGGCCGGCATCGCCACGACCAGCCTGAAACATGCGACGCATTTCAAGCGCAATTCGGAAGCCGGCATGGTCATGGTCAACCTGCCGACGGCCGGCGTCGATTTTCACGTTCCGTTCGGCGGCCGCAAGGCCTCGTCCTACGGTCCGCGCGAGCAGGGCAAGTATGCGAGCGAATTCTTTACCGTGGTCAAGACCGCCTACACGCTGGCTTGAGACACATCCGATGACCCGGGCCGTACGAGGCGGCCCGGCAATCACCTGAAGGACAGAGATTATGAAGAAGAAAGCGGAATGGCCGCGCAGGCTGAGGTCGCAGGAATGGTACGGCGGCACGAGCCGCGACGTGATTTATCATCGCGGCTGGCTTAAGAACCAGGGTTATCCGCACGACCTGTTCGACGGACGGCCTGTCATCGGCATCCTCAACACCTGGTCGGATATGACCCCCTGCAACGGTCATCTGAGAGAGCTCGCCGAGAAGGTGAAGGCGGGTGTCTGGGAGGCCGGCGGCTTCCCGCTCGAGGTGCCGGTATTCTCGGCATCGGAAAACACCTTCCGTCCGACCGCGATGATGTACCGCAACCTTGCCGCGCTGGCGGTGGAAGAAGCGATCCGCGGCCAGCCGATGGATGGCTGCGTGCTGCTCGTCGGCTGCGACAAGACCACCCCGTCGCTGCTGATGGGTGCGGCCTCCTGCGACCTGCCGTCGATCGTCGTCACCGGCGGACCGATGCTGAACGGCTATTTCCGCGGCGAGCGCGTCGGCTCCGGCACGCATCTGTGGAAGTTCTCCGAAATGGTGAAGGCCGGCGAGATGACGCAGGCCGAGTTCCTCGAAGCCGAAGCTTCGATGAGCCGCTCGTCGGGCACCTGCAACACGATGGGCACCGCCTCGACGATGGCGTCGATGGCCGAGGCGCTCGGCATGGCGCTGTCGGGCAACGCCGCGATCCCCGGCGTCGATTCCCGCCGCAAGGTGATGGCGCAGCTGACCGGCCGCCGGATCGTGCAGATGGTCAAGGACGATCTGAAGCCCTCGGAGATCATGACGAAGCAGGCTTTCGAGAACGCCATCCGCACCAATGCGGCGATTGGCGGATCGACCAATGCCGTCATCCATCTGCTCGCCATTGCCGGGCGCGTCGGCATCGATCTTTCGCTCGACGACTGGGACCGCTGTGGCCGCGACGTGCCGACCATCGTCAACCTGATGCCGTCGGGCAAATACCTGATGGAAGAATTCTTCTATGCCGGCGGCCTGCCTGTCGTGCTGAAGCGCCTCGGCGAAGCTGGCCTGCTGCATAAGGACGCGCTGACGGTCTCGGGCGAAACCGTCTGGGACGAGGTCAAGGACGTCGTCAACTGGAACGAGGACGTCATTCTGCCTGCCGAAAAGGCGCTGACCTCGTCGGGGGGCATCGTCGTGCTGCGCGGCAATCTCGCGCCGAAGGGCGCGGTACTGAAGCCTTCGGCCGCCTCGCCGCATCTGCTGGTGCACAAGGGCAGGGCCGTCGTGTTCGAGGATATCGACGATTACAAGGCTAAGATCAACGACGACAATCTCGACATCGACGAGAACTGCGTCATGGTCATGAAGAATTGCGGGCCGAAGGGCTATCCCGGCATGGCCGAAGTCGGCAACATGGGCCTGCCGCCCAAGGTTCTGAAGAAGGGTATCCTGGACATGGTGCGCATATCAGACGCCCGCATGTCCGGAACGGCCTATGGCACGGTGGTGCTGCACACCTCGCCGGAAGCGGCGGTCGGCGGACCGCTCGCGGTCGTGAAGACCGGCGACATGATCGAGCTCGACGTGCCGAACCGCCGTTTGCATCTCGACATTTCCGACGAGGAACTGGCGCGGCGGCTTGCCGAATGGCAGCCGAACCACGATCTGCCGACGTCGGGCTACGCCTACCTGCACCAGCAGCACGTCGAAGGCGCCGACACCGGCGCCGACCTCGACTTCCTCAAGGGATGTCGCGGAAGCGCAGTCGGCAAGGACAGCCACTGAGCAAGGATGCATCCTAGATTGGGATCATTGAAAAGGCGGGGTGAGAGCTCCGCCTTTTCCTTTGCCCTTGTTCGATACCGATATGGTATTATATCTTGTACAAGTGTACAGGAGATGTGCTCATGTCCAAGGTCATCGGCGCGGCGGAATTCAGGGCGAAATGCCTGAACCTGATCGATCAGATGCGGAACGACGATCAATCGATCGTCATCACCAAGCGGGGCAAACCGGTGGCGGTGCTGTCGCCGGCACCTGACATCGGCAGCCGCAAGAGCATCATCGGCGCGATGAAGGGCAGCGTCGTGCGTTATGACGATCCGCTGTCTCCGGTCGTTGAACTTGAAGATTGGGACGCCCTCCGTTGATCGTCATCGATACGCATATTCTCGTCTGGGCAATGCAGGACGATGCCCGTCTTGGCGCGCAAGCCCGCCGCATCATCGACGAGATGACTGGGAAAAGTCGGATACTGGTGTCGGCAATCACACCCTGGGAGATCGCGATGCTGGTGCAGAAGGGCCGCCTGGCGCTTGGCGACGACGTCGGGCGATGGATCGATGGTGCGCTGTCGCTGCCCGGACTCCAGCTCGCGCCGATCGAGCCCTCCATCGCCGTAGACAGCGTTCGGCTACCCGGCGAATTTCATGCCGACCCCGCCGACCGCATCATCGTGGCCACGGCCCGCTTCCATCGTGTGCCGCTGCTTACGGCCGATCAGGCGATCCTCAGCTACGGCGCGCGCGGGCACCTGCAGGCTCTTGCCGCAGGCTAGCTGGTCGCGACTTGGCTGTGCGAAACCGCCATGCGGCGTTCGTCCGTCATGTTCGAAAAGCGTGCAGAGCCCTCAGCTCTGGCTCTGGCTTTGCATCTGTCCGCCGTTTTCGACCTTGACGGTCACCGACAGCGTTTCACCCGGCGTGCCGATGCGCATGCCGGAGATCGGCGCGGCGTCGCGGTAGCAGAGGCCGGAGGCGATCCTGACGTAGCGGGCATCCGGGCAGATCTCGTTGGCCGGATCGAAGCCGACCCAGCCGAGGCCGGGAATATGGGCCTCTGCCCAGGCATGGGTCGCCGCCTGTTCGATCTTTTCCTCCATCATCAGATAGCCGGAGACGTAACGAGCGGGGACCTGCAGGGCGCGGGCGGCGGACACGAAGATATGCGCGTGGTCCTGGCAGACGCCGCTCTTCTTTTCCAGCGCCTGTTCGGCCGTCGTCGCGGCGTTGCTGGTGCCGGGCTTATAGTCGACCGTCTCATGGATTGCCGCCATCAGCGCATGCATGCGGGCAAGCTCGTTGTCGCCGCCGACGCTCTTGACGAGTTCTTTGATGAGCTTGCCTCCCTTGGTCAGCGGCGTCTCGCGCAGGAAGAGCCAAAGCGGGCAGAAGCCGGTGTGCGGGCCGGTGACGCCGTTATTGTCCACAGTCTCGACCTCGCCCTCGGCCAGGATGCGCGTCATGTGTTGGGCGCCTTCCAGCGAGACCAGATTGACATGGTTGCCGTACTGGTCGTCATACTCCACCTCGGGCGTGGCGCCCTCGACGTTCAATGACCATCCAAGCACCTTTTGAGCAGCTGATGTCGGCGGCGTCAGCCTGAGGCGCTGCAGCGAGAACTGCGCCGGTTCGTCGTAGCGGTATTCGGTGAGGTGGCTGATCTTCAGTCTCATGGTCTGATCCGCTTAAACGTAGAACCGGTAGCCGTCGGAAATCTCCGCGCCGAGCTGGTTGTTGCGCGAGACGAAGTCTTCCAGGAATTCGTGCAGCCCCTGATCCATGATGTCGCGGATCGCCCGCGTCTGCAGCGTGGTGCGGATCGCGTCGGCAGTGTCGTGAGCGGGAAGCCGCTCCTCGTAATCCTGGGCGAGATAGCCGAGATTGCTGACGATCTTCTCGTAGCAATAGGCGAGCGAGCGCGGCATTTGCACATTCAGGGTCAGGAAGTCGGCAATGTTCATCGCCCGGTATTCGCCGTCATAGGCCCAACTATAGGCGCGGTGCGCGGAGACCGAACGCAGGATCGATTCCCACTGCACATTGTCGAGCGACGAGCCGACCGCCGAAACCGAGGGCAGCAGCACGTAATACTTCACGTCGAGAATGCGGCTGGTATTATCGGCCCGCTCGATGAAGGTGCCGATGCGAGCGAAGTTATAGAGCTCGTTGCGCAGCGTCGAGCCGTGGAAGGCGCCACGGATGAGGCCGGCCCGACGCTTGATGACGTCGATCACTTCAGGCAGGTCGGCGGCCTTCACACGCTTTTCAAGCAGCGACTTCAGGTCGATCCAGCATTCGTTGGTCGCCTCCCAGGTCTCGCGCGTCAGCGCGGTGCGTACCATGCGGGCATTGTTGCGACCGGAGTCAATGCAGGACATCACGCTCGACGGGTTAGAGCGATCGCGCAGAAGATAATCGATCGCATCGGCATTGGTCAGCTTGGCGTGGCCCTCGTCATAGGCCTCGCGCACGCCGGCACTTTGCAGTACGCCATCCCAGTTGTCGTCACCGGCGCTGCTGCGGGTGAGCGACATGCGCAGCCCTGCATCGACCAGACGGGCGATATTTTCGGCGCGCTCGATGTAACGGAACATCCAGTAGAGGCCGTTTGCGGTTCTTCCGAGCATCAGTCCTCCAATACCCAGGTGTCTTTGGTACCGCCGCCCTGGCTGGAATTGACGACCAGCGAGCCTTGTTTCAGCGCCACGCGGGTGAGGCCGCCAGGAATGATCTGGACCTTGTCGGAAACGAGCACATAGGGGCGAAGGTCGACATGGCGCGGCGCAATCCCCTTGTTGACGAGGATCGGCACGGTGGAGAGCGACAGCGTCGGCTGGGCGATGTAATTGTTCGGCTTGGCCTTCAGCTTCTCGGCGAAATCGGCGCGCTCCTTTTTCGATGCCGTCGGTCCCACCAGCATGCCGTAGCCGCCCGAGCCGTGCACTTCCTTGACGACCAGCTCTTCCAGGTGCTCCAGCACGTATTTCAGACTTGATGCTTCCGAGCAGCGCCAGGTCGGGACGTTTTCGAGCAGCGCCTTGCGGCCGGTATAGAATTCGACGATCTCGGGCATATAAGAATAGATCGCCTTGTCGTCCGATATGCCGGTGCCCGGCGCATTGGCGATGGTGATGTTGCCGGAGCGGTAGACATCCATGATGCCGGGAATGCCGAGGGCGGAATCGGCCCGGAAGGTCAGGGGATCGAGGAAGTCGTCGTCGACGCGGCGGTAGAGCACGTCGATCGCCTCGTAGCCGCGGGTCGTGCGCATCTTCACCTTGCCGTCGATGACCCGCAGATCCGAGCCTTCGACCAGTTCGACACCCATCATGTCGGCGAGGAAGGAGTGCTCGTAATAGGCGGAATTGTAGATGCCAGGCGTCAGCACCGCGACGCGCGGCTTGCCGGTGCAGCCGGGAGGCGCGAGCGACGCAAGGCTCTGGCGCAAGAGATAGGGATAGTCCTCGACGCGCTGCACCTTGTTTTCGTGGAAGAGTTCCGGGAACATCTGCATCATCGTTTCCCGGTTTTCCAGCATGTAGCTGACACCGGAGGGCGTGCGGGCATTATCCTCCAACACGTAAAACTGGTCTTCGCCGGTGCGCACAATGTCGGTGCCGACGATGTGGGTGTAGACGCCGCCAGGCGGACGGAAGCCGATCATCTCGGACAGGAAGGCGACATTGTTTTCGATCAGTTCGCGCGGGATGCGGCCGGCGCGGATGATCTCCTGCTTGTGATAGATGTCATCCAGAAAGGCGTTGAGCGCGATTACCCGCTGCTCGATTCCCTGCGCCAGCTTGCGCCATTCACGGGCGGAGATGATGCGGGGGATGATATCGAAGGGAATGAGTTTTTCGGAACTATCGGCATGGCCGTAAACGGCGAAGGTGATGCCGGTTTTCCGGAAGATGTTTTCCGCGTCGCGGGACTTGGCAATCAGATGCGACCGGTCTTGGCTGTTGTACCACTCGAAATATTTTTCATAAGGCGGGCGGGGGCTCTCGTCCCCGGTAATCATTTCATCAAATGCCAAAGGTGCGGCTCCCCTTTTTTGTTCATTTGAATACAACGCAAATTGCAATGCAAGAACCATGCGCAGTTCGAGGAAAAGATTTTGCGGTGCGGGAAAGATGGGGATTTTTGGGCAGTTGAGCCGAGGTGGCGCGGGGTGGTGGACGGTTGTTCTGTAAAAACTGCGTAAAATCTGAGCAGGTGATGGTTTTTCGTTCGGCCGATGGGAGGAGGCGCGGCCTCTCCGCTTGCTCTCTCATTCCTGTGCCTATCACAGGAAGCCAGCCACGGCGCGTCTACGCCGTGAATGACTTCTACGGTAACGAGAGTCTCTTGCGCCCAAGGACTTGGGCGCGCTGGATCCCTGTGACGAGCACAGGGATGAGGGTGGAGGGGGAGGGCTCGGCGACCCTTCCACCCGTATGCACAGTGTCGAGGTGCCGAGGGTTCTCCCCAACCATCAACGAAATTTCAAATAAGTATCAACGCTTCGCCTTTGACCGCGGCCTTCGGGTGCGGCTATCAGCACGGCGATCTCTTTCTGCCGAGCAGCCCCATGTCCCTCGACCGCTTTGCCCCTGCCGTTTTCGTCCTGCTCTGGTCCACGGGCTGGGTGGTGGCGAAATTTGCGGCGCTACATTCCGAACCCTTTACCTTTCTTTCGATACGTTATGCGCTGTCGGCCCTGGCCTTCCTGGCCTTTTGCCTGGTGACCAAGGCGCAATGGCCGAAGAGTCGGGCGACGGTGCTTCGGGCCATCTATTCCGGTTTTTTCCTGCACGGCTTCTATCTCGCCGGCCTCTGGTGGGCGATCGCCAACGGCGTGCCGGCTGGTATATCGGGCATCATCGCGGCACTGCAGCCGCTGCTGACGGCGATGGCGGCTCCCTTCCTCGTCGGCGAGCGGTTGCAGAAGACCCAGCAGCTCGGTCTCGCCCTCGGCTTCATCGGCATTGCTATCGCGATTTCGCCGAAGCTCTTCGATCCGGCGATGGCCGATCTTAGCCATGCCGCGCTGCCCCTGGCGATCAACCTCATCGCCATGGGCTCCGTGACCTACGGCACGCTTTACCAGAAAAAACACCTGCAATCCGGCGACCTCAGGGCCATTGCGACGCTGCAATATGTCGGCGCTCTCATCCTTACCTTGCCGTTGTCGCTAATCTTCGAGCACCAGCATTTCGACGGTTCGGCTCACGTTTATGGCGCCCTCATCTGGTCCGTCTTCGGCCTGTCGATGGGCGGTGTCGGGCTGCTGCTCTATCTGATCCGTCGCGGGCAGGTTTCGCGCGCCGCCTCGCTCATCTATCTGATGCCGCCGGCCGTCGCCCTCGAAGCCTTCATCACCTTCGGCGAGCCGCTGACGCTGCCGTTGACTCTGGGCACGGTGATCGTGGTGACGGGCGTCTACCTGACGAACCGCAGGGTCGTTCAGCCGGCACAGGCGAGCGTATAGCCGGATGGCTGCCCACGCTCGCTCGAACAGCCGGACCTCCTGAATTTTCAGGCTTTCAACGTCTGTGACGGCAGCCGACCGAAGGCTTTCTAATCAAGGCAGAAGGCAAGGACGTTGTTATAGACTGATGCATTGGAGGTCGCCGGCAATTGCCGGCGACCTCTTATCCAGAGCACCTTCAGTCCGACTGCGCGTGATCCGCAAGCAGGAAGCAACGATCAGTTGCGGGGCTGCAGCAGCGCTAAGGCAACTGTCGACCCAGCTAGGAGAGCCGTAAGAGTCAATGGTCCCGCAGCGCCATAGTGGTCGACGATGTAGCCGCCAAAAACCGCGCCGATACTGATGGCCACCTGAAAAGAGACGACCATCAGGCTACCCGCCGCCTCCAGAGCGTCGGGGGCAGCGCGGGAAAGATTGGTCGGCAGCACTACCGGCGCCATGCCGAAGGCAAAGCCCCAAAGCGTGACAAGCGCAAACGCAACGCCGGTGTGAGCGCCCCAAAGCACCAGAGCAAGTGCGGCAAACGCCATCAATACCGCCGTGACAGCCAGCGCTATGCGGATGCTCGCGTCGGCCATCCGGCCGCCGGCAACATTGCCGATAACGGAGGCGATGCCAAACCCGAGCAGCGCCAGGGCGATCGATCTGGTCTCGAGGAGCGTCACTTGTTCGAGGAAGGGACGCACATAAACCGATCCGGCAAAATGCCCGGTCATCAGCAAAAGGATGGCAAGCATTCCCAGTTGAATGCCGCCCCGTCGTGTCAGCCGGAAAACATCAGCGAGACTGTTGCTTGTGCTTGCAGGGAGTGTCGGCAGGCTGAGCAGCTGCAGCAGCATGGCAAGCGCGGCAAGCCCGGCTGTCATCGCCATGGCGCTGCGCCATCCCAACCAATCGCTGATCAAAGCACCCATTGATGGTGCAGCTATCGTGGCGAGCGAAACGCCGAGGGTGACGATGGCCATGCCCCGACCTGTCGCGTTGGCGCCGACCAGCCTCGCCACGACGGCCACTGAAAGCGCCCAAAAGCCGCTGAGCGCGATGCCCAACCCGGCCCGACCCAACAGCAACAGCCAAAAATCGGTCGCCAACGATGCAAGAATATTGGAGGCGACCGCCAACGCACTGAGACCGACCAGCACTGCCTTGCGGTTCAGTCTGCCGATGAGAACATTGCTCAACAGGGCCGCCACCGCGCCGACGGAAGCAGTGGCGGTGACAACCTGTCCGGCAGTTCCCTCGGAAATGCCGAGGTCGCGCGCCATCGGCGTCAACAGGCCCGCCGGCAGGAACTCAGCAGATACCAGTGCAAAGCTGGTGGCCGCCATCGAAAGAACGGCAAACCAGGTCGCTGCGCGCCACGCGGATGGTTCGGCCGTCTCCAGGCCAATTGCGGTCCCATCGAATCGTGATGTTGTGTCCGTCATTGAAGGATCTCCTATGTTCGGAGATTTCATAGACGAAGTTTTCAGGATTATATGTGTCTTAAAATCCGAAATCCATATCAATTCGTCCGGAACTTGTGCGGCGCACAATCCCAGGTGAAATGTTGGTGACGCGCTTGAAGGCACGCGCGAAAGATGCCTCGGATTCATAGCCCAGCCGGGAGGCAACCTCGGCAACCGACATGCCGTTTTGCGCCAACAAATCGCGGGCAAGCTGCATACGCAGACGGGCGAGATAATGGGCCGCGCCTTCTCCCAAAATCGCGCTGAAGCGCTCGGCGAAGATCGAGCGCGACTGGCCTGCCACACCAGCGAGGCTTTCGAGGGTCCAGTTATGGCCGGGATCCCGGTGCATGGCCGCCAACACACGACCGATATTGGGATCGCGGATGGCGGCGAGCCAGCCGGTGGTCGAGGCTCCGCTGCAGTTGACCCAGCAGCGGATAAGCCGGGCTGCGAGCAAGTCCGCCATACGCGACAAGACCGTCGCGCTTCCCATCTGGGGCTGTGTGGCCTCCGCGGACATAGCGGCCAGCAAGGGCCCCACGACCGCGTCATTACCGGCCACATCGCAGCCCTTTATGATTGGCGGCATCAGGGCGATCAAGGGGTTAAGCGCATGGGCGCCCAAAGTCATAGAGCCGCAGAAGAGAGTGCTGGTGGCACCCGTTCCGTCACGCAGGACGTCGCAGACGTTGCTGCCCAATTTTGTAATCTGACAGCTTTTAAGCGAGTCGCCCTCAACGTCC
The DNA here is from genome assembly GCF_000092045.1 of Rhizobium etli CFN 42. Taxonomy (NCBI): domain Bacteria; kingdom Pseudomonadati; phylum Pseudomonadota; class Alphaproteobacteria; order Hyphomicrobiales; family Rhizobiaceae; genus Rhizobium; species Rhizobium etli. The sequence continues at coordinate 3,308,422 of NC_007761.1, read as the reverse complement.
GGCGCGCTCGCCAATCGATGTGCGATGCCTTGCGGCAGCAGCACCAGGTCGCCATCATTCAACTCCTGCCATCCTTGGACTTCGGTATGGATCCAGCAAGGACCCTGGCTGACGAAGTGAAAACGCAGCAGTTGTTGTTGCGGAAAGGCGATGCTCCATGGGTGCCTGAGCTCGCAGCGGCCATAGTTCACCCCACTCAGGCGAAAGTCTTGCAGGACTTCGCTCAGGGCATCCATTGGAATGGTCGACGGCGACAACGGCGGGGACGGATGGTCAAGCATGAGGCCAATTTAGGTCTCAAGCGTCCGGCATTCAAGCGGGCTGACGGGCTGTCAACCGGCCAGCGGCCGTATCTCTCGAATAAATCGGTGAGCAGGCGCCGGCAAGGCTCCGGCGCGATCGCCGCCACCGCTGCGAAGGAGGCTTCGATCTCCTCAACCCGAGTGCATACAGAAACCCGGAAACGTAACCGCATACTGCCGTTGCGGTGTTGCCATCACCACAATGAGAAAAAGGCCGGACATCCCACCAGATGCTCCGGCCTCCCAATATTCAAGACCGAAAGTTCGGCCTTTTCTCCTTCCAAATCAATCGGCGCTCAGGCGCGTTCGCGGCGCTGGCCACCGTTGCGGGAGCCCGAGCCGCCGCGGCGGTTGCCGCCATTGCCGTCGCGGCGCTGTTCGCCGCCCTGAGCCTGATGCGGTCCGCGGTCTTCGCCGTGCTTGCGGGCCGGGCGGCCGTGAGCGTGGCGGCCGTTGCCGCGGTGATGGCCGCTCGGTTCGCCATTGGCATGATGGCCATTGGGGCCGTTATGCGCAGGGCGCTGCGGCTTTGCCGGGCGGAAATCGGAGGTCGAGGCCAGATCGTTGTCGGGGCCGAAATCCGCGGCTGCTTCGCCGCGGCGCTGACCGCGGAAGTCCTCGTTGCGGCCTGGCCGTTCGGGACGCGGGCGGCGTTCCGGGCGGCTGCCGCGATGCTCCGAGCGATTCTGATCGCCACGGCCTTCGCCCCGTCCCTGGCCGCCACCGCGATTGCGGTTATTGCCATTGCCGTTGCCGCGGCGCGGGCCGCCGGCGCTGATATGTGCCGGCGGTTCGCCGCTTGCGACCGTGATGTCGATGCCCATCAGGCGCTCGATATCACGCAGCAGCTTGGCTTCGTCAGGAGCGCAGAAGGCGATGGCGATGCCGTCGCGGCCGGCGCGCGCCGTGCGGCCGATGCGATGGACATAGGCGTCCGGCACCTCGGGCAGGTCGTAGTTGTAGACGTGGCTGACGGCGGGGATGTCGATGCCACGGGCGGCGACGTCGGTGGCGATCAGTGTCTTGATGCTGCCGTCGCGGAAGGCCTTCAGCGCCCGCTCGCGCTGGCCCTGGCTCTTGTTGCCGTGGATCGAGGCGACGGAATAGCCGATATTGTCGAGATGCTTCATCAGCTTCTCCGCGCCATGCTTGGTGCGCAGGAAGACGATGGCGCGGCCGTCGGGGTTTTCGGTCAGCGACTTACGAAGCAGTTCCGTCTTGTCGTTCTTGCCGCCGACGAAATGGACATACTGCTCGACCTTGTCGGCAGCCTTGCCGGGCGGCGTGACTTCGACCTTAACGGGATCGACGAGATATTCGCCGGCGAGATCGGCGATCGCCTTCGGCATGGTGGCCGAAAACAGCATGGTCTGGCGCTTCTTCGGCACCAGCTTGGCGATCTTGCGCAGGTCGTGCACGAAGCCGAGGTCGAGCATCTGATCGGCCTCGTCGAGCACGAGATAACGCACCGTCGTCAGCGTGATGGCGCGGCGGTTGACGAGGTCGAGCAGGCGGCCGGGCGTGGCGACGAGGATATCGGTACCCTTTTCGAGCTGCAGCTGCTGTTTGTTGATCGACACACCGCCGACAACGACGTTGATGCGCAGCGGCGACTTGCGGATGAACTTCTTCAGGTTCTCGGCGATCTGGTTCACCAGCTCGCGAGTCGGCGCCAGGATCAGTGTCCGCGTCGTACGGTTGTCGGGGCGGCGCTCGTCGGCGAGCAGCTTTTCGATGAGCGGCAGGCCGAAGGCGGCGGTCTTGCCGGTGCCGGTCTGGGCAAGGCCGATCAGATCGCGGCCTTCGAGCAGGAGAGGGATGGCCTGTTCCTGGATCGGCGTCGGCGTTTCGATGCCGAGCTGGAACAAGGTGGCGACGATCGGCTTGGAGACACCAAGCGATTCAAAATTAGTCAAGGTATAACCTTTCGGGGCGCCACAACGACTAGCGCCGGAACGCACCATGCGATCCGGTTTCATTCTGGCGTCAAGAACCCCGCGTGAAGTGGGAACTTGCAAGTTGGAAAAAGCTTTCCAGCGCTTCTGGCCGCTAATGGGAGTGCGGCCTCCATCGAAATGCGCTTTTGTCCCTTCTTCCTGCGTTTCGTATTTTCTAGCAGGGGCACGCTCACGCGGCGGCCGGAAGGGTGAAAGCTGAGCCGCATTTGGGCTAATTCGCCTCGAAAGTCAAGTGCGGTGCACAAAAAGCCTTAGCTCGGGTCGCGCGACGGCATCATCAGGATGAAGCTTTCCGACGCGCTCTCCGCGCCATTCACGAGGATGGCGATGCGGTGTAGCCCGGGGTAATAGCGTCGTGTGGTGATCGGACGCATGGCGTGGCGGCGCTCGATCGCCTGGCTCTGTCCGGGAGCAAGCATGATCGTCTTGCACTTGAAGACCTTCGGCGACAGCGAGCCGTCAGCCTTCATATGGTGGATGGCGTAGTCGATCATCACCGATTGCGCGGCCTTGCCGACATTGGTCACCCGGATCTCGAAATCCAGCCCTTTGCCGAACATTACCTCGCCGCTGATGAGGCGCAGTTCGCATACGAGCGACGCGGCTGCGCCGAAGCCGAAATTGGCGAGCGCCTGAGCATGGCCCTTCTTCAGGAGCGTGCGCGAGGCATGTTTCAGCAGCCGGCGCCGTTCGGCGGAAGCCCCCTGGATATGGCCGGCGATGAAGGCGGCGACTAGATCCGCATGATCCTTGGCGATGTCGTTCAGGCTGTTGGCCACTGAGCGGCGCACATAATCTTCGGGATCGTCCATCAGCGCCGTCAGGATCGGCAGGATCGGAGCGGGATCTTTGACGAGCTGGGGCAGGCGCATGGCCCAGGGCAGACGCGGCCGCGTTCCCTCGCTCGCCAGCCGACGCACATGCTGATCGGGATCATCGACCCAGCCGGAAATGACCGCGAGCGCGCGCTGCTGGTCGCGATGGATGAAGGGACGGATACCGAATTCGGCGGTGAAATGCGGCGTCAGCGCCTTGAGGAGATCGAGGCCAAGCTCGAAATGATCGGGGCCGCGCGCAGCGATGAACTGGTTGACCGGTAGCAGCATCCAGCCGGACAGTCCTGGCCTGGCTAATGTAGGCAGGCTCGCTTTCAGGATAGCGGCTGCTTCAATAAAATCGTCCGGAAGGGTGGCAAACAGCGCGTCGCGGATCAGCGCCGAACGTTCCATCAGCTCCAGCGCATCTAGCCCATCGGTCGCCAACCGCATGAAACGCTCCTTGTCAAAGGGCGGCGCATTGGCGGCGATGCGGTCGGCCATATCGCCGACCAGCGCTTCATGCAGCAGGTTCTTGAGCGGTTCCGGCATGCTAATTCTCTCGCGATCTTTCAGCGCAGCGGCGCTGTCGATTTCCTGGGAATGAGTGTCGGAGCCGAAATCCGGATGCGGTCGTCGACGGAACCGCCATCGCCCGCAAGGAGATCAAGGGCATTTGCAGCGATCTGCTCGAACGGGACGCGCAACGTCGTGAGCGGCGTAGGAAGGTGGCTGACGATCGGAATGTCATTGTAACCGACGATCGAGATATCCTGCGGTACGGAAAGGCCAAGTTTGGTCAACCCCGACAAGGCGCCGATGGCGGTATTGTCGTTAACGGCAAAAATAGCGGTGGGGCGTGGGCTGAGGTTCATCAGCGTCTCGACGGCGACGGCGCCGGACTCGATGCCGAATGTCGAGGGGATGATGCAGGAGGGATCCACAGTCAGCCCCGCTTCTTTCAGTGCTTGGCTGAAACCCTCCACGCGGCCTCGCGAACTGGAGGCATAGGACGGGCCGGCAATGACGCCAATCCTGCGATGGCCGAGGTCGAGCAGGTGGCGCGCGGCAAGGTAGCCGCCCAGCCTGTCATCGCCAACGGAGGAGAGGCTGTGGCCGTCGGTTCGCAGCGCCAGCACATAGGGAACACCGCGTCTCGCCAGCTCGTCCGGAAAGTCGTCATCCTCCCGCGCCGTGGAAAGGATCAGTCCATCGACGCCGCGTCTCAGCAGGGACTCGGCGGCAAGCCGGTCGGCCTTCGGCTTGTCGTCGGTCGTGGCGACAATAGCGAAGCGGCCCGTACGGCTGCAGGCTTTGGCGAGCGCTTCGTAAAGCATGGCCATGACCGTATCCGTCAGCCTCGGCACGATCACGCCGACCGTCATGGTGTTGCCGCGCCTGAGGCTCGCTGCCGAAACGTCCCTGACGTAGCCAAGCTCTTCAGCCACTTTGCGAACGCGGCGGGCGGTCTCGCTGTCAGAGCGGGGAAGCCGCTCGTCCAGGATGCGGGATACGGTGGATTTGGAAACGCCGGCTGCGGCAGCCACGTCGAGAATGGTGACGCGGCTTTGACCGGGGATTTCGTCCGCCTTTGAATTCATTGAAGTTTCCCATTCGAGTCGCGGCAGTCGGGTGCCGTTTGGGAACATGCACTAAAAAAAGAATTGACTCCAGATAATTCGAGAACGATAGTGGGAACGTTCCCAATAACGATCCCGTCGCTGGTCGTGAGTGAGCAGCGATTGCAAAGGAGGAGACCAAGATGCAACCGATGGATCTGCGCGGGCTAAGCCCGGCGCCTGTTACCGCCTTCACCCGCGACGGCGAAGTCGATCACAAGGCCAACGCAAAGATCGCCAAATGGCTGATTTCGATGGAAGGGGTCAAAAGCCTCGTCATTCTCGGCCATGCGGGCGAGGGCACTTTCCTTACCGAGGAGGAGAGGCTCGCTCTTATCCGTACTTACGTCGAGGCGGTCGACGGCGCCGTGCCGATCATTGCCGGGATCACCGGCGAGGGTACCAAGGTTGCTGCGGGAGAGGCGAAAAAGTGCAAGGCTGCCGGCGCCACTGGTGCGCTGGTCTATCCGAACCATGGCTGGCTGCGCTTCGGCTTTCAGAAGGGCGCGCCTCAGGATCGCTACAAGGCGATTTGGCAGGAATCCGGCCTGCAGTGCATCCTGTTCCAGTATCCGGACGCCACCAAGGCATCCTACGATCTCGATACGCAGGTGGCCATCGCCACGCAGGAAGGCGTCGTCGCCACCAAGAACGGCGTGCGCAATATGAAGCGCTGGTATGTCGAGATTCCGGAACTGAAGAAGGCCAACCCAGATCTTCAGGTTCTAAGCTGCCACGACGAATGGCTGCTGCCGACCATGTTCGACGTCGACGGCCTGCTGGTCGGCTACGGCAATATCGCGCCGGAGCTGCTGATCGATCTGATCAAAGCGGGCAAAGCGCAGAACTATCCGGAGGCCCGCAAGATTTTCGAACGCCTGCTGCCGGTGACGCGGGCCGTCTATCATCGCGGCTCACACATGGAAGGCACCGTGGCGCTCAAACTCGGCCTCGTGCATCGCGGTATTCTCGATCATGCGACGATCCGCGAGCCGCTGAAGAATCTCGGCGAAAAGGCCGAAGCGGAAATTTTTGCCGCCTTCGATGCCGCCGGTATTGGCCGCGTCGACCAGCTCCTGGCTGCCGAGTGATGCATTCAACGCTTCTGCGCATGCCGCAGGAGCGTCATTGCGATGGGAAGGAGAAGGCGTGGACGGCATCTCCTTTTGAAGCCCATGGTACTGACAGGACAAGCTGACACGCAGCAATAAACATCGAACAGGAGCGCCCCTGGCCGGGAGAGTAGTAGCCACGGGGCGAGAAGGAGGAACCAATGAATGTCATGCAGCCTATGCCGGCCGAGGCGGCGAATGCCGCTGATCAACAGGCCGAAATCAGCGCTCGCCTGGAGCGTCTTCCCATTACCCGCGAGGTCTTCTGGGCGCGCAATATCATCGGCGCAGCAACGTTTTTCGACGGCTATACGGTGATTGCCATCGCTTATGCCATGCCCGTGCTGGTGCGCGAGTGGGGGCTCAGTCCGTCACAAACCGGCATGATCCTGTCGATGGGCTATCTCGGGCAATTGATCGGCGCCCTCCTGTTCGGCTGGCTGGCCGAGAAAATCGGCCGGCTGAAAGTTCTTCTGTTCACGATCCTGCTTTTCGTCAGCATGGATGTCGCCTGCCTGTTTGCCGCCGGCGCCGGCATGATGATGGCCTTCCGGTTCGTCCAGGGGATCGGCACGGGCGGTGAGGTGCCTGTCGCCAGCGCCTATATCAATGAGCTGATCGGATCGAAGGGGCGCGGCAGGTTCTTCCTTCTCTACGAGGTCATGTTCCTGCTCGGCCTGGTCGGCGCCGGGCTGATCGGCTACTTCATGGTGCCGGTCTACGGCTGGAAGGCGATGTTCGTCGTCGGCCTCGTTCCCGCAATCCTGATGATCCCGTTGCGCTGGTTCCTGAAGGAGTCACCGCGCTGGCTGGCCGCAAACGGTCGCTACCAGGAAGCCGACGCCATCGTCACCCGTATGGAAGAGAGTGCTCGCGCAGCCGGCAAGGAGCTGCCCGAGCCGAAGCGCGTCCAGGCGCCGGTCCGCCGTACATCCGACTGGCGGGAGCTGTTCCAGGGCATTTACCTGAAGCGAACGCTCTCCATCTGGGCCATGTGGTTCACCGCCTATACGGTCGCCAACGGCACGATCACCTGGCTGCCGACGCTCTATCGGCAGGTCTTCAACCTTCCGCTTCAAACAAGCATCCTTTATGGGTTCCTGACCTCGCTCGGAGGCGTGATCGCCGCCGTCATCTGCGCGCTGCTCATCGACAAGGTGGGACGCAAGCGCTGGTACACCGGCGCGCTGCTTCTGGCTCCGCTGCCCCTTCTGACCCTCGCATGGCTCGGCGCAACTTCCGCCATTCAGGTTCTGGTGCTTGGCGGTCTTGCCTATGCCATCGTCCAGACCGTCACCTTCTCGCTCTATCTCTATTCGGCGGAAATCTACCCGACGCGCCTCAGAGCGTTCGGAACAGGAACCGGCAGCGCCTGGCTTCGCCTGGGCTCGTCGACCGGCCCGATCATCGTCGGCACGCTGATGTCTTCGCTGGGCATCCAATATGTCTTCGCGAGTTTCGCAGCCATTCTGATCATCGGGGCGATCGTGACGATGCTGTTTGCCGTGGAAACCAAGGGCCGCGTTCTCGAGGAGCTTTCTCCGTAAGGGATGCAGCTCTAGTGGAAGCAATCGATCTGGCGGGCGAACACCCGCCAGATCGGCTCGTTGCGGCCAGCGCCGCCGGGAGGTCAAGCGGCGCCGGATGCGGGTTGCTCTACTCCGGGCAAACCTTGACGCGATAGGGCTCGCCCCAGCGATCGTACCGCCATTCGATATGGCAGTAATGCGGCCGGTAATAGGTTCGGTAGATGGGATAAGGACGATAGACAGGGTAGGCTGGATAGACCGGATAGGCGGGGCGGGCGGCCTCGGACAGGAGAGCGCCACCGACGACGCCGGCGGCGAGGCCGCCCCAAAAGGCATCGCGCGGACGAGCATCGGCGGTGGTTGCGGTGGCGAGCGAGGCGCCGGCAAGGGTCAGCGCAATCAGGCCCGTCGCCATGGTCTTATGAAGAACGGACATGGTATTTTCCTTGGTTTCGACCGGCTTCTTAAAAGCCATGTCCAAACTCCCTCCGGATCGCGGCGACGCGATGGCGGCGCAAGCGCTTCGCGCATTAAATTTTCGTCATTATTTCAATGGAATCCGGCGGGGCATGGCAATGATTCTGGGTTGCAGGATCGCAGTCGGTGGTGGCGTCCCTTCACCTCGTGCGAGCAGGGTTGCCCATGTAAGCTATTTCCAGTTTGCGAGCCGGCTCGCAAAATTCGCTTTGCAAATTTATGGTTAAAACCTTGTTAAAAGCCTTGGCGTTATAGTCTTTGTCGTTGATATTTCATTTATTGCGGGAGCGACAATTTCTTGAAATCAGCCGGGGACATATTGGAGTTGGCTTGCCGCCGGATCGCTGATCTGAATACCCCGGCCTATGTCAAGAACAGCGAACTGCGCTATGTCGCCGTCAACGAGGCCTATGCGGCTTTCCTCGGCCGAGAGATTTCCGATTTCATCGGCAGGCGCAGCCGCGAACTCTTCGATCGCCCCGAGGAAGAGGATCGCGAAGACAAGGAGCGCCGGGCACTGGTGTTCGGCACCGAGGAGAACGCCATCTGCTTCGACGCGGCGAACCTTGCCCATGAGCGCATCCAGATCGAAAGCTTCTCGCCGTCGCCGGATCGCATCTATGTGCTCGGCATGTTCGAACCCCGTGAGCGCCGCGCTGCTGGCAACGAGGCGAACGGCGGCAGCTCTCGGACTGTAAACGATTCCGGAGTCGCTGCGGATTTCGCCCGCGTGCGCGAGGCGCTGGAAAAGCTCGATCACCCGATCGGCATCTTCGCGGCGGACGGCCGCCCGCTGGTTGTCAACGCCGCCTACCGCAAGGGCGCACGTCCCGCGCCCGCCCACGGTTCGGCCTGGGGTAAAAGTGTCAACGAACTCGACGCGCTGCGTACCGTGCTGGAAGATCTGCCGGTCGCCGTCTTCGTACGCGACGACAAGCACCGCCTGATCTATGCCAACAAATACTACGAGACCTTCAGCGGCCGCGCTCGCTCCGAGTATCTTGGAATGACCGAGCACGAGATGTTCGGGCCGGAAGGCGCTGAGCCGATCTACCAGGAAAACCTGCTGGCGCTCAGGGACGGCATTTCGGTGGAGCTCGAGAGCGAAATGCCGAGCACAAGCGGCCACGTCTATCCCGTCATCTCGCGCGTCAACCGCGTCATCACGGCGGATGGGCGAACCTATGTCGTAGGCTCCTTTTCCGACATCTCGCCGCTCAAGGAGCGCGAGAAGGCGCTGATCGCTTCGCGCAAGCAGGAAGAAGTGCTGCATCGGGATATCGAGAGCATCTTGCGTTCGCTGCCGATCGGCGTGCTGATCCTCGATAACGACCATCGGATCCTTTACGTCAACGACGAATTCTACAGCATCTGGGAGCTGCCGCGCGAGGATCGTTTCGACGGGCGCCCCTTCATCGACGTCATCCGCCGCAACCATGAGCTCGGCCGCTATGACGGGACGCGAACGCCGGAAGAGCTCTATGCTTTTCGCAAGCACCTGTTCGAAGCAGAAGAGCCGGAGCCAATCGAGGTCGGCTGGGCAGGCGGGAAATCCGTCATCTTCGACAGCCGGCGCATCTCCAACGACCGGATCCTGCTAACCTATGCCGATATTTCGGCGGTGCGCGAGCGGGAAAAGGAAATTCACGAGACCCGCGCGGCGCTCGAGCGGGTCGGCGAAATGATGCGCGATGCCACGCATGCCATGTCGCAGGGCCTTGCCATTGTCCAGGACGGCATCATCAAGATGTCCAACGACGCGATGGCCGATATCCTGCAGATCCCGCCGCATTATATCGAGGCCGGACAGGGCTGGCTCGGCATGTTCGAATTCTGCGCGGCGCGCGGCGATTTCCACGATGCCGCCGACGAGATCCTGCAGGGGTGGCGTGCCAATATCGCGGCGAGGCAGCCGATCTCCACCGTCTTCCATGTCGGCGGCGAGCGCTGGGTCAACATGGAGGCGACGGTCAGCTCGGGACAGCATTGGGTGGCGCTGTTTACCGATGTCACCGAGCTCAAGAGTCGTGAGGAGGAATTGCGCCAGCTGCTGTCACGCGCCGAAGCCGCCGACCGCGCCAAATCCGAGTTCCTCGCCAATATGAGCCATGAGATCCGTACGCCGATGAACGGTGTGCTCGGCATGGCGGAACTGCTTGCCAAGACCAATCTCGACACGCGCCAGAAAACCTTCATCGACATCATCGTCAAATCGGGCAATGCGCTGCTGACGATCATCAATGACATCCTCGACTTCTCGAAGATCGATGCAGGGCAGATGAAACTGCGCAAGGCCGCTTTCGACCTCGTCGAGGCGGTCGAGGACGTGGCGACGCTTCTATCCTCGCATGCCGCTGAGAAGAATATCGAGCTCCTGGTGCGGGCGGCACCCGATCTGCCGGCCGCGGTGATCGGAGACGCCGGGCGCTTCCGCCAGATTGTCACCAATCTCGTCGGCAATGCCGTCAAATTCACCGAGCGCGGCCATGTCTTCGTCGATGTCGGCTTCCAGGCGGCGGCCGGCGGCGAGATCATAGCGAGCATCCGCATCGAGGATACGGGGATCGGCATTCCCCGGGAGAAGCTCGACTCGGTCTTCGAGAAGTTCTCGCAGGTCGACGCCTCATCGACTAGGCGGCATGAGGGAACGGGGCTCGGTCTTGCGATCACCGCCGGACTCGTCGACCTCTTCGGCGGCTATATCAATGCGGAGAGCGAATGGGGCAGGGGCTCGGTCTTCACCGTCAATCTGCCCTTCGCGGTGGCGGCCGCCCGCCTTGAGCCGAAGCCGCTGCCGATCAACGTCCAAGGCGCACGCATTCTCGTCGTCGACGACAATGAGGTGAACCGACGCATCCTCACCGAGCAGCTTTCGCTCTGGGGCTTTGACGGCGTGGCCGCCGAGGGTGGCGGCACCGGCCTTGCTATCCTGGAGGCGGCGGCCGATCTCGGCGTCACTGTCGATGCAGTGGTTCTCGACTATCACATGCCCGATATGAACGGCGCCAATGTCGCCCGCCGGCTGCGCGCCGATCCCCGTTTCGTCGATCTGCCGATCATCTTCCTGACCTCTATGGATATTTCGGGCACGGAAAAGGAATTCGCAGCGCTGAACGGTCAAGCGCATCTAATGAAGCCGGCGCGCGCCAACGTGCTGCGCAACACAGTTGTCGAGGTGGTGCGTGCGCGACGCGTGAAGCAGGCTTCGGAAGCCGAGATCGCCCGGCTGCAGACCGAAGCAGCCGTGCCGGCGCCTGAGCCCGCGCCTATGCTCGTGCCGCAGAAGCGGGCGGATGAATTCGTCGATGTGCTCGTCGCCGAAGATAATGAGGTCAACCAGATCGTTTTCACCCAGATCCTGCAGTCGTCCGGGCTTTCCTTCCTGGTCGTCAAAAATGGCGAAGAGGCGGTCGCCGCCTGGGAGAGTCACACACCGCGCATCATTATGATGGACGTGTCGATGCCAGTCATGAACGGCCACGAGGCGACCCGGACGATCCGCGAAAGGGAAAAGGGGCAGGGCCATCGGGTGCCAATCATCGGCGTTACCGCCCATGCGCTCGAAAGTGACCGGGAACTCTGCCTCGACGCCGGCATGGATGACTATATGTCGAAGCCGATCAGCCCCGAGCTGCTGGAAGAAAAGATCCGGCAATGGCTCGGCAAGGACGAGCAGCAGCCGGGGCGTACGAGCTCCTGATCGCCGTGGGCTACTGCTTAAGGCGGCCAGCATCCGCGTCGGCAATCCCTGCCCGCTGGAACGCTTTGACGCCGCAGAGCATTTCGCGCTTGCCGGCGAAGCCTTTGCGGCGCTCGACGATAAAGCCGGCGGCGATGAGATTGCGGCGCACGAAGCCGGCAGCGGCATAAGTGGCGAAGGTTCCGCCGGCGGCGGTCTTTTCGTTGACCGCGCGCATCAGGTCCTCCGACCACATGTCGCCGTTGCGCGAGGGGGCGAAGCCATCAAGATACCAGGCGTCGAAGCCGGGCTTCGCCGTCCTGACGCCGTCGAGTGCCGCGCCGCAGACGACGCTGAGCCGCGTCTGATCGTCTAGATCGAGCAAAACGGTGCCGGCAGGCGTTTGCGGCCAAGCCGCCGTCAGCGCCCGACGTTCGGCATCGAGTTCCCGCCAATGCGAGAGCGCCCGACCGATCTCTTCGCCGCGCATCGGGTGGAGTTCGAAAGAGACGAAATGCAGGTGCTGGCCAGCCGCGCGATGCAGCTTCCATTGCCGCCAGGTCTCGGCGAAGTTCAGGCCGGTGCCGAAGCCGAGTTCGCCGATGACGAACTCCTGCCGCCCCTTCCAGCGCTCCGGCAGGTGATTGCCGGCGAGGAAGACATGACCGCATTCCAGCCGTCCATCGGTCTGGCAATAAAAATGATCGCCAAAGGCTGTGGAATAGGGCATATCGCCGTCGCGCCATTCGAGCGGCTGCGGCGCGCCCGCACCAATCTGATCAGGGTTCACGTCTGTCATGGGAAAAGCGGATAGTCCCGCGCCGGCCTCAGGTCAATTGTCCTGCGAATTGCTGATCGTCGGCGCCGGCATCATGGGGCTCTGGGCGGCCGTCCATGCCGAGCGTCGCGGCATCGCCACAATCATCGCCGACGCCGGCAGATTGGGTGGAGGCGCGAGCGGCGGCCTGCTCGGCGCGCTGATGCCGCATATGCCGGACCGGTGGTCGGAGAAGAAGCAGTTCCAGTTCGATGCGCTGGTCTCGCTCGAAGCCGAGATCGCAGCGCTGGAAGCGGCGACCGGGCTCTCGGCCGGTTACAACAGGTCCGGACGGCTGATCCCGCTGCCGAAGCCGCATCTCAATCGCATTGCACGCGGGCATTCCGAGGATGCCGAACGTCATTGGCAGGCTGGCGAGCGCCGGTTCCACTGGCATGTGGTCGACAGGCCTGATGCGGACGGCTGGGTTGACGCATCTGCCGGCGCGAGCGGCTTCGTGCACGACACGCTGGCCGCCCGCGTTGCGCCCCGCTCGTTGATGTCAGCGCTCATCGCTTCGCTGCGGCAGGCAAAATTCGTGCGCATCCTAGAATATGCGGCCGTTGCCGGCCTCGACCCGGATCGCGGCACAGCTGACATTGGCGGGGAAACCATTGCTTTCAGCCGCTGCATCCTGGCCGCCGGCCATCAGTCCTTTCCGTTGCTGCAGGAATTGACGCTGGGGCCGAAAAAGCCGCTCGGCCAGCCAGTGAAGGGGCAAGCGACGCTATTGAAAGCCGCTATCGACCCGGCGCTGCCGACGATCTTTCTCGACGGGCTCTATATCGTGGCGCATGAGGGAGGGCATGTCGCGATCGGCAGCACCAGCGAGAACCGTTTCAACGATCCCTTTTCGACGGATGCCCAGCTTGATGCGCTGATCGAGACCGCACGCGCCATCGTACCGATCCTGCGCGATGCGCCTGTTGTCGAACGTTGGGCGGGGCTTCGCCCGAAGGCGATCGACCGCGATCCGATGATCGGCTGTCATCCCGATCACCCACGCCTGATCGCGTTGACCGGCGGCTTCAAGGTCAGCTTCGGCCTGGCGCACCGGCTGGCGGAAGCGGCGGTTTGTATCGCAGACGACATAGATTGCGAATATTTGCTGCCGGAAAGCTTTGCGATTTCAAGCCATATCGCGGCGGCTTCACGTTAAACGCGAATTAGGTACAGCTTCGTTTCGTTATTCTGTCATGCAAATCACCTATCTGCTTGCGCATCGACAGCGCCTGAAATCACCGGCGCTCCCTTCCTTGATGGAGGAAATTGCATGCGCTATGCCATTTGCTTCACGCCTCCGGCGAGCGACCCGCTGTCGCTCGTAGCCGCCAATTGGCTTGGTCGAAACGTATATTCGGGCGATATGCTGGAGCCTCCGGCCGTCCGCGGCCTCGGCATTCACGAGATCGCCTTTCATACCGCGGTGCCGCGGCGCTATGGTTTCCATGGCGTTCTGAAAGCGCCGTTCCATCTGTCCGCCGATATGTCCGAATCGCAACTCCTGCGCGATCTCATGCGTTTTGCCGGAACATTCACTCCCTTCCAGATTTCACGTCTCGAGATTGCCCGGCTCGGCAGCTTCTATAGCCTGGTGCCGAGCGCTCCTTGTGAGCAGATCCAGTGTCTGGCTTCGGCAATCGTTCAGGAGTTCGATCGCTACCGCGCGCCGCTGAGCGAAGCCGACATCGAGCGCAGCGATCCGGATGGGTTGTCGGCGGCGCAATTCGCCAATCTGCATCGTTGGGGCAACCCTTATGTCATGGACGAGTTCCGCTTCCATATGCCGGTGACAGGCTCGATCAACGCGATCGACATGCCCCGCATCGAAGCGGCGCTGCGAACGATCTTCGAGCCCGTCCTGAAGGAGCCGGTGATGGTTTCGAACGTGGCATTGATGATCGAAGAGGGCACTGGCGGTCCCTTCCGTGTCCACTCGCTGCACCCTATGGGCAAGGTCAGCGCGCGCAGGATCGCTTGACTATGCGTTAATCTAAGTGATTGTGGTGAAAAGATAAATTCTACCGCGCAGTTTCCGTCTCGACATTCCGGCTGCGGATGATACCGTTCCCCGTCCTTTCAGAAGGTGATTTGATGGTATCCGAGACTTATCCGCGCAATCTCGTCGGCTATGGGCGCCAGACGCCCGACCCGAAGTGGCCTGAAGAGGCATGCGTCGCCGTGCAGTTTGTCATCAATTACGAGGAGGGCGGCGAGAGCTCGATCCTCGACGGCGATCCGGCGTCCGAAAACCTGCTGTCGGAGATCGTCGGCGCGGCTGCCTGGCCGGGGCAGCGCAATCTCAATATGGAATCGATCTACGAATATGGTTCGCGGGCCGGCTTCTGGCGGCTCTGGCGGATGTTCACCGATCTCAAGGTGCAGGCGACCGTCTACGGCGTGACGCTGGCGATGGCCCGCAACCCGGAGGCGGTCGCAGCGATGAAGGAGGCGGGCTGGGAGATTGCCAGCCATGGCTATCGCTGGCTGGAATACAAGGATTTCCCCGAGGATCTCGAGCGCAAGCATATTCTCGAAGCCGTGCGCCTGCACACGGAACTGACCGGCGAGCGGCCTTACGGCATGTATCAAGGCAAGCCCTCCGACAATACGCTTCGGCTGGTGCAGGAGGAGGGCGGTTTCCTCTACTCCTCTGATTCCTATGCCGACGACCTGCCTTACTGGGTGAGGGGCGTCGACGGCAAACCTTTCCTAATCATTCCCTATACGCTCGAAACCAACGATATGCGGTTTGCGACGCCGCAGGGCTTCAACGCCGGTGACCAGTTCTTCACCTATCTCAAGGATGCCTTCGACACGCTTTACGAGGAAGGCAAGGCGGGCAGCCCGAAGATGATGTCGGTCGGCCTGCATTGCCGTCTCGTCGGGCGTCCCGGCCGGGCGGCGGCGCTGAAGCGCTTCATCGAATATGTACTGAAGCACGACAAGGTCTGGATTCCGCGCCGCATCGAGATTGCCGAGCACTGGCACAAGCATCACCAGCCGGACGCGATCTGATGCTGTCGCGGGAGGATTTCGTTTCCCGCTTCGGCGGCGTGTTTGAACATTCGCCCTTCATCGCCGAGCGCGCCTACGACGCCGGCAGCGTGATGGAGCCGCTAACGGCATCAGGCGTGCATGCGGCGCTTGCCGCCGTCTTCCGCGCGGCAAGCCGGGAGGAGCGCCTCGGGGTGCTCTGCGCCCATCCGGATCTCGCCGGGCGCCTGGCGATCGCAGGCGAACTCACAGAGGACAGCCGCAAGGAGCAGGCTGGCGCCGGTCTCGATCGGCTGAGCCCGGCCGAGCATGTCCGCTTCAGCGAACTGAATTCGGCCTATCTCGAAAAATTCGGCTTTCCTTTCATCATCGCCGTAAAAGGGCTCAGCAAGGGCGACATCCTTTCGGCCTTCGAGTCCCGGATCGGCAATCGCCCGGATGAAGAATTCGCGACCGCGACGGCGCAGGTCGAACGGATCGCCCTGCTGCGCCTGACATCGATGTTGCCGGAGGGTGAATGAGCGAGCCGCGTGCTATCGACTATCTCAATGAAATGCAGAAGGCGGCAGCCGAAGCGCTGTATTTTGTCGGCGGAATGGATGAGGCAGCCTTCGCCGAGGACAATCTCACGTTCAAGGCGGTTGCCTTCTGCCATTTCACCATCGGCGCGGCTGCGTCCCGATTGCTCGTAACCCATCCGGAATTTGCCACCGAGCATCCCACTCTACCGTGGACGAAAATCTGCGGCACGGGCAACCGTATCCTTGAAGACGTCTTCGCCCTCGATCCGTCCGAGATATGGGAGGCCACCTATCGCACCCTGCCGGAGCTTCTTGTCGAGATCGACGCCATTCGTCACTGGCATGCGGAAGGCGAGTGAAGCCGTTGCCCGAATTTCTCGACATCCGCCCACTCACCAGATCGGCCTTTGCCCCTTTCGGCGAGGTGATCGAAGCCGACCCAGCCTCGATGCGGCTCATCAATGGCGGCACGACCGAGCGTTTTCATGCGCTGGCTGCGGCGGAGGCGGCGGGCGAGGGCGCGCGCGTCATCATCAATCTCTTTCGCGGCCAGCCGCGCAGCTTCCCCTATGACGTCGACATGATGGAGCGCCATCCCTTCGGCAGTCAGAGTTTCTCGCCGATTTCCGGCCGGCCCTTTCTCGTCGTCGTCTCCGAGGACGAGGGCGGACGTCCGGGCAAGCCGCAGGTGTTTTTCGCGCGGGGGGACCAGGGCGTGAACTACCGCCGCAATGTCTGGCATCATCCGCTGATGGCGCTCGGCCAGACCTCCGATTTCCTGGTCGTCGACCGCGACGGCCTTGGGAATAATCTGGAGGAATTCTTCTTCGAAACCCCCTTTGTCATCAAAGAGCCAGCGCCATGACCGGACTGACGACACATGTTCTCGACACCGCCCTCGGCAAGCCCGCCAAGGCCCTCAAGATCGATCTTTTCCAGCTCGACGGCGAGATCCGCAGGCATCTGAAGACAGTCGAGACCAATGCCGACGGCCGGGTCGACGGCGGCTCGATCCTCGCCGGGGAAAGCTTCCACGTGGGAACCTATGAACTGGTCTTCCACGCAGGCGATTATCTCAGAGCCTGCGGCACGCCGCTGCCGCATCCGGCCTTCCTCGATCTGGTGCCGATCCGCTTCGGCATTGCCGATGTCACGGCGCATTACCATGTGCCGCTCCTGCTTTCGCCTTACGGCTATTCCACCTATCGCGGCAGTTAGATGCGTTTCGCGGCGATTGCTGATATCCATGGGAACCATCTGGCGCTCGAGGCGGTGCTTACAGATATCGAGGCGCAGGGCATCGAGGAGATCGTCAACCTCGGCGATTTTTTCAGCGGCCCACTGGAGGCTGGCCGCACGGCTGACATGCTGATGCCGCTCAGCCTGACTTCGGTGCGCGGCAATCATGACCGCTATCTGATCGAGCAGGATCCGGCAGCCATGCATGCCTCGGATGCCGCCGCCTATCGGCAACTGACGCCGGCCCATCTCGACTGGCTGCGGGGTCTGCCGTTCGATGCCGTCTATCGCGGTGAGGTCTATCTCTGCCATGCAACGCCCAAAGACGACAATCTCTACTGGCTGGAGTCCGTGTCGCCGCAGGGGCATGTCTTTCCGAAGCCTATCGACGCGATCGAGGCGCTCGCCGAAGGCATCGAGCTGCCGCTGATCCTCTGCGGCCATAGTCACATTCCCCGTGCCGTCCGACTCTCGGACGGCCGGCTGATCGTCAATCCCGGCAGTGTCGGCTGCCCTGCCTATGACGATGTGCTGCCCTATTATCATAAGGTCGAAGCCGGCCATCCGCTGGCCGGCTATGCCATTCTGGAAAAGACGGCGGCGGGATGGACATGGCAGTTTAGGAATGTCGCCTACGACCACGTGGCGATGTCGGCACTGGCCGCCGAAAGGGGCCGTGCCGACTGGGCGAGTGCGCTGGCGACGGGCTGGGTGAGGTAGGCCGGACCTGCCTCCGCTGCGGTCAATCCTTTTCAGGTGCCTAGGGGTGATCGTCTTTGCAGGAGCCGCGGCCGGTGCCACCGGCTTTACCGGAGTGGCAGGCTGGATTGCCTGCTTTGCCGGAGCCGCGGCTGAAATTGCCGGTTTTGCGCCGTCAAGATTTCCAAGGAGGGATGAGATTGCGTTGTCGCCGTCAAAGCCGGCCTCCTTCAACAATTTGTCGAGGATCGGCTTGTTGGCCTGATAGGAGAGCAATTGGCCGGCCAGCCCATCGCCGAGTCCGATGCCGTTTTCACCGTTCACGCCGTTTCCGCGGCCGAGCATGCCGCCGGTGTCGAAGATGCGGATATCGGAGATCTTCTCGATCGGCTTGACCGCCTCGGCGAGCGCCTCGGGAATGATGCGTATCCGCTCGCGGGTGATTTCGAACTCGATGATGGTCTGGCTGAGCTTGTTGCGGGCCTCGTTAAGAAGCGCCTCGCTTTCAGCCTGGGCCCGGCCGGTTTCGAGGATGCCCTTGGCCTTGATGATCGCCGCATCCGCTTCGGCGGTCGCAAGCGTCTTGATGGCTTCCGCCTGGTCGATCGCGGCCTGTTTCTCGGCCTCCGCGCCGACGGTGACGGCGGTGGCTTCGGTTTCGGCGGTTTTACGCGCATCGATCACGGCGATCTGCTTTTCGCGCTCGGCAATCTCGATCGCCTTGGCGGTGCCGACCTTTTCCTCTGCCGCGATCGCCCGGGCGCGGGCCATTTCGGCAGTCGCCTTTGCCTCGGATTCTTCGCGGCTCTTGTTGGCGACGGCGATGGCGCTTTCCTGGGCCACGATCTGAAGGTCGCGTTTCGCCTCGGTGTCGCGCTGCTGGACGGCGCGGGCGGCATCGATGTTTGCACTTTCGCGGGCCTGCTTGGCGGCTGCCTCGCGCTCGGCGATCGCCTGTTCGGAGGCGATGCGGGCTTCCTCCTTGGCACGTTTTGCCGCCTGCTCCTGCTGGGCGGTTTCGGCGCGGGTCGCGGCGGATTTGTTGGCGATGTCGCGTTCCTGATTAAGCTCTGCTTCGCGCTTCGTCCGCTCGATGGCCAGTGATTGCTGGCGGGCCTCCAGATCCTTCTGGGCGATGGCGACTTCGGTATCGCGGACGATCTCGTTGCGCTCCTTCTTGCGACCCTCGGTGATGCGGGTCAGCGCCGCAAGACCCTGCGCGTCGAAGAAGTTATTGGCGTTGAAATGTTTGATGTCGGTCTGGTCGAGGCGCGTGAGCGACACGGATTCGAGCTCGAGACCATTCGATTGGAGGTCGGCGCCGACGGCTTCCTGCACTGCCTTGACGAAATCCATGCGCTGTTCCTGCAGCGCGTCGAGGTTCATGGTCGCGGCCACCGAGCGAAGGCCGTCGACGAATTTGGCTTCGATCAGGATGCGCAGCGCCTCGGCGTCATTGGTGCGGCTGCCGAGCGTCTGGGCGGCAAGCGCGATCGAGGAGGCGTCGGGCTTCACGCGCACATAGAATTCGGCGCCGATATCGACGCGCATGCGGTCTTTGGTGATCAGTGCATCGCCTTCGCCGCGGCGGACTTCCAGCCGCAGCGTCTTCAGGTTGACCCTGGCGATCGAGTGGAAGATCGGCAGAACGACGGAGCCGCCATCGAGCACGACCTTCTGGCCGCCGAGGCCGGTGCGCACATAAGCCTCGTCGCGGCTGGAGCGCGTGTAGAGAGAGGCAAGGACAAAGCCGATGCCGAAGATCAAAACGATGCCGATACCGGCCGGTAGAATAATATCATACATCATGGCTGCTCCCTGAAAGATTGATTGTCCGCTCCGGCCGGGTCGGCGAGAGCGGGAATGGCGATAAACACATCAGCCTTGCGATCGACGAGGAGAACCTGCCTGCCGACCTTCAGCGGGTCCTGGCCCTTGGCGGCCCTGGCTCTCAGAACATGCCAGTTTCCGTGCTGGTCCTTGACGCGGACGCGCCCCGGAAGCCCCTGGTCGAGCAGGCCAAGCGACACTTCCGCCGTCCGGCCGACGAGGGTGTCGAGATCGACGGCATAGGTCTCGTCGTGCGGGACGATCCTTGCCACCGTCCGGCTCGAGGCCCGGACCATCGGGAAGGTGAGCACCAAGGCGGGAATGGCGGCGACGGCGGCCGGCAACGGCGCCCAGAAAGCGCCGGCGACCGCCTGCATGGCAAAGCCCGCAATGGCGAAGAAGCCAAGCGCCATCATCAGGAGGATGAGCAGGGGAACGCCGCCGACATTGAGCCACGACAGGTAGCCCGCAACGCCGTCATGGCCGTGGAGATCCGGTTTCCCGAGAAGCTCGGTTATTGAAAAACCCATGACGGTTGCCAGCATCTCGATCACGGTCAGGCCGGCAAGCACGGCGGCGGCGATCGCAAAGGGAAGGCATTCAGGAGCGAGGAAAAGTCCCATCGGCGTCACCGGTTATCCGCCTTGAAACGCGCAAGACGAGCCTCGATCGCCTGCTCGCGGTGCAATCGGTCGAGTTCGTCCAGTTCGGAACTTTGGACGTTTTCGGCCGATGGAACGCCGGTCAGCCGCGAGACTGCCGCGGCGGCGCGGGCAGCACCTGCGCCCGGCGTCGGTTTGCTGTGGCCGGCCAGAGCCTCTTCGGGATGCTTGGCGATGCTGCGCTTGAAATCGGCCAGGCGGGCGTCGGCTTCCCGGCGCGTGGCCAGCACCGCCTGCAGGGCTTTCTGGCCCTCATCCACCTGCTCTTTGGCATCGGCCAGCGCCTTGTCAAGCGCGGCGATCTGGGACTCCAGATCGATCTGACGGGCAACGCCGGCCTTGGCGAGATCGTCGCGCCCGGAGGAGACCGCCAGGCGGATCTTCTCATCGAGCGCGTTCATGTCTTCGATGATTTCGTCCTTGCGGCTCTGAATGCGGTATTCCTCGGCGCGCGCCTTGCCGAGGTCGGTGCGAGCTTCCTCGGCAGCCGCGTCGATTTCGCGGATCGCCTGTTCGATGACGGCGATCTTGTTGACGCCTTCCGCTTTGTCGATCGCTGCATTGGCGATGCCCGCGATCAGGCGGCCCATGCGTGAAAGAATGCCTTCATTCGTCATGTTTTCCTCCATCCGAGCCGAATTCGGCGTGACGCCGATGTTAATCTCGTAGCGATCCTGGTTGGCTGCAAGGAATGCGGGAAAGATACTCTCCCATCCCCTGGAGTAGCCGGCGACATCGAAGGGCACTGCAACGCGCCCGTGCACCGTAGCTATGGTCAGGTCCGAGGGGCCTTTTATGGCGAAGAGCTTCTCATCGAGCGGCAGCTGCAGCGGATCGGGGATGACGCCCCGATTGGCAGCGAAATCGCGAAGGCCAAGCGTCACCAGCCGCGCCGGCAGGCCTGTGTGCTCGCGGACGGTCTCATAAGCAAGGTCATGCAGGACGACGAGATTGGCGCCGGCTTTGTCGTCGATGAGCTTGGTCAGGATGTCGAGCATCCTCCGATAGGCGGCGATGGTGTCGTCCAGCGCCTGTCGCGCCCGATCGTCAGGCGCTAGCCGATAGCGCAATAGCGATGGATGCGGTGTCTTGCTCGTCGGTGCCATAGATTTCAAGACGGAATATAAAAAAATACAACCTTTGTTTATGGTATCGTTAGCAGGAGGGAGGGATCAGAAGATGTGCTTGCCCGGGATGACGCTCCCGGGGAGAAAGGCAGCAGATCGGCTCCGCTTCCTATCGAGCCGCCGTGCGGGCCTCGCCAATGCCGGCGCTGACACGGTTGATGACAGTCCACATGAGAAGGAGAGCCATCACTGCCCAAAGCCACAAGGACCATGCTGCAAAGGTACCGCCAACGGCGACAAAGACGCCGAGCGCCCCGAAAAGCACCGCGCGATCGCTTTTGCCCATTGGCCCGTCGTAGCGCCGGCTAGCGCCGACGGTTTGACCCAATATTCCGGCAAATTCCGTCAGCACAGACAGCAGTATGACAGCCATTGCCGGCATCAGGCCGTTCGGATCGATCAGTGCAAACGGCAGATACAGGGCGATATCCGACACGACATCACCGATCTCATTGAGATAGGCGCCCAAAATGCTCTTTTGCCCATGTTCGCGCGCGAGCATGCCGTCTATGGCATTGAGGCCCATGCGCAAGAGAAACCAGACAGGCACGAACAGGAACAACTGCGGACGTGGGACGACACTGAGAAGAAGGCCAAGTGCCACAGAAACGGCGGCGGCAACTGAAGTCACCTGATTGGCGGTGACGCCTCGCGTTGCGAGCGCGCGCACCAGAGGACGAAGGATATTCTGAAAACGGGACTTCAATTGATAAACAGACATGCTACCTCAATGGAGTTTCGTGGCATCAGAAAATCTATCCAAGCCCCGGCGGTGCAGAACGTCGGCCTTGTGGGGAGCCGATACTTCATATCGGTTCTCGTATAGGGCTTACATTTGCGACTAGACTTTTGCAATGAATGCAAATCATTGTTCCGCCAATGGTTGCAAACCATCAAGCGATCAGAATTGGAGTAGACCGTGCTGCAAGCTGCCGACAGTTGCCAACCGTCCTTGACGGCCAGGCCGATGCGTGAATCCGAATTCGTGTCGCACGATGGCGCGCGACTGTTTTATCGGACGTGGCCTGCGACCGGCGCTGCACCGAAGGGTGCAATCATTCTTCTCCATCGCGGCCACGAGCACAGCGGCCGCGTCGCCCATCTCGCCACCGAGCTCGGTCTCGATGATTTTGCCTTTTACGCTTGGGACGCACGCGGCCACGGGCGTTCACCGGGGGAGCGCGGCTATTCGCCATCCTTCGCAGCATCGGTGCGTGACCTGGATTGCTTTGTCCGTCATGTCAGCGAGACAAGCGGGACTGCCGTTACAGACATTGCCGTGATTGCGCAGAGCGTCGGCGCGGTCCTCGCCACCACCTGGGTGCACGATTATGCGCCGCCGATCCGTGCGCTCGTGCTGGCTTCACCGGCCTTCAGTGTCAAGCTCTATGTGCCCTTTGCCAGGGAAGGCATTGCGCTGTGGGAAAAGCTCAAGGGGACATTCTTCGTCAATTCCTATGTCAAGGCGAGATTTTTGACGCACGACCCCGAGCGCATCGCCTCCTTTGAAGCCGACCCATTGATCACCCGTCCGATTGCCTCCAACATTCTGCTGCAGCTTTATGAGGCTGCAGCCCGCGTCGTCGACGACGCCCGTGCCATCACCGTTCCGACCCAATTGCTGATCTCCGGCAGCGACTGGGTGGTGCGACACGCGCCGCAGCACCGGTTCTACGAAAACCTCGGCAGCCGCATCAAGGAGCGGCATGTGCTTCCCGGCTTCTATCATGACACACTGGGCGAGAAGGACCGCGCGATTGCGCTCGCCGAGGTCCGCCGTTTTATCGATGCGCGTTTCGCCGAGCCCCGGGCGCCCGCCGATCTTCGCACCGCCCATGTCCAGGGTTATACCAAGGACGAGGCCGACCGGCTCGCGAGCCCTCTGGACGCCACGTCTCCCCGCGGCATTTACTGGGCGCTCAGCCGTCTCAACATCAGGCTCGGCGCGCTGGCGTCGGAAGGCATAAAGACCGGGGTCAAGACGGGTTTCGATTCCGGCTCGACGCTCGATTATGTCTATGAGAACAAGCCGCGGGGGCTCGGTCCCGGCGGGCGGTTGATCGACAAGGTGTTTCTGGAGGCAATCGGCTGGCGCGGCATCAGGCAGCGCAAGCTGCACTTGCAGGAGCTGATCGAATACGGGCTCAAGCGCCTAAAAGCAGCCGGCCGCAGCACCCATCTGCTCGACATAGCGGCCGGCCACGGCCGTTATGTCCTTGACGCGATTGAGGCGGCTGGCGTGCGCCCCGATAGTGCGCGACTGCAGGATTATTCCCCGATCAACGTCGACGCCGGCCGCAACAGCATTGCCAGGCGCGGCCTCAATGATTTTGTCAGCTTTCACCAGCAGGATGCCTTTGACGGCGAGGGGCTGGCGGCAATCACCCCGGCTCCGGATCTGGCAATCGTCTCCGGCCTTTACGAGCTGTTTTCCGACAATGCGATGATTGCCGCTTCGTTGAGCGGGATTGCCCGCGCGATGCAGCCCGGTGGCCTGCTCATCTACACCAACCAGCCATGGCATCCACAACTGGAGATGATCGCCCGCGCGCTGACCTCCCACCGCGGCGGCCAGGCCTGGGTGATGCGGCGGCGGACGCAGGAAGAAATGGACCAACTGGTCGCCGCAGCCGGTTTCCGCAAGCTCGAACAGCGCATCGACCAGTGGGGCATTTTCACCGTCTCGTTGGCGGAAAGAATTTGAGGGCAAGCCGTTGGGGCAAGCAGGTTCTCCTCTTTCCCAGGCAGCGCCGGTCCTGAAACGGGCGGCGCTCTGGCTCGTCTTCCTGGCGCCGTTCTTCTATCTGACTTATGGCGGCGCCAACTGGCTGGCATCGCAACGCGCTCATGTGCCGAACATCGCCTTTGGATGGGAAAGCGCCATTCCGTTCCTGGCATGGACGATCATTCCATACTGGTCGATCAACCTGTTCTATGCACTCTGCCTGTTCATCAACACGACGCCGCGCGAGGTGGATATGCTCGCGAGGCGCTATCTGACGATCCAGATAATAGCGATCGGCTGCTTTCTCGCGTTTCCGCTCGAAGCAACCTTCGTGCGGCCGGCCACCAGCGGTCTCCCCGGTTTCATGTTCGCCGTCCTCGGTGGCTTCGATAAGCCGTTCAACCAGGCGCCGTCGCTGCATGTCGCGCTGCTGGTGGTGATCTGGGATCATCTGCGCGGCCGGTTGCCGCGCCGGGCGCGGTTTCTCTGGC
Organism: Rhizobium etli CFN 42; assembly: GCF_000092045.1. NCBI lineage: Bacteria > Pseudomonadati > Pseudomonadota > Alphaproteobacteria > Hyphomicrobiales > Rhizobiaceae > Rhizobium > Rhizobium etli. Next base: position 3,283,823 of record NC_007761.1, on the reverse strand, counting down.
ACTTCTGGTGCTTCCTGATCGGAGTTTCCGTGCTGACGACATGGCAGCATCACGTCATGGACCTGCCGACCGGCATGCTGCTCGGTCTTTTCGCAGCCTGGCTTTTTCCGCGCGATGCCGCTTCCCCTCTCGCTAATTTTGCTTGGAGCGGTGATCCGAAGTCGCGCCGTCTCGGCATCTGCTATTTGTGCGGTGCCGTCGCATTTCTCGGCCTTGCGGCGCTCTGCACCCCTCTGTCACCCGCGGCACTTCTGTTGCTCTGGCCGGCCGTTGCGCTGGCGATCGTCGCCGTCGGATACTGCGGCGCCGGTCCGAAGATATTCCTGAAACGTGCCGTTGGCCGGGCGGCGCTTGCCAGCCGCTGGTTGCTGGCACCCTACCGGCTCGCCGCGACCATCAATGTTTGGCTCTGGACACGCAAAATGCCGGCATCGGTGGTGATCGCCGATGGCGTCCATCTCGGTCGTTTTCCGCGTCGCCACGAGGCCGACCGTTTTGCCACGGTCATCGACATCACCGGCGAGTTTCAGCGCCCGAGCGGGACGCTTGCGCGCTGGTGCAGTTTTCCCGCCCTTGATCTTACAGGCCTCGCCACCAGCCAGGCGCGAGCCGCGGCGACCCTCATCGAAGCTGTGCGTCACGAGGGGCCAGTCCTCGTCTGCTGTGCGCTCGGTTTCCAGCGAAGCGCCAGCGTCATCGCAAGCTGGCTGGTCATCAGCCGACGTTGCGAGAATTCAGCCGAAGCCTTGCAACTGATCGAACGCGCGGGCCGGCGTGTTCATCTGCCCGCGGAAAGCATCCATGCCGTGACGGAGAGCTTGCAATGACGCAGTGGAAAACCGCGGCCTCGGCGGCTGCGCGAGATCTCGGTCGCAATTCAATCTTCTGCGGGCTGGCAGCGCTGTTGCCACTGATTGCCGGCCCCGTCACCGCGGGATATCGGGGTTTTGCTCCAATGCTCGGCTGGCTACTAATGCTTGTCTTATGCGGAATTGTTCTTGCGCTGGCGATCCATCTCCTCTTCGATGCGCTGCTATTTCGCCTCGCGTCGAGCCACGAGACAGAGGCCGCCGGTCTTGCCGCCGTCGACGACCTGCTGTCCCGGATGCAGCTTCGCAAGCCCGACAGGACGCCGCGTGACCTCGAGAGCCGGATCGCCGGATCCCGCCGCATCGTCTGGCAGCAGCGTTTGGCGCTCGTCCTCTATCTCGTGATTTTCGCAATCCTGCAGCTCGATGCGAGCCATGCCCCGCCGCCAGCCTGAATTGCATGTTGGGTGTGTGGCGGGTTATCCCTGCCATCATCGGCGCGTTCAGCCTTGCCTCGATATGATCGACGCGTTCACGTCATTGATATCACGCTTGCCGCAGAGCGCCATGGTGATGTCCATCTCCTTGCGGATGATGCTGAGCGCCAGCGTGACGCCCTCCTTGCCCATGGCGCCGAGGCCGTAGAGGAAGGGGCGGCCGATATAGGTGCCTTTGGCGCCGAGTGCTACTGCCTTCAGCACGTCCTGGCCGGAGCGGATGCCGCCGTCGAGATGGACTTCGATGCGATCGCCGACGGCATCGATGATCGCGGGCAACATGCTGATCGAGGAGGGGGCGCCGTCAAGCTGGCGGCCGCCGTGATTGGAGACGACGATCGCGTCGGCGCCGGTGTCGGCGGCCGCACGGGCGTCCTCCGGGTCGAGCACGCCCTTGATGATCAGAGGGCCGCCCCATTGTTCCTTGATCCAGGCGACATCGGCCCAGGAGAGCCGCGGATCGAACTGCTCGTGCGTCCATGCTGCGAGCGAGGTGATGTTCGAGACGTTCTTCGCGTGACCGATGATATTGCCGAAGGTGCGGCGCTTGGTCTTCAGCATGTCCAGGCACCAGAACGGCCGGATCGCCATCTGCCAGACATGTTTGGGGGTGAATCTCGGCGGCGCCGACAGGCCGTTGCGCAGATCCTTGTGGCGCTGGCCGAGAACCTGCAGGTCGGCGGTCAGCACCAATGCCGAGCATTTGGCGGCCTTGGCGCGGTTGATCAGCCCGAGGACGAAATCCTTGTCTCGCATCACGTAGAGCTGGAACCAGAAGCGGCGCGTCGTCACCGATGCGACGTCCTCGATCGAGCAGATGCTCATGGTCGACAGGGTGAAGGGAACGCCGAATTCTTCCGCCGCGCGCGCTGCCAGCATCTCACCGTCGGCATGCTGCATACCGGTCAGGCCGGTCGGCGCCAAGGCCACCGGCATCGACACTTTCTGACCGATCATCGTCGTTTCCAGCGTGCGGTCGCTCATGTCGACCAAAACCCGCTGCCGCAGCTTGATCCGGCTGAAATCGCTCTCGTTCGCTTGATAGGTGGATTCCGTCCAGGCGCCCGAATCCGCATAGTCGAAAAACATCTTCGGCACACGACGTCGTGCGAGTTCTTTGAGATCGGCGATCGTGAGCGGAGTGGCCATGAATTGAACCTTCACATCTGAATGCGATCAGCGGACCTAACACGACATTTGGAGAAGCGTTAGTGGAAATCCGGGCGTTTTAGGCTGCTTTCGGCCGCGGACGGAATGAAAGAGGTTCATACAGTCGTCGGGAGCCTTCTATTTGGGAGCAAGCGGGTGTCATCGAAGCCCCGCTTTCATAGGCAGACCCGCCACATAGGTTTCGGCGATCGCCCGATCGTCGCCCATCGTCTGCAGGAGGAAGAGCTCCTCAGGCAGGGTCTTCACCGCTTCCAGCTTCAGCGCCATGGCCGGGGTCGCGGCCGCATCGAGGACGACGAGATCGGCTTCGGTGCCGGGGTCCAGTGTGCCGATCCGGTCGGCCAACGACAGCGCCTCGGCATTGCCGCGCGTCATCAGGTAGTAGCTTTCCAGCGGGTTCAGCCGTTCTCCGAGCAACTGCTGGATCTTATAGGCCTCGTCCATGGTCCGCAGCATCGAATAGCTGGAGCCGCCGCCGATATCGGTTGCCACGCCGATGCGGACCGGCTTTTCGCGTCGCGCCAGAGCCTTCAGCGGGAACAGGCCGGAGCCGAGAAAGAGGTTCGAAGTCGGGCAATGGACGGCGACCGCGCCCGTCTCGCTCATGACATCGGCTTCACGCTCCGAGAGGTGGATGGCGTGGCCGAACAGGCTTTTCGGCCCGAGCAGGCCATAGCGGACGTAGATGTCGGTATAATCGATCGCCTCGGGATAGAGCTCACAGGTGAATTTGATCTCGTCGTGGTTTTCCGAAAGATGCGTCTGGATGTGCAGGTCGGGAAATTCGCGGGCGAGCGCTGATGTCGCCTCCATCTGCGCCGGCGTCGAGGTGATGGCGAAGCGCGGGGTGATGGCGACGTGGTTGCGGCCTTTGCCGTGCCAGTCCGCTATGACCTGGCGGGTCTCGTCGTAGCCCATTTCGGGCGTGTCGAGCAGGCCCTGCGGCGCGTTGCGGTCCATCATCACCTTGCCGCCGACCATGCGCATGTTGCGTTTCATCGCCTCAGCGAAGAAGGCGTCGGCGGAGGTCTTGTGCACGGAGCAATAGGCGACCGCCGTCGTCGTGCCGTGGCGGATCAGCTCGTCGTAGAAATGCGTGGCGATCCTCTCAGCATGGGCGCTTTCAACGAAGCGGCATTCCTCCGGAAAGGTGTAGGTATTCAGCCATTCGAGCAGGTTGGCGGCATAGGAGGCGATCACCTGCATCTGCGGAAAATGCAGGTGCATGTCGATGAAGCCCGGCAGGATGAGATGCGGGCGGTGGTCGACCTCGGCCACCTCGGCGGCTGCCTTCGCCTTGACGTCGGCATAGGCGCCGACAGCGGCGATCCGCCCGCCCTCGATCAGCAGGCCGCCATCCTCCTCGTAGAGATAGCTCTGGCTGTCGGCCAGGCTTAGCGGCGCGCGATGAAAGGAGAGCAGGCGGCCGCGCAGAAGTGTTGTTTTCATCGTTTCTTGCCTTCGACGGCGCTTTCGAACCAAGCGACGAGCAGCTTGCGTTCATCCGGCGTGATATCGGTCACGTTGCCGGGCGGCATGGCATGGCTGCGCCCCGCCTGTATATAGATTTCTTGCGCATGGGCGGCAATTTCCGCGTCGTTTTCGAGTGTCACGCCCTTCGGCGGCCGCACGATGCCTTCATAGACGGGCTCGGCGGCATGGCACATGGAACAGCGCGTCGAGACCAGTTGCTTGACCGCGGGAAAATGCGGATCGCCGGCGAATTGCTGGAAGGCGGGCGCGACAGCCGCCGTTTCCCCTTCGCCGGTCAACAGCTTCGGCGCGGTTGAAAGCCACATGATCAGGATGAAGAGGATGGCAGTAACGATCCATGTCCAGGTCGGGCGGCCTTTCCTCGCATGGGTGGTGTTGAACCAGTGGCGGATGGTGACGCCCATCAGGAAGACCAGCGCAGCAATCACCCAGTTGAACGCCGTGCCGAAGGCCAGCGGATAATGGTTCGACAGCATGAAGAAGATTACGGGCAGCGTCAGGTAGTTGTTGTGCAGCGAGCGCTGCTTGGCGACCTGGCCGTATTTCGGATCGGGCGTGCGCCCGGCGATCAGATCGGCGACGACGATCTTCTGGTTCGGGATGATGATCATGAAGACGTTCGCCGACATGATCGTCGCGGTAAAGGCGCCGAGATGCAGGAAGGCGGCGCGGCCAGTGAAAAGCTGTGTATAGCCCCAAGCCATGAAGACGAGCACGACATAGAGCACCGCCGTCAGACCCCAGGTGTTTCGGCCAAGCGGCGACTTGCAGAGCAGGTCATAGATGAGCCAGCCAATAGCTAGGGATGCCAGCGAGATCGCGATGGCGACGGGCGGGCTGATGTCGAGCACATGCCGGTCGATGAGGAAGAGGTCGGCACCGCCGTAATAGACGATGCAGAGCATGAGAAAGCCGGAGATCCAGGTGAAATAGCTTTCGTATTTGAACCAGGTCAGGTGCTCCGGCATTTGCGCGGGCGCCACCAGATATTTCTGGATGTGATAGAAGCCGCCGCCATGGACCTGCCATTCCTCGCCATAGGCGCCGGGCGGCAGATGCGGGCGTTTCACCAGTCCGAGATCAAGCGCGATGAAATAGAAGGACGATCCGATCCAGGCGATCGCGGTGATGACATGGAACCAGCGTGCCGCGAAGGCCAGCCATTCCCATGCTATGGCATATTCATACATCGAGTTCCCCTATCTTCCTCCGACTCGTGACATTGCGAAAATTTTGGCGGGGAGGGAAGAGAAGATTGAAGAACCGCACATGCCTGTCGGTTTTCGTAAAGCCGGCAGCCCAAGAGAGCAACGGAATGATCAACGGAACGCACATCGCCGATCTGTCGTTCCGTGCCTAAAAGCTGCCGAGAAGGCCGTGCATTATTACTGTCTCATATTGGATTTGCAAAAATTAGCGGATCTTGAAACTAGGATGCGCGGATACAGTTAGATTTGCAGGCCGCCGGAATGAAATAATAAGAACCGTTGGAATCGGCGGCGCATTCATCGACGGAGAGATGCCCATGCGCAGCATTCTGACGTGTGTGATGATGGCATACGCATCGTTGGCGATGGCTCACGACGCACCTTCGGGGTGGAGTTATGACCCCTATTGTTGCAATGGCGACAGTCATAATGGCGATTGCCAGATGATTCCGTCGAAAAGCGTGGCGGTGACGCCCAACGGATATCGTGTGACGCTGATGCCCGGCGACCACCGGCTGGTGACGCATGCTCACGTCTTTCTGCTGCCGATGACGAAGGCGATGCAGTCCGGCGACGGTGATTATCACCTCTGTCTGTTCCCCAACGAGAACACGCCGCGCTGCTTCTACGCGCCGGAAATGGGATTTTGAAGTCGACCGTAGCAAAGTGCGGTTCGGCGTGACTGGCCCTGATGTGTTGCCGGATTAGTTTCCGGCGGCTTTCATCTCCTCCAGGATCCAATTGCGGAACGCCTTGATCTTCGGCACGTTGCGGCGATTTTCGGGGTAGGCGAGCCAGTAGGCCTTGCCGTCGCTGCGGGTCAGTTCGAAAGGCTGATAGAGCCGGCCGAGGGCGATCTCCGCCTCATAGAAGGCGGGGTGGAGGATAGCGACGCCATGGCCAGCCATCGCCGCATCGGCTTCCATCGCCTGCGAGCCCAGCTGGTTGCGCGGGCGCCGATCGAGGTCCGGATCGGTGACGCCGGCAGCCTCGAACCATTGTTTCCACCAGATGTCGCCGGCGTCGAAGAGATCGAATTTCAGCAGATCGCGCGGCTCCTTGATGCCGCCCACCGATTCCGCCAGTTTCGGGCTCAGCATCGGCGTGAATTCCAGGCCCATCAATCGGTGCAGCGTCAGCCCCGGCCAGTTGCCGTCGCCCCAGCGGATGCCGACGTCGATCTGCTCGCGGGCAAAGTCGATGATGTCGGACGTCGCCTGAAACCGAACCGCAATCGCCGGATGCTTCAAATGGAAGGAGCCTAGGCGCGGCGCTAGCCATTTCGACGCGAAAGTATGGGTCGAGCTGATGGCGAGCGTGCCTTCGACGCTGTCGCGCGCCGTCGACATCGCATCATGCAGCATGGCGAAGGCTTCGGTCACCTTCGGCGCCAGCCGTACCCCGGTCTCGGTCAGCGCAATCTGCCGCGGGCGGCGCAGGAAGAGCGGCTCGCCGACATTCTCCTCCAAGAGCTTGATCTGATAGCTGACGGCCGTCTGCGTCATGCCGAGCTCGTCACCTGCCTTGGTGAAGCTGCCGAGCCGGGCGGCGGCTTCGAAGACGCGCAGCGCATTCAGCGGAAATTGTTTCGAGAGTTTCATGGATAACTTCTCTTGATGCACGCAGACAATCGTTCGATTGGAATTGCAGCATTTTTAGCGGCAGACTGCAACTCATACCATCAATCTGACGAGGTGATGTCATGGATTGCTTTGCTATCGACGAGAAGCGCTCGCAGCCGAACATTGGTGTATTCAAACGTCTTGCCGGGCTGCTGGTCGGCCGCTTCGGCCGGCTGCCCCGCCTCGATCTCGATGCTGAGCCTGATCGGGTCAAACGCGATCTTGGTTTTCTCGATGGACGCGATCCGTTTTACGAGGACGCCTGTAAGCGATAGGCCGCCAGCGCTGTCAGGATTTCGGCGGCGGTCATTGCGGCGATCACTTCGGGGCGTTTGTCCTTGACCGCCGAGCCGCCGATTGGCAGCGTCAATCGCTCCATCCAGCGCCGTTCGCCGCCTTCGCGGGAAAGCCAGCTTGCCAAGGTGGCGCATTTGGTCGCTGAACCGATCATGCCGATATAGGCGAGATCCTCTCTTGCCAGCGCTTCACGGGCGATGAGAAAGTCCAGCGCGTGGTCGTGCGTCAAGATGACGGCTGCGCCGCCGGCCTGTATATCCTTTACCAGCGCCTCCGGCATCGGCACCAGCCGGGTTTTCGTCGGAGCCGGCAGATTGGCGAGCTCTTCCTGCCTGGTTTCAACGACGGTGACCGACAGCGGCAGCGGCGCAAGAGCGGCCGCCAGCGCGCGGCCGACATGGCCGGCGCCGAAGAGAAGCACCTCGGGGAGGCGCTCGATCTCGCCGGCAAGTCTCGCTTCGAGCTCGTCTTTCAACGTCGGCGTCAGTTGGCGGAACCGTAACTGTGTACGCCCACCGCAGCACTGGCCGATCTCAGGGCCGAGCGGGATGTCCATAGTGGGTGCGCCGCCGGTTCCTGCGAGCATCTGCCGCGCATTCGCGATTGCCATGAATTCAAACTGCCCGCCGCCGATCGTGCCCCAGAGCGCGGTTTGAGAGACGAGCATGAAGGCCCCGGCCTCGCGCGGGGTGGAGCCTTGCGTGCCGGTGATGTCGACGAGGATGTTGTAGGGGTGGGCGGTGAGGAAGGTGGGGAGGTCGGTCATGGGAGAATGGCAGACGCGCTCGCGCGTGTCTCACCCCCCTCTGTCCTGCCGGACATCTCCCCCACAAGGGGGGAGATCGGCATGAGGCGCGGGCTTCCCAAGACGGGGAAACGACGGCCTAAAACCGGGTTTTGATAATCCGATGCCAGGGCAATATGGGCACAGGGCCGTCGCCTTGCTGATCTCCCCCCTTGTGGGGGAGATGTCCGGCAGGACAAAGGGGGGCGCCGCCCGCTCTGCCGGTTCCGCTCGAGCAACAAGCCAGCCGGACGCCTTCCCATCCTACACCCGCTTCATCCGCTCCACCGCCATCAACACCCGTTCCGGCGTCGCCGGCGCGTCCAATCTGGGGCAAACCTTGTAATCCTTGACGCTGGCGACCGCCATCGACAGGGCTTCCAGCACCGAGATCGCCAGCATGAAGGGCGGTTCGCCAACCGCCTTGGAGCGGCCGATCGTGGCTTCGGAATTCTCCGACCATTCGGCCAGCCGCACGTTGAAGATTTTCGGCCGGTCGGAGGCGAGCGGGATCTTGTAGGTTGACGGCGCATGGGTGCGCAGCCGGCCCTTGTCGTCCCACCAAAGCTCTTCCGTCGTCAGCCAGCCCAAGCCTTGCACGAAGGCCCCTTCGATCTGGCCGAGGTCAATCGCGGGGTTCAGCGAGCGGCCGACATCGTGGAGGATGTCGGTGCGGTCGATCAGATATTCGCCGGTGAGCGTGTCGATCGAGACTTCGCTGCAGGCGGCGCCATAGGCGAAATAATAGAAGGGGGTGCCGCGGCCGGCCTTGCGGTCCCAGTGTATCTTCGGCGTCTTGTAGAAGCCGGCGGCGGAAAGCTGGACGCGGGCGAGATAGGCCTGCTTGATGAAGTCGGGGAAGGGGATCTCCATATCGCCGACGCGCACGCGGTTCGGCAGGAAGACGACGTCGGGGGGCGCCACCTCCCACTTCTCGGCGGCGAAGGCGACCATGCGTTCCTTGATCTGGCGGGCGGCATCAAAGGCGGCCATGCCGTTCAGATCCGAGCCGGAAGAGGCGGCGGTAGCCGAGGTGTTCGGCACCTTGGCAGTCGTCGTCGCGGTGATCTTCACCCGGTCGATATCGACCTGGAAACTGTCTGCCAGCACCTGCGCCACCTTGGTATAGAGACCCTGGCCCATTTCGGTGCCGCCGTGGTTGAGGTGGATCGAACCGTCCTGATAGATATGGACGAGGGCGCCGGCCTGATTGAAGGCGGTCATGGTGAAGGAGATGCCGAATTTGACCGGCGTCAGGGCGATGCCTTTTCTGATATAGCGGCTGTCGCGATTGAAGGCGATGATGGCGTTGCGCCGCGCCCGGTAGTCGGCCGTTTCCTCCAGGTCCTCGACGATACGGGCGATGATGTTGTCCTCGACCTCCTGATGGTAGGGCGTCAGCGTCCGTCCGGAGCCCGGTTGGCCGTAGAAATTCAGCTTACGGATATCGAGCGGATCCTTGCCGAGGGCATAGGCGATCTCCTCGATGATGCGCTCGGCACCCAGCATGCCCTGCGGCCCGCCGAAACCGCGGAAGGCGGTGTTGGAGACGGTGTGTGTTTTCAGCGGTTTCGACTGCAGATGCACATGCGGATAGAAATAGCTGGAATCGGCATGGAAGAGGGCGCGGTCGGTGACCGGGCCCGAGAGATCCGAGGAGAAGCCGCAGCGCGCCGCGTAAGTTGCGTCGACCGCGTGGATGCGGCCCTCGGCATCGAAGCCGACCTCGTAATCGACGAGGAAATCGTGGCGCTTGCCGGTGGCGATCATATCCTCGTCGCGGTCGGGACGGAACTTTACGGCGCGGCCGAGCTTCTTGGCGGCGATCGCCGCAAGGGCTGCGAACTGGTTGCCCTGCGTTTCCTTGCCGCCGAAGCCGCCACCCATGCGGCGCACGTTGACGGTCACCGCGTTGGAGGGGATATCGAGCACATGGCCGACGATATGCTGGATCTCGCTCGGATGCTGGGTAGAGGACCAGACGGTGACCTCGTCATCCTCGCCAGGTATTGCCACGGCGATATGGCCTTCGAGATAGAAATGCTCCTGGCCGCCGATGCGCATCCGGCCCTTGAGACGCATGGCGGCGTTCGGCATTTCCGTTTCCGGCTCGCCGCGCTGAAGCGTCATCGGCGTAGTGACCAGCGAGCTGCCATTGACGAGCGCGCCGTCGATATCGTGCCAGTGCGGCAGGTCGCGATAGTCGATCTTCGCCAGCCGCGCGGCGCGGCGGGCGACGTCGCGCGTTTCGGCGATGACGGCAAAGATCGGCTGACCATGAAACTGAACCAAAGTTTCGGCGAGCAGCGGCTCGTCATGGCTGCCGTTGGAACTGGTGTCGTTGACGCCGGGCACGTCCTTGCCGGTGAAGGCCCAGACGACGCCGGGATAGGCGGCGACCGCGGAAAGATCGATGCTGAGGATTTCGGCATGCGCCCGATCGGAAAGGCCGAGCGCGCCGTGCAGCAGGCCTGAGGGCTCGGGAATATCGTCGATGTAATCGGCGGTTCCGGTGACATGCTTATGCGCTGAATCATGCCGCAGCGAGCCGTGCATGGGGCCTGAAATGACGACTTTGGGGTCTTCGAAGGTGGATTTGTCCATTAGATGGCTCCTTCGAGAGGAGATGTTGCGGCGTGCGGCCCCCTCATCCGCCTTTCGGGCACCTTCTCCCCGAGGGGAGAAGGGGGAAAGGCGACGGCACGGCACTCCCTTCTCCCCAGCGGGGAGAAGGTGGCGGCAGCCGGATGAGGGGGGTGGTTTGCGCAAACATGAACCGTCTTCATCACGCCACCTCCTCGAACCGCTTCAGCTCAGCCGGCGCGCCCACCGTTTCCAGATAGAATCGCGTCAACAAATTCTTCGCCGTCAGCTGGCGATATTCCGCCGTGGCGCGCCAGTCGGTGAGCGGCTGGAAATCGGCGTCGAAGGCTGGGCGGGCCGCTTGGATCGTTGCTTCCGTCCACGGCCTGCCGATCAGTTCGGCCTCCACCGTCCGGGCGCGTTTCGGCGTTGCCGCCATGCCGCCGTAGGCGATGCGGATGTCGGTGACGATCTCCGCGTCGTCGAGGGTCAGCAGGAAGGCGCCGAGCACGGCGGTGATGTCCTCGTCGCGGCGCTTTGTGATCTTGTAGGCGGCAAAGCGGCTGGTTGCCTTGGGGTAGGGCACGAAGACGCTTTCGACGAACTCGCCTGGCCTGCGGTCCTGCTTGCCATAGGCGATAAAGAAATCCTCGAGCGGCATTTTGCGCTGGCCTTCAAGGGAGCGCAGCGTCAACGTCGCCCCGAGCGCGATCAAGGGTGGCGGACTGTCGCCGATCGGCGAGCCGTTGGCGATATTGCCGCCGATCGTGCCCATGTTGCGTACCTGCTCGCCGGCGATGCGGTCGATCAGCCGCCCGAGCGCCGGAATCTTTTTGGAAATCGCCGCGAAGGCGCCGGTATAGCTGACGCCGGCGCCGATGGTGATGCCGTCCTCGCTCTCCGTGACCGACTGCAACTCGCTCAAGTGATTGATGAAGACGACAGGGCTCAGCCGCCTCATCTGCTTCGTCACCCAGAGGCCGACATCGGTCGAGCCGGCAATGACGATCGCGTCCGGCTCCTGTGAGAGAACCTCGGCAAGTGCCTGGACCGAAGCAGGCACAATCAACCGGTCTTCGCCCTTGGCAATGCGGATGGTGCCGCTTGCCTGCATAGCCCAGAGCCGCGCGATGATTTCCGAGCGCGTCCGCTCCAGCGGGTCGAATAGCGCGCTCGGCCGCATCAGGCTCACCTGCTCGGCGGCCTTGACGATCGGCTCGTAACCGGTGCAGCGACAGAGATTGCCCTGTAGTGCCTTTTCGATCTCGCGGCGGCCGGGTTTTTCTTTCGTCAGCCACAGACCATAGAGCGACATGACGAAGCCCGGGGTGCAGAAACCGCATTGCGAACCGTGACAGTCGACAAGCGCCTGCTGCACCGGATGCAGGGCGCCGTCCCGGCCGGCCAGATGCTCGACCGTCACCACATGGGTCGCGTGCAGTGAGCCCAGGAAACGAATGCAGGCATTGACGGATTCATAAGCGAGCTTGCCGTCGGCGAGCCGCCCGACGAGCACGGTGCAGGCACCGCAATCGCCTTCCGCGCATCCTTCCTTGGTGCCGGTCAGGCGCCGCTTCAACCTGAGAAAATCAAGAAGCGTCTCGGTTGGCCCGACATCGGTAAGCGCAATGTCCTCGCCATTCAGGATGAAGCGGATGCTGTCGTTCATGATATTCCCGGTTGTTTTTTCCAAATGGTTAGGCTGCCGTCCAGCCACCGTCAATCGAGATGTGCGTTCCGGTCACCTGCCGGGCGGCTTCGCTGGCGAGGTAGAGCGACAGCGCGCCGATTTCCCCGGCCTTGACGAATTCACGCGTGGGCTGCGCCTTGAGGATGACCTCGCTCTTCACCTGTTCCTCGGTCATGCCGCGGGCCCTGGCGGTATCCGGTATCTGCTTCTCGACGAGCGGCGTCAGCACGTAGCCGGGGCAGATGGCGTTGACCGTCACGCCGAATTCGGCAAGTTCCAGGGCTGCCGTCTTCGTCAGGCCCAATATACCATGTTTTGCCGCAACATAGGCGGATTTGAAGGGCGAGGCGACGAGGCCATGGGCGGAGGCGATGTTGATGATGCGGCCGCGCTTCTTCGCCTTCATCAGCGGAATGGCGGCGCGCATGGTGTGAAAGGAGCTCGACAGATTGATGGCGATGATCTGGTCCCATTTCTCGATCGGGAAATCCTCAATCTTCTCGACATGCTGAATGCCGGCATTGTTGACCAGCACATCGACGCTGCCGAAAGTCTTTGCCGCCGTTTCGATCAGATCGGCAATCTCCGCCGGCTTCGTCATATCGGCCGGGTGGTAGATCGCCCGGGCCTTCGACACTGATTCAAGCCGCGCGACGATCGCCTTGATTTCATCGGCGTTTCCGAAACCATTGATGACGATGTTGTCGCCGGTTTCGGCGAAGGCGGTGGCGATCGCGAGGCCGATGCCGCTGGTGGAACCGGTGACGACGACTGATCTGCTCATGCTGTTCTCTCCTGAGATCGCGATGCTGCGTTGCAACGTTATCGGGCGAGGTTATGCCCAAGCCGGCAGGCTGGCAATTCCGCTTTATTCGCTTTTCTCGCCCGCGTCCGTGTCCTATTGATTTGTCACGATAATCGACATGCTTCGGGAGGATTTTATGAGCGGATATGTTCTGGCGATCGATCAGGGAACGACGTCGACGCGGGCGATCGTTTTCGATGGCGACATGCACGTCGCCGGCAAGGGCCAGAAGGAATTCACGCAGATCTATCCTCGCTCGGGCTGGGTCGAACACGATCCAGAGGAAATCTGGGATTCGGTCGTCTCCACGGTCCAGATGGCGCCGCGCGATGCGGAAGTTGCGGCCAAGGATATTGCCGCGCTCGGCATCACCAACCAGCGCGAGACGGTGGTCGTCTGGGAGCGGGAGACGGGTCGGCCGATCCAGAATGCCATCGTCTGGCAGGACCGACGCACCGCAAGCTATTGCGACAATCTGAAACGGCAGGATCTCGAACGGCTGTTCACCAAGAAGACCGGCCTGATCCTCGATCCCTATTTTTCCGGTACGAAGCTTTCTTGGATGCTCGCCAACGTCAAGGGCGCCCGGACGCGTGCCGCCAGGGGTGACCTCTGCTTCGGTACGATCGACACCTTTCTCATCTGGCGGCTGACCGGCGGCAAGAGCTTCGTCACCGACGCCACAAATGCGTCGCGCACGCTGATGTACAACATTGCCGAAAACGCCTGGGACGAGGATTTGCTCGACATTCTGAGAGTGCCGGCCGCCATGCTGCCGGAGGTCAGGGATTGCGCCGCCGATTTCGGCACGGTCGATCCTGAGATTTTCGGCGCTGCGATCCCGATCCTCGGGGTTGCCGGCGACCAGCAGGCGGCAACCATCGGTCAAGCATGTTTTGCCCCGGGCATGCTGAAATCGACTTACGGCACCGGCTGCTTCGCGCTGCTCAACACCGGCGCCGACATGGTGCGTTCAAAAAACCGACTGCTGACAACCATCGCCTATCGCTTGGACGGTGAGACGACGTATGCGCTCGAGGGATCGATCTTCATCGCAGGTGCTGCGGTGCAATGGCTGCGGGATGGAGTAGGGATCATCGGCAGCGCCGCCGAGACCAATGCACTTGCCGAGCGGGCAGATCCGACACAGGAGGTCTACCTCGTGCCCGCCTTCACCGGCCTCGGTGCACCGCATTGGGATGCCAAGGCGCGTGGCGCCATCTTCGGGCTGACGCGCAACACCGGCCCGGCAGAGCTCTCGCGGGCCGCGCTCGAGGCCGTCTGTTTTCAGACCCGCGATCTGCTCGACGCGATGCAGAAGGATTGGAAGAATAGCGGCGACGACACTGTCCTGCGTGTCGATGGCGGCATGGTCGCTTCCGACTGGACGATGCAGCGGCTCGCCGACCTGCTCGACGCCCCGGTCGACCGCCCCATGATCCTGGAGACGACGGCGCTGGGTGCGGCCTGGCTCGCCGGGAGTCGGGCAGGGGTCTGGCCGGACAAGGAAGATTTTTCCACGACGTGGAAACGGGACCGGCGGTTTGAGCCCGATATGGATGAGAAGGTGCGGGCGGCAAAACTCAAAGGCTGGCGGAGTGCGGTCCGGCGGACCCTGAGCGAGGGGTGAAGAAGTCAAAGGTGAAAACGGACTGCCGCGCCGCGTCCGGCAGCTCCTTCAGCCGCGAGGCTGCTGTGCTCCGGAAGATCACCGATACCGCACCAACAATTTTTTGATGCGACCTGTCGGCTAAGCGGTTACTCCTTCGTCATTCGGAATAGAGGAGTGACCGATGCTTTACGCGATCCTTTGTTATGCCCATGAGGAAACCGTCTTCGCCTGGACCAAGGAGGAGGAGGCTGCCGTCATGGAGAAGCTCTACGCCGTGCAGGAGCCGCTTGCCAAAGCCGGCAAGCTCGGCCCGGTCGGCCGGCTGATGCCGACGACCGCGGCGACGACCGTGCGCAAGGGCAGGGACGAGGCCCTCGTCATCGACGGTCCTTTCGCGGAAACGAAAGAGGCGCTTCTCGGCTTCTACGTGGTTGATTTCGATACGCTCGACGAGGCGGTCGCCTTTTCGAAGCAGCTCTCGTCCGTCAATCCGGGTTCCACCTCTTACGAAATTCGGCCGTTCTACGTGTTCAGGCCGGGAGATGCTGCATCATGACCGACATTGCCTGGATCGACCTCGCGCTTGCCTCTGCCCGCCCAAAGGCGCTCGGTGCGCTGCTTCGCTATTTTCGCGATCTCGACACCGCGGAGGAGGCGTTCCAGGAGGCATGCCTGAGGGCGATCCGGACATGGCCGGAGAAAGGGCCGCCGCGCGATCCGACCGCCTGGCTGATCTTCGTCGGCCGGAACAGCGGCATCGATGCGGTGCGCAAGCGCTCAAAGCTCCAGGCGCTCCCGGATGAGGACACGATTTCCGATACCGAGGATGCCGAAAGCGATATTGCCGAGCGGCTGGACGATTCCCACTATCGCGACGATATCCTGCGGCTTCTCTTCATCTGCTGCCATCCCGACCTGCCAGCGACCCAACAGATCGCGCTGGCATTGCGCATCGTTTCCGGGCTTTCGGTACCGCAGATCGCCCGCGCTTTCCTGGTATCCGAAAGCGCCATGGAGCAGCGCATCACCCGGGCCAAGGCGCGCGTCGCCAAGGCGGGCGTGCCTTTCGAGACACCGAGCTCCGAGGAGCGGGCGGAGCGGCTTTCGATCGTCAGTACCATGATCTATCTGATCTTCAACGAGGGCTACAGTCAGGCCGACCCCAGACATGAGGCGGCAGCCTTCAGCGACGAGGCGATCCGGCTCGCGCGGCTGATGCTGCGGATCTTTCCCGCCGAGCCCGAACTGATGGGACTGCTCGCGCTGATGCTTCTGCAAATCTCTCGCCGGCCGGCGCGGTTCAGCGCCGAAGACGAGATCGTGCTGCTCGAGGATCAGGACCGATCGCTGTGGAACCAGCTGTTCATCAACGAGGCCTTAGCGCTGCTCGACAAGGCTCTGCGCCATCGGCAACCCGGACCTTATCAGCTGCAGGCGGCGATCGCCGCCGTTCATTCCCGGGCAAAGCGGGCTGAAGATACCGACTGGGTCGAGATCGATCTGCTCTATCGCGCGCTGGAACGCATTCAGCCATCCCCTGTCATCACGCTCAACAGGGCGGTGGTTATTTCCAAATTGCATGGGCCTGAGGCCGCGCTCGATCTCGTCGATCCGCTCGGCGAGAAACTCGACGGTTATTTCTATTATCATGGGCTGCGTGGCAATCTCTTGAAGCAACTCGGCCGCCACGGTCAGGCTCGCGAAGCCTTTGATCGCGCCATTGCGCTTGCCCATTCGGCGGCGGAGGCGGCTCATATCCGCCGACAGATCGACAAGATGCAGCAAGAGGCCGGGCAGGCGGCCGTAAAATAATTCGGCGCGCTGTCGGAGCGGCGAAGTCCGGTACGTCCTAGCAACAACCTGATACGAAACAGGCTTTCACTCAAATGGAGAGGTGTTGAAATGATTGCCAGCACGCCGCATGAACTCGTCCTCGTCCGCGAATTCGACGCCCCGCGCGAGAAGATCTACAAGGCGTGGACCGATCCCGAGCTTCTGAAGCAGTGGTTCGTACCGCGCCCCTGGGGCGTGGCCGAAGCGACGCTCGACGTCCGCCCCGGCGGCTCCAGCGTCGTCGTGATGCAGGATCCCGAAGGCAATCGCTATCCAAACCGCGGTGTCTATCTCCAAGTCGTCGAGAACGAGAAGCTCGTCTTCACCGATGCTTATAGCGAGGCCTGGGTGCCTTCCGAAAAACCGTTCTTCACCGGCGTCATCCTGCTTGAGGAGCTCGGCAACGGCCGGACGAAATATACGGCCAAGGCGCTGCACTGGCGTGCCGAGGACAAGGAAGCGCATGAGAAGATGGGTTTCCATGAAGGATGGGGCAAGGCCGCCGACCAGCTCGCGGAACTGCTGGCGAAGATGTGAATTGGTCGGCAGGGACGGTGCGATACGGCGCGCCGTCCTGATACTTCGAGTGCGGTATGAGGTGGTTTGGAGGATGATTCCGCTGAGGCTTGGAAGTTGTTGAATTCAGATTCGAATTGGTGATTAGGCGCGTCGGTATTGGGAGATTTTGCCCTATGCTTCTCATGCTGCGCTGTGCCAATCTGCTGACATGAAAGGGTACGTCTACATTCTCGCATCTGCACGCAACGGCACGCTCTATACCGGTGTGACGCGAGATCTTGCCGGGTGTCTATACGAGCGCCAGAATGAACTGACGCCAGGCTTTACGTCGAAGTATGGCGTCAAGACGCTGGTCTGGTTCGAGGAGCAGATTTGCTGACGACGGCGATCACACGGAAGAAGACGATCAAGAAATGGCGCGACGGTGGAAGCTCAATCTGATCGATCGGGAAAATCCTGAGTGGGAGGATATTTCGTTTCACTGGGCCTGTGAAGAGTCTCTCGTCGCGCGGACCCACTGCTGGATTCCTGTCACAGGCACAGGAATCCAGCAGCGCCGTGTCTACGGCGCGAAGACTCCTCTCGGGCTGCCGGCCAAGGTTGAGCGACATCGTCGAACCATCCAACTGCTATCGAAATTCTCGAACATTCCCTTCCAGAGTTTGTATTTGCGTTCCCTGCCGCCGGTCCTTATCTCCAGTTGAATTCAATGGGGTGCGACAATGGAACTTGGCCTTTACACCTTTGCGGACGTCAATCCTAACCCTTCCCGCAGCAAGGGAGCGGAGGGGGCCGAGCGGCTGAAGCATCTGATCGAGGAGATCGAGCTCGCCGATCAGGTGGGGCTCGATGTCTTCGGACTGGGCGAGCACCACCGGCCGGACTATGCGGCGTCGGCTCCCGCCGTAGCGTTGGCGGCGGCGGCCGTCAAGACCAGCAATATTCGGCTGACGAGCGCCGTCACGGTGCTGTCTTCCGACGATCCGGTGCGTGTCTTCCAGCAGTTTGCGACGCTCGACCTGATTTCCAATGGCCGGGCCGAAATCATGGCCGGGCGCGGCTCCTTCATCGAGTCCTTTCCGCTGTTCGGCTACAAGCTCGAAGACTACGACCAGCTATTTGAGGAGAAGCTCGATCTTCTGCTGGCGCTGCGCGATGGCGAGACGGTCGACTGGAGCGGCGAGCTTCGAGCGCCGATCCGCGGCCGAGGCGTTTATCCCCGCCCGCTGCAGGATCCGCTGCCGCTCTGGGTCGCCGTCGGCGGCACACCGCAATCGCTGGCCCGCGCCGGCGCGCTGGGTCTGCCGGTGGCGCTGGCGATCATCGGTGGCGAGCCGCGCCGTTTCGCGCCGCTGTTCGAGCTCTATCGCGAAGCGGCACGCCGGGCTGGGCAGGACCAGTCGAAACTGAAGACCAGCATCAATGTCCATGGCTTCATCGCCGATACGACCGAAATGGCCGCCGACCAGTTCTACGGGCCTCAGGCCGAGGTGATGAACCGCATCGGCCGCGAGCGCGGCTGGGGGCCGACGAGCCGGGCACAATTCGACCTGTCGCGCGGACCGAACGGCGCGCTCTTCGTCGGTGATCCGGAGGCGGTCGCCGAAAAGATCATCGCCCAACAGGCATTGTTCAAGAACGACCGCTTCCTGCTGCAAATGGCAATCGGCCTGATGCCGCATGATCAGATCATGCGCGGCATCGAGCTCTACGGGACGAAAGTGGCGCCGATCGTCAGAAAGGCATTGACTGAAAAGAGCGAAGGGGCGAAAGCCTCAGCTTGAGGTGGCCGCGGCCGCCCTGCGCAGGCCGGAACGGACGAATGGTTATCGTAAACGACGACGAACTGACAAAGCTCAAGGAGATCGGCCGCATCTGCGCCAACGCCATCCAGGTGATGGCAGCGGCGATGGAGCCGGGCATGACGACACTCGAGCTCGATCAGATCGGCCGCAAAGTGCTCGAGGATTCGGGCGCGCGCTCGGCGCCGGAGTTTTGCTACCAGTTTCCAGGTGCGACCTGCATCAGCGTCAACGAGGAAATCGCCCATGGCATTCCCAGTGCGCGCGTCATCTGCGGCGGCGATCTCATCAATATCGACGTCTCGGCCGAGAAAGACGGTTTCTTCGCCGATACCGGCGCCTCCTTCGCAGTGCCGCCGGTCAAGCCGAAGATCGACCGGCTCTGCCGCGATGGCAAGCGCGCACTCTGGGTGGGGCTCAATCAGGTGAAAGCGGGCGAGCCGCTCTCGAAGATTGGCAGCGCCGTCGGCGCCTTTGCCCAGAAGAACCGTTATACGCTGGTCGCCAATCTGGCGAGCCACGGCGTCGGCCGTTCGCTCCACGAGGAACCCGCCGAACTCTCGACCTGGCCGGATCCTTCGGAAAAACGCATCATGGCGGATGGCCTCGTCTTCACGGTCGAGCCCTTCCTGTCGCTTGGCGCCACCTGGGCCGAAGGCGGCGACGATGCCTGGACGCTCTATGCCGATCCGAAGGCGCCGACCGTGCAGTATGAGCACACGGTGGTCGCGACGCGCAACGGACCGGTGATTTTGACCTTGCCGGACGGTCGGGCGTAGCAGACCACCCTGTCGTCATGGATGGACCCGGTTAAAGCGACTTCAAGGACTCGGTAAGCTTGCCTTTTTCGGAAATGAACTGGGGTGCCCTGGGAGCGCAGAGCTATAGAATTCCCTCCACGCCGCCGACCTATTCGGCTCGCGCACCTAGATTACGTCAATGACAACAACTCTCAACTGTATATTATGGCATTCTAAAATAGCAATGGAGTGCTTGGCTCCTGACGGGTCTGAGGTCCGCCCGGAACATTCGGTTCATCCGCCCATTTACCGCGGATAGGACTAGGAGAAACTCCGCCATGAATGCGAGCGACGAACGGACCGTGTCTCTGTGGTCAGACGTCGACGTCGTGCCCGACGCAGTGCCCCTCGGCCGCAACGAAGACTTCGACGCCGTGGTGGTCGGATCTGGAATTGCAGGCATGTCGATCGCGTACGAGCTGGCTGCCGCGGGGCAAAAGGTTGCAGTCCTCGACCGAGGCCGGATCGGCGGCGGCATGACGGCCCGCACAACTGCACACCTTGCGTCGGTATGCGACGACTACTTTTCGGAACTCATCGGGTTGCGCGGCGAGGAACTGGCACGGCTCTATTTCCAGAGCCACTCTGCGGCGATCGACCGCATCGAGGCCATCCAGACCGCGGAACGCATCTCGTGCGACTTTCGTCGGCTCGACGGTTTTCTCTTTCTCGCCTCTGAAAAGGCGGCGGCCGATCTCCGGCGTGAGCTCGAGGCGGGCCGCAAAATCGGCATTGCCGTCGAGGAAGTCTCGGGGTTGCCGCTTGCCCGGCATGCGGACACGCCCGCCCTGCGGTATCCGGATCAGGCGACATTTCATCCGCTCAAATATCTTCGCGGTCTGGCCACCGGAATTCGGGCGCGCGGCGGCACCCTCTACAGCGACACGATCGTCGATAAGGTCGAGGAAACCGACGGCGGGGTGCGCGTGGGAACGAACTCCGGCCTCACCGTTACCGCCAGGTGGGCCATCGTGGCGACCAACTCGCCCATCAACGATAGGGTTGCACTCCATACGAAACAGGCACCCTATCGAACCTACGCAATGGCGTTCGAGATTGCACGCGGCATCGTACCGGATGGTCTCTACTGGGATACCGAGGACCCCTACCACTATGTCCGCCTTCATCCCGGCGATGACGAGAGCGATTTCCTCATCGTCGGTGGGGAGGACCACAAGACTGGCACCGCCGACGACGCCGACGATCGCTTCGCCGCTTTGACATCCTGGAGCAGAAGACTGGTGCCCGATCTCGGGGCCGAAACCCATCGATGGTCCGGGCAGGTGATGGAGACTATCGACTATGCCGGCTTCATCGGCCGCAATCCCGGCAACGAACGGCTATTCGTGGTTACCGGAGATTCCGGCGAGGGCATGACCCATGGCGTGGTGGCCTCACTCCTGATCTCCGAGGTCATTCTCGGCGGCAATAGTGCCTGGCGGGAACTTTACGAGCCGTCCCGGAAGACGGTGAGCGCGGTCGGCAATTACCTTGCCGAGAACGCGACAATGATCAAAAATTTCGCCGAGTATGTCGCGCCCGGCGAAATCGAGTCCGTCGATCGGCTGCGACCGGGAGAAGGTGCTATCGTCCGCGAAGGAATGACCAAGATCGCAGCGTTCCGCGGCGACGATGGCACGCTGTACAGGCGATCTGCCACATGCACGCATGTCGGCTGCCACGTGCACTGGAACTCCCTGGAGCGGTGCTGGGACTGCCCATGCCACGGATCGCACTTCGCGGTGGATGGAACGGTCCTGAACGCACCAGCAGTCTCGCCTCTGACCGAGATCGATTGAGTATTGCTCCGGTGAGCTAACACGGACAGACCGAACTGCACGGGCGGCGTATGGCTCAGCCGCAAGACTTCGTTGGCTCCCCGGGCCTTCTTCCCTTCCTGCGGGATCGTCCGACGCTCCTCATGCTGAGGCGCCAAACCCGTCGGGCGCACCTCGAATGCGCCGAAGTCGGAAACCACCCCCTCTTCACCCCCGCGTATCCGGCCTGCCGCCCTGCAGAATTTCCGTGGCGGCACGTTCCAATATCCCGGCGATGCGGGCGGCTTCGGGTTTTGACCAGGGATAACGCATCCTAAGGGCCGAGCGCAGCAGCATGCGAGCAGCGCGGATATCGCCGCCGTCCTGCATGAAGTCGCCGTCGTCACCCTCGTCGGCGCCGTGACGGTCGGTTTCAAAAACACGCTTCACATAGGCCATCTTCTCGCCGATGCGTTCGAGCTTGGCGAGCGTGTGCAGGATCATCTCGCGGTTTTCCTCGACGCGGCGGCGGCCGGCCTCGGTGATGCGGTAGAGCTTTTTGGTGCCCTCGTTCTCCACCTCGGCAAGGCCGGTTTCTTCGAGATAGGTGAGGGCGGGATAGATGACGCCGGGGCTCGGCACATAGAAGCCGCCTGAGCGTTCCTCCAGCAGCTTTATCAACTCGTAACCGTGGCGCGGTTGCTCGGCGAGCAGGGCTAGGATCACGAGTTGCAGATCGCCTGCCGCGAATTTGCGGCCCATGCGAAAAGCTTCCCCGAACATGCCGCCTTTAAAACCTCTCATGGCTTCTTCCTTCCATCTCTAGATGTATCGTTGGCTATGTCGTAAAACATATATCGTAAGACAGCTCCTTTCAAGGGAAGCCGCAGATTTATTGAGCTTTCGGGAAATTGATCGATCGATCAGAAATAGTCGTTTGCGATGCCGGTGCTGCGGCGTGATAAGCGCAACATGCTTTCCCGCCCGCCTCACTCCCAGCCAAACCTCGTTGCCACTGCTGCTGCCGGCGCCGTTGCTATGGCGGCGGCCATGGGTTTCGGCCGCTTCTCCTACACGCCGATCCTACCCGGGATGATGAGCGGCGTACCGCTTTCGGCAGCGGATGCGGGTTTGATCGCCTCAGCGAATTTCGTCGGTTATCTCGTCGGCGCCGTGCTTGCGGCCTATGGCTGGGCGGCGGGGCGCGAGCGGCTGGTGGCGCTCTGGGCGCTGCTTGCCACCGCAATCCTGCTTGCGGCCATGGCCGCCACCGATTCCGTCGCGGTCTTCGCCGTCATCCGCTTCCTCGCCGGCCTCGCCAGCGCCTTTGCGATGGTCTTCACCTCGTCGATTGTGCTCAGCCACGGGGCTGCGGCCGGCAACGACCATGTGCAGGCGGCGCATTTCGGCGGGCCGGGGGTGGGCATTGCGCTGTCCTCGGTCATGGTGCTCCTGATCGGCCTCAGCTTTCACGACGGGCCGGACGGCTGGCGCGCCGACTGGATCGGCGGAGCGATCTATTGCGCGGCGAGCCTCGCTATCGTCTGGTGGCTTTTGCCCACGGCGCCGGCGCAGTCGGCGCGGGCAGGCAAGGAGCCGGCGCTCGTCTGGAACCGGCCGATGGTGCTCGTTACCCTGTCCTACGGCCTGTTCGGCTTCGGCTACGTGATCACGGCGACCTTCCTCGTCACCATCGCCCGCCTGTCCGCCACGGGTGCCTTCGTCGAATTCCTCTGCTGGTTCATCGCCGGGCTGACGGCGGCAGTGGCGCTGTTTGCCTGGAAGCCGCTGGTCCGGCCGCTCGGGCATGGCGGCGTCTATGTTGCGGCGCTTCTGATCGAAGCCGCCGGCGTGCTTGCCACCGTGATGCTGCCGCCATCGACCGCACCGCTGATCGGCGGCGCGCTGTTCGGGGCGACCTTCCTGGCGATCACCGCTTACGGGCTGCAGATCGGGCGCAAGCTTGCGCCCGAGAGCCCGCGGCGGATCCTGGCGATGATGACGGCTGCCTTCGGCGTCGGCCAGATCGTCGGGCCGATCGTTGCCGGCTGGATCGCCGAGCGCTTGGGCAGTTTCACCGTCCCGACGGTGATTGCCGCCGTTGCACTCCTGGTCTGCGCGGGGCTGGTGATGCCGGTCATCAGGAAAGTCGCTTAACCCGTTACATCTATGTAACAATGGGCCGAACCCATTGCTGCTTCCTTCGAACTGCCTTAGTTTCCGGCAAAATCAGTGTTCCACGACACTCCCGAGACTCACAGTTCAGGAAAGCAAAGCTCCCCGTGTTTCATTCTTTTTTTCCCCAGCCGAAACCTTTTTTCATTTCTCTTGTCGTGTGGACGCTGATTTCAATATTTGGGTGGTATTTTTTCGCTGCCGGTCTCGGCGCGTCGCTCGGCTTTGTGCCGGTTCCGGAAGAGCAACAGCCGATCGACCTTTCATTTTTCCTGTTGCCGGAGAACCTCTGGTTTTATGGATACTTTCTGGCAAGCGCTTTGATCTTTTGCGGCTTTTGGCATTTGAAGGCGATGAGCCATCCTTGGAAGATATGGTCGATTTGGGGATCGGCGCTGATCATCTTCGTCACCTATTTCAGCGTGCAGATCTCAGTCGTGATCAACAATTGGCGTCGGCCGTTCGGCGACCTGCTGCAGAATGCCCTCGCTAAGAAGCCGGGTATTACCGTCGAGAATTTCGACGACCTGTTTCTGATTTTCGCGCAGATCGCCTTCCTCGCCATGTTCGTATCGATCATGACCGATTTCTTCACCAGCCATTATATTTTCCGCTGGCGAACGGCGATGAACGATTTCTACATGGCGAATTGGGAAAAGCTTCGCCATATCGAAGGTGCCTCCCAGCGTGTTCAGGAAGACACGATGCGCTTTTCCAGCACCTTAGAAGGCCTTGGCATCAACTTGATCAACTCCGTGATGACGCTGGTCGTCTTCCTGCCGATCATGATGGGGCTATCGCACTACGTGACCAGCCTGCCAATCCTTGGCGAGGTGCCGAACTCTCTCTTCTGGCTGGCTATCTTCTGGTCGGCATTCGGCACGGTCCTGCTCGCTGTTGCGGGTGTCAAATTGCCTGGGCTGAATTTCAAGAACCAGCGTGTGGAGGCGGCCTATCGCAAAGAGTTGGTCTATGGCGAGGACCATGCTGACCGCGCGCAGCCGCCGACGGTCCAGGAGCTGTTCTCAGCAGTACGGAAAAATTACTTTACGCTGTACTTCCATTATATGTACTTCAATGTTGCCCGCTCATTTTATCTGCAGGCGGACAATCTTTTCGTCTATTTCTTTATGGCGCCGACCCTTGTCGCCGGCGCGATCACTTACGGTATCTTCCAGCAGATCGCCACCGCTTTCGGCCAGGTCAGCAGCTCGTTCCAGTATCTCGTCAATTCCTGGACGACGATCATCGAACTGCTCTCCATCCACAAACGCCTAAAGGCATTTGAGGCTACCATCGACAATGAGCCGCTGCCGGAGATCGACCAGCGTTATCTGGATCGGGAAGCGGGTATCCTGCACGCTGATGGTTGATGGATGATGTTTGTCGCGGTCGCGGTGGCTTCATGGAAAAAGCTTCGGTGTGCCGTGCAGCCCCCTCATCCGCCTGCCGGCACCTTCTCCCCGCTGGGGAGAAGAGACTTGCGGCGAGGTTTCGTTCCCTCTTCTCCCCGGCGCGGAGAGGTGCCCCGAAGGGTCGGATGAGGGGGCTGCGCGGCACCACCCCTCGTTCAAGAAGCTTTCTGTCAGAGCCCCGACGTCTGCTGCAGCTTGCCGCGTGCCTCGATCATCGGGATCGATTCCGAATAACTCACGCAGGCCACATCTGAGCGATGGCAGACGTCGCTGACCAGGCGGTCGAGCGCGCGCCAGTAGGCGCCCCCGTTCATTTCGACGAAATGGAAGCCGAGCTGGAGAGGGATGCGGTCGCCGTTATATTGGCGATCGAAAGCCTGGGAGAAGGCGGCGTAGGCGCGGTCTTCGAATGCCTTCGAATCCGCGCTGTCCTCCTCACCCCTGGAATGGCGGACGAAGAGATTGTAGTCCATGCCGATGATCGGCTTTTCGCTGGGACCCTCGGGGATCAGCGGCAGGCCGAAGCGGAGGATGCCGTCTTCTTCGACAGGCATGGCCGGACCCTTGGTGACGAGGCTTGCGTCATAGGTGAAACCCGCCTTCTTTTCTGCGGCGATCATATCGGCGCCCGCGGTCGCCGAGAGATAGGGGGCGCGAAAGCCCTTGATGCCGTGATCGACGAGATCTTGCCAGCCGGCGGGCTCTTCGAGGCCGACGCTCTTCCAGGCATTTTTCAACGTCGCATGGAAGGTCGCGTATTCGGCCGACCAGTCGGCCTCGCTCCACAGACGACCGTCGAAATGGCCACAGGCATGGCTTGCTATGTCATGGCCTTCGAGATGGGCATGCCAGATATTGCCGAGGCGCTCGCGGATCTCGTCGTCGCTCTGGGCAAAACCGACATTGGATTTCCCGCGTTTCTGGTGCGGCGCCTGGTATGCCTTCTTCGCCGCCTCGTTCATCAGGAAGGTGCAGGAGAGGAAATAGGTGAAGTGGGCGCCGTTCCTGGCGGCCATCTCGCGGCTTTTCAGCCAGAGCGCATTATCGTGGGCGCCGTCGAAGGAGATAATGACAAGCTGCTTCGGCCGGTCGGCTGCCTCTGCCGCCGCGGGAAGAACGAGGGAGGCAAGCAGACAGGTGGCGAAGAGAGGACGAGACATGGACACCGCGACAATTTGTTCGCGGTTTCCCTCCGACAGAATTGCGGCGAAGCTGCGGTGTTGCTGGCATTTTTTCGCGCGACTCGCTAAGCCATGAGAAATTACACGGAGGGACCGCAATGGCACTGCTTATCGTCGGCATCATACTTTTTCTCGGGGTGCATCTGGTGCGGGTGGTGGCTCCGGACCTGCGCCGCTCGATGATCGCAAGTCTCGGCGAGAAGGGCTGGCGGGCCGGCTATTCGATCGCGAGTATCCTCACGCTGATCCTTCTGATCTACGGTTTCGGCCAGGCCCGGCAGGTGACCGGCATGCTTTACAATCCGCCGGTCTGGACGGCGCATATCGCGATCACGTTGATGCTGATCGCGATGATCTGTCTCGTCGCCTCGCTGCTGCCGGCGGGGCATATAGCGACCAGGACCAAACATCCGATGGTGCTGTCGGTAAAGATCTGGGCGCTGGCGCACCTGCTCGCCAATGGTGAGACATCGTCGGTCCTGCTGTTTGCGGCCTTCCTTGCCTGGGGCGTGATCGTGCGCATTTCGCTCAAGCGCCGCGAGCGGGCGGGCGAAATCACGCTCCGGCCCTTCGTTTCGGCCAAGTACGACCTCTATGCCCTTGTCATCGGCATCGTCGTCTGGGCGCTGATCATCTGGAAGCTGCACGAATGGTTGATCGGGGTTTCGCCGCTCGTGACGTGATGAATCTTTCGCATCCCCCTTACAACGGCGGCAAAATGGAGTAGAAGGCCCGGCAATGTGCGTTTTGCACAGCTAGGTATTTCCGCGGCCGGAGACGAGAATGGCATTCAACGACGACAGCTTCATCCGTGAAGTCAATGAGGAATTGCGATCCGACCAGATGAAGGGCGTATGGCGCCGGTTCGGACGCTATATCATCGTCGTCGCCATTCTGATCGTTCTTGGCACCGCCGGCAAGGTTCTCTACGAATATTGGGACGATACCCGCTCCTCCGGCGCCGGGGACCAGTTTCTGGCGGCGATGAAGCTTGCCGACGAGAACAAGAACGACGAGGCGCTGGCCGCGCTTGAAAAGCTGGAGAAGGAAGGCCATGGCGCCTATCCGGTGCTGGCGCGCATGCGGGCAGCGACCGTCCAGGCTCAGAAGGGCGATGCCGGCGCGGCGATCGCCGCCTTCAACGAGATCGGCAAAGACAACAGCGTTCCGGCTGCCGTGCGCGATGTCGCCAAAATGCGCGCGGGCTGGTTGCTGATCGAGAACGGTTCTTATGAGCAGGTTTCGGCCGTGATCGAAGAAATGGCCGTGCCGAGTAACGCCTTCCGCCATTCGGCGCGTGAAGCACTCGGTCTGGCCGCCTACAAGGCCGGCAACATGGCGCAGGCGCGGCAATGGTTCCAGTCGATTGTCGACGATGCCGGCAGCCCGCGTCCTGTTGCCAATCGTGCGCAGATGATGCTTGATCTCATTACCGCATCCGGCAAGGCGCCCGCCGCGCAGGGCTGAGTTTTAAGGAAAAAGAATGAGTTTCACGGTCGCCATCGTCGGTCGTCCGAATGTCGGCAAGTCGACGCTTTTCAACCGCCTGGTGGGCAAGAAGCTTGCGCTCGTCGACGATACGCCCGGCGTGACGCGCGACCGCCGGCCGGGTGATGCGCGGCTGATGGGGCTGACCTTTACGATTATCGACACGGCCGGTCTGGAAGAAGCCGACGAGGAAAGCCTGCAGGGCCGGATGCGCGCTCAGACGGAAGCGGCAATCGATGAGGCTGATCTTTCGCTTTTCGTCGTCGACGCCAAGAACGGGCTAACGCCCGTCGATACCGCTCTGGCCGAGATGTTGCGCCGGCGCGGTAAGCCGGTCGTGCTCGTCGCCAACAAATCCGAAGCGCGCGGCTCCGACAGCGGCTTCTATGACGCTTATACGCTGGGGCTGGGCGAGCCGACGCCGATTTCGGCCGAACACGGGCAAGGCATGCTCGATCTGCGCGACGCGATCGTCGAGGCGATCGGCAAGGACCGGGCCTATGCCAAGGAGGATGTCGCGGTCACCGATGTCGACATTCCGCCGAGCGAAAACGAGGCCGACGGCGAGGACGAAGAGCCGGCCTATGACGAGACCAAGCCGCTCCGGGTGGCAATCGTTGGCCGGCCGAATGCGGGCAAATCGACGCTGATCAACCGCTTCCTCGGCGAAGACAGGCTTTTGACCGGCCCTGAGGCAGGCATCACCCGCGATTCCATTTCGGTGGAATGGGACTGGCGCGGCCGCACCATCAAGATGTTCGATACCGCCGGCATGCGCCGCAAGGCGCGGGTAACCGAGAAGCTGGAGAAGCTCTCCGTCGCCGACGCGCTGCGCGCCATCCGCTTCGCCGAAACCGTGGTCATCGTCTTCGATGCGACGATTCCGTTCGAGAAGCAGGACCTGCAGATCGTCGACCTCGTGCTGCGCGAGGGCCGGGCGGCCGTGCTTGCCTTCAACAAGTGGGACATGATCGAGGACCGGCAGGCGGTGCTTGCGGACCTGCGCGAAAAGACCGATCGGCTGCTGCCGCAGGCGCGCGGCATCCGCGCCGTTCCGATCTCCGGCCAGACCGGCTGGGGCCTCGACAAGCTGATGCAGTCGATTATCGACACGGACAGGGTCTGGAACAAGCGCATTTCGACGGCGCGGCTCAATCGCTGGCTGGAGACGCAGCAGATTCAGCATCCGCCACCGGCCGTTTCCGGCCGCCGCATCAAGCTGAAGTACATGACACAGGTCAAGGCCCGTCCACCGGCCTTCATGATCTCCTGCACCCGCTCCGACGCGCTGCCGGAATCCTATACGCGCTATTTGATCAACGGATTGCGCGCCGATTTCGACATGCCAAGCGTTCCGATCCGCATCCATTTCCGCTCGCCCGACAATCCGTTCGAGTCGAAGAAGAAGCGGACGTAAGGGGCGGGGCGCTGGGTTGGCGCCTTTATATTCGCTTGTGTCGTGCTTCGGGTACCCCCCTCTGCCCCTGCCGGGCATCTCCCCTACAAGGGGGGAGATTGGATTGGAGCGGCCGCTCGCCCTCGTCAACCATCGCGGATGGCTGAAGCCGCTTAGCGCGGTTTGATGTCTTGGCAAGCGGATTCGTCTTGCCGATCTCCTCCCTTGTGGGGGAGATGCCCGGCAGGCAGAGGGGGCCGGAACGAGGTGGTGCGGTTAGCCGTGAGTCCCGCTCTTATTCAACGCCTCGCGCAGCGCCACGATCTCAGCCCGCAGCCGAGTGAGATCCGCCGCATCGCGGCCGCTGGCTTCCACGATGCAGCCGGGAATGCCGACCGCTTTTTCCTTCAGGCGAATGCCCGCTGCACTCAGACGAATGACAACGACGCGTTCGTCCTCGGTGCTGCGTTCGCGCCTGATATAGCCGGCGCTTTCCAGGCGCTTGAGCAGAGGGGTCAGCGTGCTCGATTCCAGGAAGAGCTTTTCGCCGAGGCCGCCGACGGTCTGGGCGTCCTGTTCCCAGAGCGCGACCATGGCGAGATATTGCGGATAGGTGAGGCCGAGCGTGTCGAGAAGCGGCTTGTAGACGCGGTTCAGCGCGTGGCCTGCCGCATAGACGGCGAAGCAGATGAAATCGTCGAATTCAACTGATCCTGCATTGGTCATCTCCGGAACTGAATGCATTTATATCGCGCGATAAATAATCGCAAGCCACCTTTATGCATGGCTGCCGTGCCGAGATTTAAAATGTGCGATAAATAATCGTGTGCGATATAGATGTCGTGTTCAGAACCGACACCGAAACAGAGAGGACAAGACAATGTCGACCATCAAGACCGCAGTTTCCGCAGCAGTACTCCTAGCAGGATCCGCCGTCGGCGCGTTTGCCGATCCGGTACTCGAGCCGACAACGCAGACGTTCATCGACGGTCTTGTCGGCGGCAAACCGATCTACACGCTGTCGCCGGCCGATGCACGTAACGTTCTGGCCGGCGCGCAGAAGGGCGACGTCAAAAAGCTCGCCGCAAAGGAAGAAGACAAGGTCATCAAAACAGGCCCGACCGGCAGCATCAAGCTGCGCATTGTCCGCCCGGAACATGTCAAGGGCACGCTGCCGGTCGTTCTGTACTTCCACGGCGGCGGCTGGGTGCTCGGCGATGCGGATACGCATGACCGCCTGGTGCGTGAAATCGCCAATGGCGCCGATGCCGCCGTCGTCTTCGTCGACTACGAACGCTCGCCGGAGGCCCGTTACCCCGTGGCCATCGAGCAAGCCTATGCCGCGACCAAATATGTCGCCGAGCATGCCAAGGAATTCAGCGTCGACGCCAGCAGGCTCGCGGTCGCAGGCGACAGCGTCGGCGGCAACATGGCGGCGGTGGTGACGCTACTTGCCAAGGAGCGCGGCGGCCCCGCCATCGACCAGCAGGTGCTGTTCTACCCCGTCACCGACGCCAATTTCGACAATGGTTCCTATAATGAGTTCGCCAATGGCCCCTGGCTGACCAAGGAAGCGATGAAATGGTTCTGGAACGCTTACCTGCCTGACGAGGCCAAGCGCAAGGAGCCGACGGCTTCGCCCCTGCAGGCATCGCTCGAACAGCTCAACGGCCTGCCGCCCGCCCTTATCATCACCGATGAAAACGATGTGTTGCGCGATGAGGGTGAGGCCTATGGCCGTAAGCTCAGCCAGGCCGGCGTCAAGGTCACTTCGATTCGCTACAACGGTACGATTCACGATTTCGTGCTGTTGAATGCGATTGCCGAAACGCCAGCCGTCCGCAGCGCCATTGCGGTTGCGAACGACACGCTTCGCAGCGCCCTGCACAAGTAAGGCCAATCAATCTCCGGATGGGAGAGGCCCGGCGGTTTCGCCGGGCTTTCTGCTTCTCGGAAGCGACTTGGCAAATTGCCAGGCCTTCTTCCATTTCGGCGTAATGACGCCATTGGCAGCGCGAATATTGTTGATGAATTGCTGCGTCGCCGCTTCCCAGGAATATTGCATGGCAAGCTCACGCGCCTTGACGCGCGAGGCGGAGAGGGCCGCCAGGCAGGCGGCTTGCAGTTCGGCGTCGAGTGCTCCGACCTCGCTGTCCTCACCGATGATGTCGAGCGGGCCTGTGACGGGGTAGGCGGCGACCGGCACGCCCGATGCCAAGGCTTCGAGAATGGTGTTGCCGAAAGTGTCGGTGAGCGAGGGGAAGACGAAGACATCGGCCTGGGCATAGATTTTCGCCAGATCCTCGCCGAATTTGACGCCGGTAAAATGTACGTTCGGATAACGCTGCTCCAGCTCGGCGCGTGCCGGGCCATCGCCGACGACGACCTTGGAGCCCGGCAGCTCGAGATCGAGAAAGGCAGGCAGGTTCTTTTCCAGCGCCACGCGGCCGACGGTCATGAAAATCGGGCGAGGCAGGCCAAGGGGCTCCGGCTCAAGCGGCATCGGATGGAACTGTGTGGCGTCGATGCCGCGGGTCCAGGGCATGAGGTTCTTGATGCCTCTTGCGGACAATTCACGGGCAAGACTTGGCGTCGCGACCATGCAGCCGGCGCCGCCATTGTGGAACCAACGCACGAAGGCATAGAGCCAACTCTCCGGGATCGGCAGGCGGGCGGAAACATATTCCGGAAAGCGTGTGTGATAGCTGGTGGAGAAAGGCATGCGCTTGCGCAGGCACCAGCGGCGGGCGGTCAATCCTAGCGGACCTTCGGTGGCAATATGCACATAGGTCGGATTGTGCTTTTCGATCTCTCGCGCGACACGTCGGTAATTGGCAATCGACAGCCGGATTTCCGGATAGGTCGGGCAGGGGATGCTGTGGAAACGCTCCGGCGTCACCATCGCAACCTCGACACCCATTTTCGCCAGTTCGCGATTGGTGTTCTCGATGGAGCGGACGACCCCGTTGACCTGCGGATGCCAGGCGTCGGTAACGATCACCAGCCTTTCCGGCAGATTTCCGGCGGCTGCGGCATTGGCCCAGCTCTCGCCGCTATAAGTATTTGCCGGACGTTGCAGCATATCTCGTTTCCATCAGCGTCGCTTAGGCATGGCAACGCGCGACCCCTGGCGGGGTTCCGGATTGGCGATTCCCGCTCTCTTATTTTGGCGGAAGTGCATGATGGAAATATTACAGCCCTGTATGAGCAATTACAGGAGGTTAGGGCCGTAAGAGCCGGTAATTATGTCGGCAATGAAGGCGTGGGCAAAAAGAGGAACGGCGCCGGCGGGGAGGCCGGCGCCGCTTGGGAGGTTGTTAGGCGGCAGCGGAAGCCGAACCGGCGAGCGGAACTTCCGAAATCGTCTTCAGAACCTGCGAAGCGATCTGATAGGGGCAGCCCTGCGAGTTCGGGCGGCGATCTTCCAGATAGCCCTTGTAGTCGTTCTTGATGAAGGAGTGCGGCACGCGGATCGAAGCGCCGCGGTCGGCAACGCCGTAGGAGAACTTGTTCCACGGCGCAGTTTCGTGTTTGCCGGTCAGGCGCTTGTCGTTGTCCGGGCCGTAGACGTTGATGTGGTCCATGAGGTTCTTTTCGAACTGCGCCATCAGCGCTTCGAAGTAGGCCTTGCCGCCGACTTCGCGCATGTACTTGGTCGAGAAGTTGCAATGCATGCCCGAGCCGTTCCAGTCGGTGTCGCCGAGCGGCTTGCAGTGATATTCGATGTCGATGCCGTATTTTTCGGTCAGACGCTGCAGCAGATAGCGTGCCATCCAGATCTGGTCGGCGGCCTTCTTGGAGCCCTTGCCGAAAATCTGGAATTCCCACTGGCCCTTGGCCACTTCGGCGTTGATGCCTTCGTGGTTGATGCCGGCAGCGAGGCAAAGATCGAGATGCTCTTCGACGATTTCGCGGGCGACGTCGCCGACGTTGGAATAGCCGACGCCGGTGTAGTAGGGGCCCTGCGGAGCCGGATAACCCTGCTCGGGGAACCCGAGCGGACGGCCGTTCTGGTAGAAGAAATATTCCTGCTCGAAGCCGAACCAGGCATCCTCGTCGTCCAGGATGGTGGCGCGGGCGTTGCTCGGGTGGGGCGTGACGCCATCGGGCATCATAACTTCGCACATGACGAGAACGCCGTTGGTGCGGGCCGGGTCAGGATAGATGGCGACGGGCTTCAGCACGCAATCGGAGCTGCGGCCTTCGGCCTGCATGGTCGACGAGCCGTCGAAGCCCCAGAGCGGAAGCTGTTCCAGCGTCGGGAATGCATCGAATTCCTTGATCTGCGTCTTGCCACGCAGGTTCGGTACCGGAGTGTACCCATCGAGCCAAATATACTCGAGCTTATATTTTGTCATCGTGACTCTCTCAATGCGATGAAGGTGAGCAAACCCGGAGACGATCTAGGCGCGCAAACGCATCCGACCGCCAGGGGATGCACCTAGTGAAGCACGTAGCGTGCCAGTTTGATCTCCGGCGAAAGAAAATTGTAAATCAGCCGGTCGGCCGACATTTTTCTTGAGGCGAAATAAGCCCGTTTTTGACAGCCGTGGGCGGTATGATCCGGAAGAAAACGGATTTTCTGCCTTGGAACCGGATGAAAATTTCGGCGTTAGCCTGGAATGATGCAGTGTTGAACAAATGGGCGAACGCTCTCGGCGCAGACAGCATATCGATCAGCCATGATGTGATGAGTGCATTTATTTTGTGCAATTTGCATAAACTATGAGCACCATGCTATGGTCGTGGTCTTGAAGTTGATGCGCCGAACTGAAGGGAGGCGATCTCATGCCCACCGGTTTCCATCGTGAATCCGCGACGATCTACCAGTTTCCCGTCAAGCCGGCGCGGGCCGCAAGCCGGTTCGAACGCGCCAGGCTGATGGAGCGCGAGGCGGCCGATGTGTGCGACGCCGCGCTTGACAGCTGCTGGTATCATGATGAGGCGGTTCGCGAGACAGATCGGCCGACGAAATCCTGATTTTTATGGCCTGGCAAGCATGCCGATAAGGCGGGGAGCGCCCGCGCATGGCATAGCTGCGCGCTCGTCATGCGCGGGCTTAGCCGCCGCTCAAGCCGAGTTTTTCTCTTGCTACCAACGCCCCATGCTCGCTGACGACGCGAGCCGCAACGCCTGCGGCGAAGCGGGCGGCTGCTGGGGCGTCCTGACTCTCAAGATATCGTGCGAGGAAGGCGCCATTGAAACTGTCGCCGGCGCTGGTGGTGTCAACGATGGTCTCGACCTTTTCAGCCGGAACGAAGGTATCCTCGCCGCCGAAATGCAAGTTGACGCCGTCGGCGCCGTTCTTGACGACGACATTGATGGCGCCGAGTGCGAGATAGCGCTGGATCGTTGCCTCGATGGAATCGTCGCCGAAATGGGCCGCCTCGTCGTCGAAACTCGGCATGACAAGCACGGAAGAGCGGGCGCCCTCGCTGATCGTCGCGTGCATGACGTCGTAGCTCGACCACAGGCGAGGACGGATGTTGGGGTCGAACACCACGAGCTTGCCGGCTGCCTTGGCGCGGCGGACCTCCGCGAGCAGCGTCGCGGCATCCTCCTGCGGCAGGATGGCAAGGGTAATGCCGGAGAAATAAACGAGATCGGCGCTTTCCACCGCCTCACGCAGATGATCTGGATCGGCTGCCAGGCTGCGGGCGGCCGAACTGTCACGCCAGTAGCTGAAGGAGCGTTCGCCGTTCTTCAGGTTGATCATGTAGAGGCCGGGCGTCTTACCCTTGATGCGGCGAATGAGGTTCGTGCCGATGCCCGCTCCGGCGATAAAGGCAGCCAACTCGTCCGACATGGCGTCGTCACCGAGCGCGGTAAAATAATCGACCGACCAATCGGGGCCGAGGCAGGCGCGGGCATACCAGGCGGTATTGAAGGTATCGCCGGCAAAGCCCTTGCGCAGCAGACCGTCGCCGGCCTGCGATAACTCCACCATGCATTCACCGATCGACAGAAACCGTCTTCCGTTCACCTTGTCCTCCCGGCATCGGAGCGCCGCTGATGCAACACGCCGCTCTATCGCTTTGAATTAACGCTTCATCCGCTGATACGCGGAGCCGGGCAGAGTGACAAGCGTCGATATTGCGAGCGCCATCGCGACAAGGAACGGAAAGCCGCCTTCGCGGTCAAGCGAAGGCGGCGAGTGCGAAAGGTGTTTATTCGTGGATGGTGTAGCTGCCGAGCGCGCAAAGATCCTGCGTGTCTTCGGTGGTGTCGAGGTCCGAGTCTTCGTCGAATTCGAAACGCATGTCGTATTTGCAGACAGTGCGGCCGTCGGCGATGGTGATGTTCACGGTCTCGCCCGGATTGAGGACATCCTCGCCGAACACGTCTTCTTCCCAGCTGTTGACGCCTGTCGGCGAGCTGTAGAAGCGCGTCAGAACGGACTTGGTCCCGTTGGTGAGCTGGAATTTCAGATCTTCGGCATGTGACGATACGGCGGAGGTGGCGATAATCGCGGCTGCAAGCGCGATCAATCCGGACAGTTTCGATTTCATATATGCGGTTCCCCAAGCCCATGATTAGGCGGAGAAAGGCATAGCATATCCGCATCTAAATCTTTCTTAGCATGAGACTATAGATTCGGAAGTAACTGTGTTTTGGCCGTTTCGCCGCGAAGGGACGTGACAGGCGTTTGGAAAAAGCGAAGGCCGCTTCATGCGGCCCTCGTTCCATTCACGGCCTGTCCATATGATAGCAGGCGGCCTTCTGGCCGGGCCGGACTTCCTCGGTCGGCGGCATTTCGGTGCGGCAGATGTCGGTCGCCTTCCAGCAGCGGGGAGAGAAGACGCAGCCTTTCGGCGGGTTGAGCGGCGAGGGCGGATCCCCCTGCAGGCGGATGCGGGTGCGCAGGCGCGCAAGCTTCGGAGCCGGGATCGGCGCCGCGGAAAAGAGCGCCTGGGTATAGGGGTGGGCGGGATGATCGAAGACGGTGGTGCAGTCGCCTGATTCCACCACGCGACCGAGGTAGAGCACCAGCACATCGTCGGAGATGAGGCGCACGACGGAGAGGTCGTGGCTGATGAAGATCAGCGTCAGGCCGAATTCCTTTCGCAGCCTGCGCAGGAGCGTAATGACCTGACCTTGGATCGAAACGTCGAGAGCCGAAACTGGCTCGTCGCAAACGATGAGCTTCGGTTTGGTGACGATCGCCCGCGCTATCCCGATGCGTTGCGCCTGGCCTCCGGAGAATTCGTGCGGATAGCGGTTGATCATCTCAGGCACCAGACCGACGGCGCTCATGATTTCGCGCACGCGCTGAGTACGCTCGGTCTTCGAAAGCTTCGTTTCGAAGACGGTCAGCGGCTCGGCGATGATGTCTCCGACCGTCATGCGCGGGTCGAGCGAGGCGATCGGATCCTGGAAGATGATCTGCATGTCGCGGCGAACGGCACGCATCTCCTCCTCCGTGAGGTCGAGAAGATTGCGGCCCTGCCAGAGGATGCGGCCCTTCTGCGATTTCAAGAGCCGCAGGATCGAACGGCCGAGCGTGGATTTACCGCAGCCGGATTCGCCGACAACTCCGAGCGTGCGGCCTTCGGCGAGATCGAAGCTGACATTGTTGACGGCGGTAAGGAAGACCGGCGGCTTAAAGAGGCCTTTCGCCGGCAGTTCGAACTGGGTGGTGAGGTTTTCGACCCTCAGCAGTGATCGATCAGCCATGGTTCAGCAACTCCTCACGGCGCGGAAAGGGATGGTAGCAGGCCGCACAGTGGCGCGGCGCCAACGGTTCGAGGGGAGGCGGACGGTCGATGCAATCGTCCTGGACCTGCGAACAGCGCGGCGAGAAATTGCAGCCCTTCGGCAGGTGCTGCAGGTTCGGCGGGCGGCCGGGGATGACGACGAGGTCATCGACATCCTGGTCCGGCCGCGGGATCGAGGCATGCAGCGCCGCCGTATAGGGATGGGCGGGACTATCGAAGAGTTCGTCGACAGGCGCCTCCTCGACAATGCGGCCGGCATACATGACGGCGACGCGGTCGGCGAGGCCGGCAACGACGCCGAGATCGTGGGTGATCATGATGAGCGCTGTGTTCATCTCCGCCGTCAGATCGTTGAAGAGATCGAGGATCTGCGCCTGGATAGTGACGTCGAGCGCCGTCGTCGGCTCGTCGGCAATCAGGAGCTTCGGCTTGGTGAGCAGCGCCATGGCGATGACGATGCGCTGACGCATGCCGCCTGACAGTTCGTGCGGATAAAGGTGGAAGCGCCGCGTCGGGTCGGGAATGCCGACGCGTTTGAGCATGTCGAGGGCAGCGTCCGATGCGGCGCGCGCCGTCAGGCCGCGGTGGACCTCCAGCTGTTCCGTCAACTGCCGGGAAATTTTCAGCGATGGATTGAGCGCGGTCATCGGATCCTGGAAGACCATCGCCATGTCCTTGCCGCGGATCTGGTCGAGTTCGCGCGGCTTCAACGCCAGCACGTCCCTGCCTTCGAGCAGCGCCTGTCCCGTCGTCCTGCCGTTCTTGGCAAGCAGGCCCATGATGCCGAGGAAGGTCTGGCTCTTGCCGGAGCCGGACTCGCCGACAATGGCGATACGCTCGCCGCGCCGGACGGTGAGGTTCATGTTCGAGACCGCTTTCACCTCCCCGTCGGGCGTTGCGAAGGTGATCGAGTAATCCTTGAGTTCGAGGAGGATGTCTTTTTCTTGGAGCATTCTATCGATCCTTCGGGTCGAACGCGTCGCGCAGGCCGTCACCGATGAAAAGCAGGCTGAGCAGCAGGGCGACGAGGAAACTTGCCGGGAAGATCAGCAGCCAGGGCATGCTTTCCATTGCGTCGGTTCCCTCGGCGATCAGCGTGCCGAGCGAGGTCAGCGGTTCCTGCACGCCAAAGCCGAGATAGGAGAGGAAGCTCTCCGTCGCGATGATCTCGGGCACGGTCAGCGCCGCGAAGATGACGACGGGGCCGACGAGGTTCGGGATAATATGCTTGACGATGATCTTGAACGGCCGCTGCCCGGATGCGCGGGCCGCCTCGATGAATTCGCGATGCTTGATCGACAGCGTTTGGCCGCGCACGATGCGGGCCATGGTCAGCCATTCCAGCGCGCCGATCGCGGCAAAGAGCAGGTAGACATTGCGGCCGAAGATCACCATCAGCAGGATGACGAAGAGGATGTAGGGAAGCGCGTACATGATGTCGACGAAGCGCATCATGATTGCATCCAGCCTACCGCCGATATAGCCGGAGATTGCGCCATAGAGCACGCCGATGACGACCGAGACGACGGTCGCCGTCAGCGCCACGGCCAGCGAGACACGGGTGCCATAGAGCACCCGGGCGAGAAGGTCGCGGCCGTTCGGGTCGGTGCCGAAATAATGGCCGGTCTCGATCGAGGGCGGGATGCGGAACGCGGCCCAATCCGGATCCTCGTAGTTGAAGGGGATGAACCACGGGCCGAGGAAGGCGGCGAGGATCAGGAGTCCGAGAACGGCGATCGACAGCACGGCCGCCTTGTTGCGTCCGAGGCGGCGAAGCGCATCCTTGGTGAGCGAACGGCCTTCGGGTGCCAGACCCTCCGCCTGCAGAAGCTCCTGGGCGAGCAGCTCGCGTTTTGCGGGGTTGAGGATCATCGGTTTCTCACTTTCGGATCGAGCCAGGCATAGGCGATGTCGACGAGAAGGTTCAGGAACACGATCAGCACCATGTAGAAGATGACCGTACCGAGAACCATGCCGTAGTCGCGGTTCAATGCCGCATTGACGAAGTAGCGGCCGATGCCGGGCAATCCAAAGATGCTCTCGACAACCAGCGAGCCGGTGAGAAGGTAGCTTGCCGCCGGTCCGAGATAGGAGACGACAGGCATCATGGCGGGCTTCAGCGCGTGGCGCATCACCGTCAGCCGCGGGCCGATGCCCTTGGCCTTGGCGGTGCGGATGAAGTTCTGGTTCATCACTTCGATCATCGAGCCGCGGGTTATGCGCGAGATGCGCCCGGCATGGGGCAGGGCCAGGACGACGATCGGCAGGACAAGGAATTTGAGCGAGCCGTCACCCCAGCCGCCGACCGGAAACCAGGCGAGATGGATGCCGAAGATCAATTGCAGGATCGGCGCGATCAGGAAGTTCGGCAGCACGACGCCGATCAGGACGAGGCTGCCGAGAATGTAGTCCGGCGCCTTGTTCTGATAGAGCGCCCCGAAACAGCCGACGGTCACGCCGACAAGGATGGCGAGCAGGAAAGCGGCCGTGCCGATCGTGAAGGTATAGGGCAGACCGATCATGATCTGTTGAGCGACGCTGAAATCCTCGCTGGAGAAGGAGGGGCCGAGATCGCCCTTGAGCAGATCTCCGACGTAGAGGAGGTATTGCTGGATCAGCGGCTTGTCGAGGTTGTAGTGGGCCGCGAGATTCTTGAGGATGACCGGCGGCAATGGCCTTTCGCCATCGAAGGGGCCGCCGGGAGCGAGGCGCAGGACGAAAAACGAGGCTGTTACGGCGATCCACATGACGGGGATCGTCGACAGCAGGCGACGGAGAGCGTATTTGATCATGGTCGTGGGCCGGTCCTTCCCGCAGTGTGCGGGAAGGACCGTTTTCCCTTACTCTTTCATCGACAGCCAGCGCGTGCGGTGGATGTCCTGGATGTTGTCGACGAAGCCTTCGACCTTCGGGGAGACGACATTCTTCGAGACGTAATAGTAGATCGGCAAGGCGGCGGATTCATCCAGCGCCAGCTGCTCGGCCTTCTTGAAGATTTCGGCGCGCTTCTTCAGGTCGGTTTCGGCGTTGCCGTCCTTGATCATCTTGTCGTAATCGGGATTCGACCAGCGGCCGTAGTTCATCTGGACGCCTGTCACCAGCAGGTTCAGGAAGTTGTCCGGGTCATTGTAATCGGCGAGCCAGCCGGCACGGCCGATTTCCACCTGGCCGCGCTGCATCTGGTCGTAATGCACCTTGGTTTCGGCATTGACGAGCTCGACATCGACGCCGAGCGGCTTCCACATGGAAGCGATCGCGACGGCGATGCGCTTGTGGTTGTCATTGGTATTGTAGCTGAGGACCGCGTGGAGCGGCTTATCTGGGCCGAATCCGGCGTCGGCAAGCAGCTTCTTGGCCTCGGCGACCTTGTCCTTGTAAGGCAGGTCCTTCCAGCTGACATAGGCCGGCTCGCCGTAATTGGCAGTGCCTGGCGGAACCCAGGAATAGGCCGGCAGCTCGCCGGTGCCGAGGATCTGCGGGCCGATCACTTCGCGGTTGATCGCCATGGAGAGAGCCTGGCGGACGCGCTTGTCGCTGAAAGGAGGCTTCTGCGAGTTGACGACGTAATAATAAAGGCCGGAGAATGGGGCGACATGCGCCTGGGACGGCAGGTTCTTCTTCATCCATTCGTACTGGTCGGTCGGGAAGTCGGTGAGGATATCGAATTCGCCGGCGCGGTAGCGCTTCAGCGCCGCTTCCTGATCTTCGAGCACGAAGAACTTGGCGCCGTCGATCTTCAGGTCCTTGGTGCCGTACCACTGGTCGTTCTTGACCGTGGTGACATGCGAGCCGGGGACCCATTCGACCGGCTTATAGGGGCCGTTGGTGACGATGTTGCCGATCTTGACCCAATCCTGGCCCTTCGCCTCGACGACATGTTTCGGCAGCGGATAGGCGGTGTAGTGCATCAGGGCGTTGAGGAAATAGGGGGTCGGGTTCTCAAGCGTGATTTCGAGCGTCTTGTCGTCGATCGCTTTGACGCCGAGCTGATTGAGGTCGGTAATCTCACCCTTGTTGATCTTTTCGGCGTTCTTGATGGTGAACTGCAGATAGGCGTAGTCGGCGGCGTTCTTCGGGTCGACGAGGCGCTGCAAGGCGAAGACGAAGTCTCCTGCCGT
Source organism: Rhizobium etli CFN 42 (assembly GCF_000092045.1). Taxonomy (NCBI): domain Bacteria; kingdom Pseudomonadati; phylum Pseudomonadota; class Alphaproteobacteria; order Hyphomicrobiales; family Rhizobiaceae; genus Rhizobium; species Rhizobium etli. The sequence goes on along the minus strand of NC_007761.1, from coordinate 3,243,053 downwards.
GACCGGCTGGCCATCGGACCACTTGATGCCGTCGCGAAGCTTGAACGTGTAGACCTTGCCGTCAGGCGAGATGGTCCAGCTTTCGGCCTGGCCGGGAATTGGATTGTCCTTGGCATCTTCGGTGACGAGGCCTTCGAAAATGTCGCCGGCGATCCGGTTCTCCCAGTCACCGGAAAGTTTCTGCGGATCGAGCGATTGCGGATCGCCACCATTGTGGATGTTGAGCGTCGCCGCTTGCGCCGAAAACGCCAGCAATGTGCCAAGCACTGCGGAGGCGAGAAATTTTTTCGTGAACTGGTTCATCGTGGGTCCACCTTTCTAGGCTTTGCGCCTTTATTAGACATCTGTTCCCGGTATTCGACCTCTTACGTGCAGGTCAGTGCGCACCTTATCGCAAAGGCTTTGCGTTGCAACCCCAAATCCGGAGGCTGGTTTGCGGTTGTGGACAAGCCTATATACGTCTCCCTCTTGTTGGATCGCGACGAAGCGTCGCGGCGGTTTCGGCTCCATTCATAACGGCTTCACGTGGTTGTCTTTTGTTGCGTCCGCTTTAGTGTGTCGCGCAAACGAGGCAGGAGAGATAGCCGATGGCATTGCAGGCAGGCGGAAATGCGGACTGGTGGCGCGGAGCGGTGATCTATCAGGTCTACCCGCGCTCGTTTCAGGACACCAACAGCGATGGGCTCGGCGATCTCAAAGGGATCACCCGCCGGCTGCCGCATATCGCCAGCCTCGGCGTCGATGCGATCTGGCTTTCGCCCTTCTTCAAGTCTCCCATGGCCGACATGGGTTACGACGTTTCCGATTATTGCGATGTCGACCCGATCTTCGGGACGCTCGCCGATTTCGACGAGATGTTGGCCGAGGCGCACAGGCTCGGCATCAAAGTCATCATCGACCAGGTGATCTCGCACACTTCCGACCGACATCCATGGTTCGCAGAGAGCCGGGCGAGCCGGAGCAATCCGAAGGCGGACTGGTATGTCTGGGCCGATCCGAAGCCCGATGGGACGGCGCCGAACAACTGGCTGTCGATCTTCGGCGGCCCCGGTTGGGAATGGGACGGTGTGCGCCGGCAATATTACCAGCACAATTTCCTGACTTCGCAGCCTGATCTCAATTTCCACAGCGCAGAAGTGCAGGAGGCGGTGCTGGAGACGGTGAGGTTCTGGCTCGACCGCGGTGTCGACGGCTTCCGGCTGGACACGGTCAACTATTATTTCTGCGATAAGCAGCTCAGAAGCAATCCGCCGCACGAGCCCGATACCAGTGATGGGGGCCTCGATGCGCCCGACACCAATCCTTACGGCATGCAGAACCACCTCTACGACAAGACGCAGCCGGAAAATATCGGCTTCCTCAAGCGCTTTCGGGCGCTGCTCGACCGCTATGACGATCGCACGACCGTCGGCGAAGTCGGTGACGGGGCTCGCTCGCTGAAGACGGTGGCCGCCTATACGAGCGGCAACGACAAGCTGCACATGTGTTACACCTTCGATCTGCTGGGGCCTGATTTCACCGCCGCGCATATCCGCGGCTGCGTCGAAGCCTTCCAGAAATCGGTGACCGACGGTTGGGTCTGCTGGGCTTTCTCCAATCATGACGTCATGCGCCATGTCAGCCGGTTTGCACTGACCGAGGAGGAGCGGCCGGTTATCGCCAAGCTCGCGATCTCGGTACTTGCGGCGCTGCGCGGTTCGATCTGCCTTTATCAGGGCGAAGAGCTCGGACTGCCGGAAGCGGAGCTTGCCTTCGAGGATCTGCGCGATCCCTACGGCATCCGCTTCTGGCCGGCCTTCAAGGGTCGCGACGGATGCCGCACGCCGATGCCCTGGGAGGCCGGCAAGGCGCATGCGGGCTTCACCTCGGCTGAAAAGAGCTGGCTGCCGGTGCCCTACGAGCAGGCTGCGCTTTCCGTGGATACGCAGGAGGATAGCGACAGCTCGGTGCTGCACCACTACCGCCGGACGCTCGCCTTCCGGAAGAGCCACCCCGCGCTGATCGACGGCGAGATGACCTTCATCGGCACCAATCAGGACCTGCTCGCCTTCACCCGCGAAAAGGACAGAGAGAAACTGCTGTTCGTTTTCAACCTGACGCGCAAACCGGCGGAATTCCGCCTGCCTGACGGCATGGCATTCGGAGAGCCCTTGGCCATGCCGGGCTACGAGGCTGTGGACGATGCCGGAACGGTGACGCTTGCGGCGCTGGACGGGTTTTGTGCGCGTGTTGGTGGCCTCTCGAAGCTGCTCGGGAAGGTGCCCGTTGCGAAACCTGTCGAGGGTGAATTGCCGGAGGCCTGGCAGTAAGCACTCCCAACCCGGCGCTACTCACCCGATCAGCGCGAACTTGTCCACGTCGACCATGCCGCGGTCGGAAATCTTCAGATGCGGGATGACGGGCAGCGGCAGGAAGGCCAGTTGGAGGAAGGGCTCATGCAGCGTGGCGCCGAGTGCCAAGGCGGCCTGGCGCAGATGGTGCAGCGTGTCGCGCACTGTCTCGTAAGGCTCGATGCTCATCAGGCCGGCGACGGGCAGCGCGATTTCGCCGGTGATCTTGCCGTCCTCAACGACCACGAAGCCGCCCTTGATTTCTCCGAGGCGATTTGCGGCGTAAGCCATGTCATCCTCATTGACCCCGACGACGCAGATATTGTGGCTGTCATGGCCGACGGTGGAGGCGATCGCACCCTTCTTCAGGCCGAAGCCCTGGACGAAGCCATTGGCATGATTGCCATTCTTGCCGTGACGCTCGATGACGGCGACCTTGATGATGTCGTTGGTTAGATCGACCGTTGTCTCATTGCCCTTGGCCGGCAAGCGGTAGCGGCGATGCTCGGTGATGATCTTGCCCGGCATGACGCCGATGACCGATGTTTCGCCCTCGGCGACCGGCACTCCAAAATGGGCGGCATTGACCGGCCGGGCCTTGACGCTGTCGAGACCGATCGGGGCGACAGGTTTGCGCGTGGCAAAAAGTGCGTCGCTGACACGGCGGCCGGCGGAAAAAACCATCTCTGCACGGCAGCTTTGCAGGCTGTCGAGAACCACGAGATCGGCACGCCAGCCCGGCGCCACCAGGCCGCGGTCTCTAAGGCCGAAGGCGCGGGCGGCAGAGATCGAGGCGGCGCGGTAGATGGCGAGCGGCTCGACGCCGCTCGCCATCGCCGTGCGAATCATATGATCGAGATGGCCCTGCTCGGCGATATCGAGCGGATTGCGGTCGTCGGTGCAGAGCGCGAGGTAAGGTGAAAGCCGCTCGGTGATGATGGGAATCAGCGCGGCGAGGTCCTTGGAGACCGAGCCCTCGCGCACCAGGATGTGCATGCCCTTGCGAATCTTTTCGAGCGCCTCGGCGGCGCTCGTGCACTCATGCTCGGTGCGGATGCCGGCCGAGAGATAGCCGTTGAGGTCGTTGCCGGAAAGAAGCGGCGCGTGGCCATCGATATGGCCGCCCTGGAAGGCGTCGAGCTTGGCCATGCAGACGGAATCCTTGTGAATCACGCCGGGGAAATTCATGAACTCGGCAAGGCCGATCACCTTGGGATGATCGCGGAAGGGCAGCAGGCGCTCGATCGGCAAGTCGGCGCCCGCAGTTTCAAGATGCGTTGCCGGCACGCAGGAAGAGAGCTGGACGCGGATGTCCATGATCGTCTCCAGTGCGGATTCGAGGAAGAATTCGATGCCCTCGGTACCGAGCACATTGGCGATCTCGTGCGGATCGCAGATGGCGGTGGTGACGCCATAGGGCAAGACGCAGCGATCGAATTCATGCGGCGTCACCAGCGAGGATTCGATGTGCAGATGCGTGTCGATGAAGCCGGGAACGACTGTTCTGCCGGATATATCGATCTCGGTCTCGCCCCTATAGTCGCCTGAAGTCCCGACGATGCGGTCGGCGCCGATGGCGATGTCGGAGCGGACGATTTCGCCGGTGACGAGATCAAAGAAGCTGCCGCCCTTCAGCACGATATCGGCGGGGATACGGCCTACACCCTGGTCGATGAGACGTTCGAGCTTGGTGGTCATGGTCTACCTCTTCGACTGGTTTCTGCTGCTTCTGTGATAAGCGCGGAAAAACTCTTTGGTTATATTTCGGACCGCTTCCGACTTGACCGTGGCAATGCTAGTGAAGCCAGAATACAGATGCTAATTCCCAACTCAAGGCCATGATATGAAAGCAATTATTTCGGCCGCCTGTGCGGCTGTTCTTTTGTTGAGCGGTTGTGAAACGACGAAGACCGCGCAAAATTCGGTTGCCTTCAAGACTGACAAATACGAAGAGGTGGCTAGCGTCACGCTGGCAAAGCCGTCTGGAAGCGAGGCTATGGATGCGAGCCTCAAGCGTAGTATCCTTGCCCAATCCATACAATCGTTCCAAGACCTCTGCCCAACAGAACCTATAGCCAGCCATTGGTTCTCACTACTCCAACCACGCTCGAGGATTACATGCGCGGTGATCTGAAGAAGACAAACTGACGCCCAAATACAAATCGGGCGCCGCAAGGCACCCGATCCTGTTTCACGAGATCCGTGAACTACTCGGCAGCGACGATCTTCCCGCCTTCCCACTTGTAGAGCGAGAAGCTCTGCGAGGTCAGGTCGCCGGTCTCGCCGTAAGTAAGCTTGCCGATAGCGGTCGGAACCTCCATGCCGCCCTTCAGAGCGGCCGCGACGGCTTCCGCATCCTCGGCGCTGCCGGCCTTTTCGATGCCCGCTTTCAGAACTTCGACCGCGGCGTAGGCGTTGAGCGTAAAGGCTTCGGCTGGAATGTTTTTGGCGGTAAGCGCTTCGGCGGCAGCCTTGGAGTCCGGGTTCTTGGTGGCATCGGAAGCATTGGTGAACAGCGTGCCTGCTGCCGCATCGGTGCCGATCGCCCAGAATTCGGTGTTCGAGAGGCCGTCGCCGCCGATGATCATCGCGTTGGCGGAGAGGTCATGCAACTGGCGGGCGAGCAGGCCGCCTTCCGGGTGGTAGCCGCCGAAATAGACAATGTCGACCTTCTCGGACTTGATACGGGTGGTGAGGGCGCTGAAATCCTTGTCGCCAGGGGTGATCGCATCATTGACGACTTCGGTAATGCCGCCGGCATTCAGCGTCGCCTTGAAGGCGTCGGCAAGACCCTTGCCATAGGCACCCTTGTCGTTGACGATGGCAATGCGTTTGTCCTTGAAATTCTTCAGCACGTATTTGGCGGCGACTTCGGCCTGCTGATCGTCGCGGCCGCAGGTGCGCAGCACGTTGGCGAGGCCGCGCTTGGTGAGGTCGGGGGCTGTTGCGGTCGGGGTGACCATCAGCACGCCGTTTTCAGCCAAAACGTCCGACACGGGGATAGCAACGCCCGATGTCACTGGGCCGACGACAAAGCGGATGCCGTCGCCGACAACCTTGTTGGCGGCTGAAACGCCCTGCTTCGGTTCGCCGGCATCGTCGGCCAGTTCCAGCACGACTTTCTCACCGAGAATGCCGCCCTTCTTGTTGATCTCATCGACGGCAGTCTGAGCGCCGTTCTTCACCTGGTCGCCATAGGCGGCGACGGGACCGGTCAGCGGCGCGATCAGGCCGATGGCGATATCGGCATGAGCAAGGGGCGCAAAGGCGAGTGACGCGACGAGGGTCGCCGTCAATGTCTTGAGGGTCATGGTCTGTCTCCTTGGATGGGGTCGTCGACCCGTGATGATGTGCCGCGCCGGCTTTCCCGATCATTCAACAGCCTCCAGAGGCTGCGCCAAGGACGACCGGTAACGGTGCGATCAGCGAACCCGCCGGCCATGTTTGACTCGGGCAGGGCTCATGGCAAGATTTCTAGAAATTTTGATGAGCTTGCGCAAGTTCATAACAAAATGGAAGGAAATTCGGCTGATCCGGCCGAAAATTCAGCCGGAATGGATCATTTCCTTCGGTTTTTGGATGGTTTTCAGCGGCGAGGCGGCGAATGGTCACGACCTGCCTCCGGACGATATCACATCCGTAAGGTTGTCTTTAACTTTCCTATTAACCGATAGTTTGGCCAATGGCAGTAGTATCCAGGAGACCCCGAATACCGCCGCATTGAAACAGAGAACTATACAAAGATAGACCTATCGGGAAACAGAGATCTGATGCTCAAGCGTATCGACGCCGGTCAGGTGTGTATCGGAATGTTTGTGGAGGTTATCGAGGGCCTGTGGCAGGATCCGTTTTTGTGCAAGCGCAGATTTTCCCTGCGGCGCGAAGTCGATGCTGCCAAAATTCGTAAATGCGGCACTGCCAGCGTCGTCATCAATACCAGCAAGGGGCTCGATACCAACCGCCTGCCGGGCCGTGACGTCGAGATCGACATTCAGGCCGCGCGAGAGACCGTCCAGAAATCAGTGCAGTTGTTGGAAGAGGCTTTCGCAAAGCTGCGGAACGGCGATGGAGTCAGCATAGATCACGTGGCGCCGCTGATTTCGTCCGTCTCCAAGTCGATGGATGAGAACCCCGCGGTGTTCCTGAGCGTCACGCGCCTGAAATCAAAAGACGAGGTAACTTTTTTGCATTCCATTTCGGTGAGCGCGCTGATGATCCTTTTCAGCCGCCATCTCGCGCTCGACGAGCATACAATTCAGATGCTCGGCACCGCGGGTTTGCTGCACGATGTCGGCAAGCTTGAAGTTCCGCTTGAGGTGCTGAACAAGACGGGGCCCCTGGAAAAGGATGAGATCGGCTTACTTCGGGGCCATCCGGAGAAGGGGCACGCGATCCTGTCGCGGCAGGAGGGCATGTCGGACATCGTTCTCGACGTTTGCCTCAATCATCACGAACGCATCGACGGCAAAGGCTATCCGCGCAGCTTGCCCGCCAGCGAGGTGAGCCTCCACGCCCGGATGGCCACGATCTGCGATGTGTATGACGCCATTACCTCTGTGCGGCCATATAAGGCGCCGTGGAGTGCCAGCCAGGCACTGAAATGGATGTTCGGCGCCGAGGGGCATTTCGATCGCCAGCTCCTGAAAAAGTTCGCCCTCTGCCTTTCCGTCGCCTCTGTGAGCTGAGGTTTGCATTTTCAGACGAAAAGACCCGCGAGAACATTGTCCATCGCGGGTCTTTGGTACTGAGCCTCGTGAGCGTCTTCAGATGTTGTTCTGAAGGATGGTCCTCAGCTTGCCGAAGAGTTCGTCGATATGCTGCTTCTCGATGATCAGCGGCGGGGAGAGTGCGATGATGTCGCCGGTGGTGCGGATCAGAAGCCCGCTCTCATAGGCCTTCAGGAAGGCGGTGAAGGCGCGCTTCGTCGGCTCGCCGGCGATTGGGTCGAGTTCGATTGCGCCGATCAGTCCGGTGTTCCTGATATCAATGACGTTGGGGCAGTCCCTGAGCGAATGCAGCGCATCGGCCCAATAGTCGGAGAGCTCGGCGGCGCGGGTGAGCAGACCTTCTTCCTTGTAGGTGTCGAGCGTGGCGAGGGCTGCGGCGGAAGCGATCGGGTTCCCGGAATAGGTATAGCCGTGGAAAAACTCGATCATGTGCTCCGGCCCGTTCATGAAGGCGTCATGGATCTCGGAGGTGACGAAGACGGCGCCCATCGGAATGACGCCGTTGGTCAGCCCCTTGGCGGTGGTGATCATGTCGGGCTTGACGTCGTAATATTGCGCGGCGAAGGGGGCGCCGAGACGGCCGAAGCCGGTGATGACTTCGTCGAAGATCAGAAGGATGCCATGTTTGGTACAGATTTCGCGCAGCTTCTGCAGGTAGCCTTTCGGCGGAATCAAGACGCCCGTGGAGCCCGCCACCGGCTCCACGATGACGGCGGCGATGGTGGAGGCGTCATGCAGCGTGACGATGCGCTCGAGTTCGGTGGCGATGTCGCCGCCATGCTCGGGCTCGCCGCGGGTGAAGTTGTTCTTGCCGGGCTGGTGGGTGTGCGGCATGTGATCGACACCGGTCAGAAGCGTGCCGAACATCTTGCGGTTGGCGACGATGCCGCCAACGGAGATGCCGCCGAAATTGACGCCGTGATAGCCGCGCTCGCGGCCGATCAGGCGGAAACGCGAACCGTTGCCCTTCACGCGGTGATAGGCAAGCGCCACCTTCAGGGCGGTCTCGACGGATTCGGAACCGGAATTGGTGTAGAGGACGTGGTCCATGCCTTCCGGAGCGATATCGACCAGGCGGTTCGCCAGTTCGAACGCCTTGGGATGACCAAGCTGGAACGCCGGCGCGTAATCGAGTTCGCCCGCCTGTTCGCGGATCGCCTCGGTGATCTTCGGGCGGCAGTGGCCGGCGTTGACGCACCAGAGGCCAGCGGTACCGTCCAACACCTGACGGCCGTCATGGGTGGTATAATACATGTCCTTGGCGCCGACGAATAACCGCGGCTCCTTTTTGAACTGGCGATTTGCCGTAAATGGCATCCAGAAGGCACGAAGATCGTTCGGTGCATTGAGGCGGTTGGACATGCTGTTCTCCTGGCCGTCGATGGACCGTTCCCGAGGGGCTCGTCGCCCGAATTTTTACTGCCCGGTCAAATTATCAGGGCCTCTTAACGCGTCAACGAGAAAAGTCCCGACCTGCTTCCGCGCAGAAGAATTCGCCAAAAGACACAACCGGCAAATCGCCAGATTTGCCGGTCGTGCCATTAAGGTTCACGTGCTGAAATATCGTTGCCGAGGCTTCCGGGAGGATTCCCGTGCGGCACCGGCACGGCTGACGGTCATGTCAGCGCTATCATCAGGCTGCGGATCTGTTTCTGCTCGGAACAAGGTAGATGTCTTCGAGCGTCGCCAGGATCTTCATGACCGACTCGGATGTACTCGAATAGTAGATGGTCTGGGCGTCGCGCCGGGTCTTGACCAGCTTCTGCGCGCGCAGTTTCGAAAGGTGCTGTGAAAGCGCCGACTGGCTAAGGCCGACTTGTGTGGCGAGCACTCCGACGGCGACTTCGCCTTTTACCAGGCTGCACAGGATCAGCAATCTTTTGGGATTGGCCATGGCTGACAATAGTGCTGCCGCCACATTCGTGTGGTCAGCCAAATTGGGGGTTTCCATATTGTTATCTTCCTAATGCGAAACGTACATCATCTATCTGGTAAGGGCTGTCTGCCGGAGCCCGCGGCAAAATTAGCAACTGGGCTCGAAGATTGTATATACCTAAATTTAAGGTATCGAGTATGCTATTTTAGATATGTTTGAACAAATGTGATCGGAATCCACAGCGAGCGTTTCGAATTCGCATCGCACTAAAAAGTCGCCGGAAATGATCTCAAAACCCGCCGGATCGATGCCGCAGATGCGCCAAGAAGCCGATTTCGGGGCTTTTAAGCGGGCTGCAAGGGTTTCCGCCACGTCGGAATGGCGCTCTACTAAATCTCGCACTGTTTCGGCCGCTTTGGCGGCAATCTCTTCGTTTGCCGGCGATTGGATGATGAGATCACCGCCGTCGAGACGGTAGGCGCGGCCGAAGCCGGCGTTGAGGCTCGCCTGCTCCGGTTTGAGACGGAAGAAAAGGAAATCGGGGAAATCGATATAGAGATTTGCCTTGGGATGGCGATTGAGGAAACGCGTGCGAATGCGCTCGTGGAACCGATGACCATGCTCAATCGGCTCCGCCGTGCATTGGGTCGTCAGCCGGCCATGGGCAAGCGGATCGCCCTTGCCCGGCTCGCCGGTCAGCAGCGAGGCGCGCGGGTCTCGTATGAGCGCCTTCGTGTGAGCCGAAAGCTTCGAAACGAGGATGACGGGGGCGCCATCGACATCGGTGGCGAGGAGGACCCGGCTGGCAAAGGGAAAACCGGTGTCCGGGTCGAGAACGGCAATCGCCGCGTACCGTGCGGAGCGCAGCAGCACGCGGGCGAGCCTGCGGGCCTCGTCGTCGGTTTCGCGTAAGGGCGAGGGCTGATCTTTCATATCCGCTTTGTGGCAAAGCGGATCGAAAACATCAAGCTTCCTCCTTGCGGCGATGGCGCGTGAGGCCGGCGACGATATCCTGAGCGGTGATGGTGCCGATGACCGTGCCGTTTTCCACGATGCCGATGCTGCCCGGCTGGCGGGCGAGTACGTCGAGGACATCGACGAGCGGGGTCGCGGCGCGGGCTGTGGCGCTGACGCTCATGCCGGCGGCCGTCTGGCCGAGGCCGGGCTGCATGACGTCGGCGGCGGTCAGCATGTTGATCGGATTGAGGTTCTGCACGAAATCGGCGACATACTGGTCCGCGGGGTTCTTGACGATGTCGTGGGGCGTTCCGCACTGGATGATCCGGCCGCCCTCCATGATGGCGATGCGGTTGCCGATGCGGAAGGCCTCGTCGAGATCGTGGCTGACGAAGAGAATGGTCTTCTTCAGTCGCCGCTGGAACTCCAGGAGTTCGTCCTGCAGACGGGTGCGGATCAGCGGGTCGAGCGCAGAGAACGGCTCGTCCATGAGCAGGATCGGGGCGCCGGTGGCAAAGGCACGGGCAAGGCCGACACGCTGCTGCATGCCGCCTGACAGTTCGTTGACCTTGCGGTTCGCCCATTTCGTCAGGTTGACGAGTTCGAGCTGCTCGCCGACGCGAGTCTTGCGTTCCGCCTCCGGCATGCCGGCGAGTTCGAGGCCGAAGCCGACATTTTCGGCGACGGTGCGCCAGGGCAGGAGGGCGAACTGCTGGAACACCATGGAGACGGTGTGGGTGCGCAGTTCGCGCAGCGCCTTGGCATTGCATTTGTAAGGATTGACGAGGCCGGTGGTCGTGGAGACCGCGACGTCGCCGCGCACCACGGGAGCGAGCCCATTGACGGCGCGCAGCAAGGTCGACTTGCCCGAACCGGAAAGGCCCATCAGCACGAGGATCTCGCCTTCCTCGATCGTCAGCGAGGCATTGGCGACGCCCAGCACTAGGCCGGTCGCGGCGCCGATCTCGTCACGCGTTTTGCCCTGGTCGGCCATGGCAAGGGCGGCTTCCGGCCGATCGCCGAAGATAATGCTGACATCCTTGAAGCTTACCGCGGTCATGCGCCGTCTCCTTCACCCGCCGTGCGGAACATGCGGTCGAGAATGATCGCCAGGATGACGATACAGAGACCGGCTTCGAAGCCTTTTGCGACATTGACGGTGTTCAGCGCACGCACGACCGGCACGCCGAGACCATCGGCGCCGACGAGTGCGGCGATGACCACCATCGACAGCGACAGCATGATGGTCTGGGTGAGGCCCGCCATGATCTGCGGCGCGGCGAAGGGAAGCTCGACCTTGCGCAGCACCTGCATCGGCCGCGCGCCGAAGGCGACGGCGGCTTCGACGAGCGAGGGCGGCGTCGAGATGATGCCGAGGCGCGTCAGCCGGATGGGGGCGGGGATCGCGAAGATGACGGTCGCGATGAGGCCCGGAACCATTCCGAGGCCGAACAGGATCAGCGCCGGGATCAGGTAGACGAATGTCGGAATGGTCTGCATCAGATCAAGTACCGGGCGCATGGCGGCATAGACCCAGGCGCGGCGGGCGGCCGCGATACCGAGTGGAATACCGATCACCATGCTGACGAAGGTGGAGGCGAGCACGAGCGCGAGCGTCTCCGTCGTCTCCTTCCAGTATCCTTGATTCATGATGAGCAGCAGCCCAAGGCAGGTAAATAGCGTGATTGCGATCGACCGCCGCAGCCAGAAGGCGAGTGCGGAAATGACCGCGATGACGATCAGCGGATGCGGCTTTTGCAGCACGAGGAGCAGGCCGTCGATGACGTGCGACAACAGAAAGGCAAGCTGGTTGAAGAACCATTCGCCATTCGAGGTCAGCCAGTCCACGAAGGATTTGGCCAATGGGCCGATGGGAATCTTAGAGTCGGTGATCCAATTCAAGAGCGCGCCTATCCAGAAAAAACTAACAATCGGACAAAAATGAAGCAGGGCGGCGAGCCGCCCCGTTCATGTGATCAAAGGCCGAGACTGGTCTTGGCGGCCGCCAGCGCGTCGCCCTTGCCGTCGCGGGTCTTGACGCCGGCGAGCCAGGGCTCGAGTGCCGACGGGTTGGCCTTCAGCCATTCGGTAGCCGCGGCTTCCGGCTCCTTGCCGTCGTCGAGGATCTTGCCCATGATCTGGTTCTCCATGTCGAGGGAGAACGTCAGGTTCTTCAGCATCGCGCCGACATTCGGGCATTCGCCGAGGTAGCCGGCGCGGACATTCGTGTAGACCTTGGCGCCGCCGAAGTCGGGACCGAAGACGTCGTCGCCGCCTGTGAGGTAGGTCAGCTTGAAGTTGGTGTTCATCGGATGGGGTTCCCAGCCGAGGAAGACGACGGGCTTGCCTGCTTTCTCGGCGCGAGCGACCTGGGCGAGCATGCCCTGTTCGGAGGATTCGACGACTTCCATATCCTTCATGCCGAAGGTGTTCTTTTCGATCAGATCCATGACAAGGCGGTTGCCGTCATTGCCGGGCTCGATGCCGTATATCTTGCCGTCGAGATCGTCCTTGTGGGCGGCGATATCCTTGAAGTCCTTGATGCCGAGCTCTGCACCTTTGGCGTTGGTGGCGAGCGTGTACTTGGCGCCGACCAGATTGGGGCCGAAGGATTCGACCGACTTGTCATCGATATAGGGGCGGACGTCCTTTTCCTGTGTCGGCATCCAGTTGCCGAGGAAGATGTCGATGTCCTTGTTCTTCAGCGAGGTGTAGGTGACCGGCACCGAAAGGACCTTGACGTCGGTCTGATAGCCGATGCTTTTCAGGACGACGGAGGCGGTCGCCGTCGTGGCGGTGATGTCAGTCCAGCCGACGTCGGAGAAGTGGACGGTGGAGCAGCTGTCGGGATCGGCGGCGAAGGCGGCGGTCGCAACGGAGAGGGCGGCGACGGCAGTTGCAGTGACGAGTTTGAATGTGCTTGTTGTTTTCATTTTAGACTCCCAGTCTTTAGGTCCCCAAGCCAATCACCAATAACCCAGTTTGACAAGCGACCTCAGTGTGTTTGCGTCGTATCGACGGGTGCGATTGCGACGTCTGCAGATTTTTCGCAGTCGCGGGTTTTCGCGGCTTTCGGCCGGTTTTGGGCGTCAATTCCTGTGATTATCGCCGTTGCGGGGCTTTTCTTTGCCAATCCGAGCTTTCAATAAGCCGATCAAGGAGAAATCGGATGGCAAAGCTCTATTTCAACTACTCGACGATGAACGCCGGCAAGTCGACGATGCTGCTGCAGGCCTCCTATAATTATCAGGAGCGGGGCATGCGTACGGTGCAGCTGATCGCCGCCTTCGACGAGCGCGCCGGCCGCGGCGTCATCGGCTCGCGGATCGGGCTGGAGGCGAGCGCCATTCCCTTCGAACCGGACGAGGATCTGTTCCGGTTGGTCATGACGCTGAGCGGCGAAGGGGCGCCGATCTCCTGCGTCTTCGTCGACGAGGCGCATTTCATGACGCCTCTCCATGTGTGGCAGCTTGCCCGCATCGTCGACCGGCTCGGTATCCCCGTCATGGTCTACGGGCTGAGGACGGATTTTCAGGGCAAGCTGTTTCCGGCCTCACAGGAGCTTTTGGCGATCGCCGACGAAATGCGCGAGGTGCGGACGATCTGCCACTGCGGGCGTAAGGCGACGATGGTGGTGCGGCTGGACGCGCAGGGAAAGGTGCTGCATGAAGGGGCGCAGATCGATGTCGGCGGCAATGAGAAATATGTCTCTCTCTGCCGCAGGCACTGGGACGACGAAATGAACGGGGCCTGGATCGCCGAGCCTGTGTGAGGCGATGAAAGGCCGGTTTTCTTCGGCGTCTGGAGCGTCTAGCTTGGGTAGGAGATTCTCCGGGGAGATTAGGTGCGCAAACCTCCGCCATTCGACAGCCTGTACGAAGCCGCAGGCAGCCTCGCCGAAAAAATTGCGGCCGAGGGAGCCAGTTGCGAAGCCTGCATTCGCGACTTTGACAGCGACGAAACACGGTCGGCCGATGAGGTTTTTCTCGAACAGAATGTGCGCTTCCAGACCCATATCGCCAATGGCGCGGCGCTTGATGCGTTGCTTGCCGAACTGGTCTTTACATTGGATCGAATGACGGCGGCGGTTTCGGCCGATCTCGACAGTTTCCGCGGATTGACGCTGCGCGAGAAAATGGTCGGCTGGACGTCGCGCCAGAGAATGTGGCGCATGTATACGGAACGCGTGCGCGAGGCGCCGGTCATCGAGCGGCTGCTCGACCTTCTGGCGAAATCGGATGCGCTCGCCGGGCTGATCGTAAGCCAGCGCACCTCGATCATCGAACGCCATAAGATAGCCGAACACGGTCTCGTGGGCATTGTCGAGCAACGCCGCCGGCTGGTCGATTCCATCGATATCGCCCGCCTGAAGATGAAGGAGCTCAACGCCAAAGCACTGACGACGCAGGGCCGAATCGGTGTCTATGGCAACAGAGCGCACTGGGAGCAGATGGAGGCAGAGCGACGGGCGTTGAAGGCAGAGGCCGAACGCATTTCCGCGGAGGAGCACGAGATGCGGGACGATAGCCAGCGGCGCGAGCGCTTCATCGGCCTGTACCAGGGTCTCGTCGATGCGCTGAATGGCCGGATCGCTGCCTGCAACGTCTTGCTGCGCAAGTTGATGATCGATGTCGAGGAGCGGCTGATCATCTATCAGGCGCAGGTCGATACCGACCGGCCGGGCATGAAGGTCAGGATCAAGCCGGAACTCTTCCCCGATATCGCAGCCCCGATCAGGCTGTTCGAGAAGGGCATGCTGGTCGCCCAGGATCTGGAGCGGCGCAAGAGCCGGGCCGACCTCGACGTCGCCGAAAAGTTTCCGGCCTATGCCGAGCCGGCACCGGAAACGTCGGGAGCGCCGCTCATCGATACGGCGCGCAGATCCTTCCGCTTCAGATCGCTATTTCCGCGCTCCTGATCCGTGACGCGCGCGGTTCGAGCTGCTTTCATTCGTAAAAAACGAGGGCCTCGTGTTGTGCTCGGCCTGGCGAGCGCATATGTGGATGCAGCGGGGCGGCGATGTCCCGGTGTTCGCCTCGCCTGACAGGAGACGACGATGCTTGACCGGATTGCCGGTTTTTTCAGGCTGATCGGCCGGACGATCGGCCGCTGGGCCCGGCTGTTTTCCGCCTGGGCCTTCTGGCCCTTTCTTGCCGCGCATGGCTGGTACCAACGCCGGAGCTGGCTGATCCGGCTGCCGATCATCGCATTGGTGGCGCTCTTTGCCGTGCTTTATGCCTATTTCTTCTGGCAGACGCAGGTCTGGTCGAACTTCAACACCGCCTTCGTCGACCAATACCGGCTTTCGGAACGCAAGATTGCCGCCGGGCAGGAACTGCCGTCCGCCGCGGGCGCGAGCGGCGCGGCCACCAAGACCTGCCAGCGCTCAGCGATTGTCGACGTCACGGCTGACCTTACCGATTTCAACGTCAACCAGAACGCATGGATTTCTTCCATGCTGCTCTACAAAATGGGCTTCTTCGGGATCGACTGGGATCACACGCCCTTCCTCGACAACAAGGCCTCGTTCCAGCGCGGCATCAACCAGGCAGTCCGGCGGACTTCGGCGGAGCTTGTCGATACACTCGGGCGCGTGCGCGGCACGTCTGGCATCAACAATGATCTGCAGAGCGCGCGCGGCAATCTACAGTTCGACGAATATAGCTGGTATTTCGGGCTCAATCCCTTCGGGCCTAAAACGCCTACACCTTCCTACTACCGCTCGGCGATCGGCAGCCTACGCAAGTTCAATACTGATCTGTCGGCCTGCAACGTTATTTTCGATGGCCGCGCCGACAATCTGATGCAGTTCATCGACCGCATCGCCAACGATCTCGGCAGCACCTCCGATATGCTCGCCGAGCGCTCGGAACACCACAATCGCGGCTGGTTCGACACGCGTGCCGACGACCGGTTCTGGTTCGCCTACGGCCAGCTTTATGCCTATTACGCCATCCTCACGGCTGCGCAGGCGGATTTCTCGCAGGTTGTGCAAGAACGAAATCTTGGCGCGATCTGGAGCGGCACCACGCGGCAGTTCCAGGCGGCACTGCGCATCCAGCCGGCGATCATCTCAAACGGCCGCGAGGACGGCTGGATCATGCCGAGCCACCTCGCCACCATGGGCTTCTATATTTTGAGGGTGCGCTCGAACCTCGTCGAGATCCGCTCGGTGCTCGATCGTTAAGCGTTGCGCGTCAGCGGTTGTCAGCGGCGCGCCGTATGATCCTCGAAGCCAACGAGGCGCAGCTTCTCGACCAATTCATAGGTGACGCCGACGATGCCGCCGCTGCTCGCATCGTCACGGAAGCGGCCGATGCTGCGCATCAACTCGTAACCGCCGAGCCGGTTGTCGACGCGATAGACGAAATGGAAGCCGAGCCCTGAAGGCTTGCCTCCTCGAAGGTCTGGGCGATCAGGCTGCGGTCTTCGGCGTGAATGCGAGACATCAGTTCGGCGAGATTGACCGGCCCGTCCTAGGGAAGATCGAAGATAGCGTGCACATCCTTGCTTGCAAAGAGATGTCCGGTTTCGATGTCTGCGCCAGAAGCCGAAAAGGCGATAGGCAGCAATCATCTGGACGATTTCCGCATCGGTGATGCCGATATGGCGCGGGACTGCACTATCGTGTCGACGACAGGCTGTTCGAAGCGAAGAGGCACGATTCCCTCAATTCACGGGATGACCTGCTGTGCTGACCCTCTTCTGATTTTTCAGCTGATCAGCTTCAATCGAATTGCTTTTGCTACTAACTGGGTGCGATTGACGCAATCGAGTTTTTTTATCGCATTGGTCATGTAGGCATTCACCGTATGGTCGGACAGCGTCAAGATCTGGCCGATCTCGATCGAAGTCTTGCCCTGTGCCGTCCAGCGCACGACTTCAAGTTCACGCGCCGACAGCGCACTGTGCGCGTTTTCCTCATTACGCCTGACCGCATTGTATGCGTCGAGGGTATGCAGAATGACGATCGCCAACTCGTTGACCTCGCTCTGGCCAAGCGCCGCACGCTCGCCGCAGAACCAGAAGACCAGGCGCCGGCCATCGACTGCTATCGTCGGCATGGCAACACCCGCAGGTATCGCATGGCGCAGCATCAAGGCGCGCAGTTCGGCCGGAAAGGCCTGTCCATTGACGGTATCGTCGAGGTGCCAGGCCAGCGGCACGGCCGACTCCCTCAGTCGTACGCCGAAAGGGCAACCGCGCATCATGTTGGCGCGATCGAAGTCTCTGACATAGGCCGCGGGAAGCGAGCTTTCGATCAGTAGCGGTTTCAGGAGGAGATCTTCCGGCGAGGGAGCGTGCATCAGCGTCGCATAGGAGAGCCCGAAGGCCGCGGAGACTCTGCCGAGCCCTTGTGCAAACAGGCCGCGCGTTCCGGCAACAGCAAGTTCCGCCGCAAGCAACGACTGTCTTTCAGAGGTGGTCATATAAGACATTTGTACGCCTCCGGCAGCCTCAATGTTAACGCTATCAAATACACAAACACTGCGGGATGCTAGTCCCAATTGCCTTATCTCAAGCCGATTAGTACGAAACGCGCAGAAATAGTCACGGCTGCGCGCGCCTCGGTTGAGTGGGGGCTTGTGCAAGTAGCGTTGTGGTATCTTTGACTTCTGCTGCGGCGGGATAGCTGTGGATCCCCTGCTCCGGGCAGGAAGAGAATCGCGCCGGAAAGGCTCAGGCGGCGAGAGGCGCCGAAATCTGGCTTGCTGTGGCACGATGCAATTGATAAGCGTATTATCATGTATAACTGGGGCGATTTAATCGTGCGCTTTGCATTTTGCCTGCCTTTGAATCATTTGTTTTCTCTCGCATTACTTGCTTTTCTTTTATTGAGCTTGCCAATCGATGCAGCGACCTCGCAGGCAGCAGGGCAGAAGGCGGCAGGGCAGCCGCCGATGCGTTTCATCATCGTACGCAGCCTCCTCTGCATGGAAGACTGTCCTGAATGGATATCGGCAGAGGGCCGCATAACCTCCGATACTCCCGCCCAGCTTAGAAAAGTTCTGAAGAAAATCGGGGACCGGAAACTGCCCGTCGTCTTCCAGTCGGAAGGTGGTGAGGTGGATGCTGCATATGCGATGGGCCGGATGATCCGCAAGGCAGGCCTGGAAACAGCTGTAGGGGGCACGCGACTGAAGGATTGCCCGGAGGATGATGCGCGTTGCGCCGCGGCTATCGCCAAGGATGGCAGCTCGGTCGGCGTCACCTATTCGGATGGTGCATACTGCTTTTCCGCATGTCCCCTGGCCTTCGCCGGCGGCGTCTCGCGCGTCTCCTCGCAATGGGCCTTCATCGGCGTCCACCAGATCACGACCGTCTACAACAGGATGCGTATCTCCTATCGCATCGAATATAAGATCGTGAACGGCAAGAAGACGGAAATTTCCCGCAAGGAGGTTGGACGCAAGGCGGTGGGACAGAGCAGCTCTACCAAGCTCGGAAAGAAGGCCACTGCTGCCCTGACGACCTATTTGAAGGAGATGGACGTTAGCGGCGATCTGATCGCTTTGATGATGAGTACGGCTCCTGATCGCATCACGATCATACCGCCTGCAGATGCACTTCGCATGGGGCTGAACACCGAAATGCTGGCCTACAATGAGTGGCCGGGCATGCCGCTTTGCGGGCCGGGTGCAGCCACTGATGCAGCCTGCCACGGCCATTCGGCGGTCGAAGCGGCTGGTGCGCCCGGGCAGGTTGCAGTCGCAGACACAAGCGAGAAACTGCCGACAACCCAGCCGATGGACTTTCTCCTGATGCATCATGGCAATTGTCAGGAGGAGTGCACGCAGTGGATTTCTGCGGAAGGAGCCATCACGCCGGATACCCCGGCTCGGCTGGAGGCGATCTTGAAGACGCTCGGCGAAAGAAAGCTGCCGGTCGTGCTTCAGTCCAATGGCGGGGACATGGATGCGGCTTTCGCGATGGGGCGTATAATCCGTGCAGCAGGTCTGGAGACCTCGGTCGGCAGAACGCGGTTGCCGAACTGCCCGACGCTAAATCCACGTTGCAAGGCGAGCATCGCCAAAAGCGGGCCGACCGAGGGGGAGGTCTCTGCCGGCGGTGCATACTGCCTTTCGACCTGTGCTCTCGTCTTGATGAGCGGAACGCCGCGACTTGTCGGATATTCCGATATCGGCCTCGTGAGACCCACGACGGCTGAATCCACGAAATTCTTCGCCTATTTCGATGAGATGGGTGTCAATGCCGAGTCCTTCGAGGCGATGATGATCGCGACCTCGGTTGAGCGAAAAGAAATTCCTCGTGCACAGGCGCTCGAGCTTGGCATCGTCAATGGCATCATCCCTTATGGCGATGAGCCCGGCGATCGCCTGTGTGGACCCGATGCCAAAGAAAGTCTTCGATGCCCCAGAAAAGCTGAGGCAGAGATCGTTCCTGCTGCTGGGGTCTCGAATTGACGCGGAAAGGCACGCCTTGACAGCCGGCTTGCACGCGCACCGACGTGACAACCGGTTCGTCGTCCCTCTATCCCTTGTCCTTCAAATCGTTCTTCGACGTCACGCTCATGAGCTTCTCCAGGAAGCCGAGCATGACGGCGGAGGCGACAAAGCGAGTGCATCAGATGCAGCCACATGATCTTGCCGTCGTCGTATCTGTCGGCATTCAGAAAGACCTGCAGCAAGTGGATGGAGGAGATGGCGACGATCGAGGAGACGACCTTGATCTCGAGCTTACCAAGGAAGGAAACCTGGTTGTCCGCATCGCTGGCCTCGTCGAAACGGCTGACGAAATTCTCGTAGCCTGAAAATCATCTCCATGCCGATCAGGCTGGCGACGAGGGCGGCATCGATCAGGCCGAGCATGGCAAGGATCATTTCCGCCTCGTCGAGCACGAAAAGTCGACGGCGAAGCCGCGACCGTTGAGCGCCACAATGATCCCAGCGCGGTGGCCGCAAGGCGAGCGCTATTCACAGCTTGCCAATATTTCGATATCCCAGTCGCACAAGCGCTTTCGCGCCTGCGAAAAGCCGGGACGGGGAACATCCATGCCATCCATCAAATCCGATATTGAAATCGCGCGCGCCGCGACCAAGAGGCCGATCTTCGAGATCGGGGCGAAGCTCGGCATCGCGGCCGAGCAGCTCGTCCCCTACGGACACGACAAGGCAAAGGTCAGCGCCGAGTTCATCGCGGCGCAGGCGGGCAAAAAGGACGGCAAGCTGATCCTCGTCACTGCGATCAATCCGACGCCGGCGGGCGAGGGCAAGACGACGACGACTGTTGGGCTCGGCGACGGATTGAACCGGATCGGCAAGAAAGCGATCGTCTGCATCCGAGAGGCGTCTCTCGGCCCGTGCTTCGGCGTCAAGGGCGGAGCGGCCGGCGGCGGTTATGCGCAGGTCGTGCCGATGGAAGACATCAACCTGCATTTCACCGGCGATTTCCACGCGATCACCTCGGCGCACAATCTGCTGGCGGCGATAATCGACAATCACATCTACTGGGGCAACGAAGAGAATATCGACATCCGCCGCATCACCTGGCGGCGGGTCATGGACATGAACGACCGGGCGCTGAGGAGCATGATCTCCTCGCTCGGCGGCGTTGCCAACGGTTTTCCGCGCCAGGGCGGCTTCGACATCACCGTCGCCTCCGAGGTGATGGCGATCCTCTGCCTCGCCACCGATCTCAAGGATCTGGAGCGGCGGCTCGGCGACATCATCATCGGCTACCGCTTCGACAAAACACCGGTGCATGCGCGCGACCTGAAGGCTGATGGCGCCATGGCGGTGCTGCTCAAGGATGCCATGCAGCCGAACCTCGTGCAGACGCTGGAGAGCAACCCGGCCTTCGTACATGGCGGTCCGTTCGCCAATATCGCTCATGGCTGCAATTCGGTGACAGCGACGAAGACGGCGCTAAAGCTCGGAGAGTATGTGGTGACGGAAGCGGGATTCGGGGCGGATCTGGGCGCCGAGAAATTCTTCGACATCAAATGCCGCAAGGCCGGGCTGAGACCGGACGCGGCGGTCATCGTCGCGACCGTCCGTGCGCTGAAAATGAATGGCGGGGTGAAGAAGGAGGATCTCGGCACGGAGGATGTCGCGGCGCTGAAGAAGGGCTGCGCCAATCTCGGCCGGCACGTCGCCAATGTGCGCCGTTTCGGCGTTCCGGTGGTCGTCGCGATCAACCATTTCGTCTCCGATACCGACGCGGAGATTGCGGCGGTGAAGGAATTTGTCTCCCGGCTCGGCGCCGAGGCGATCCTCTGCCAGCACTGGGCGAAAGGTTCGGCCGGCATCGAGGAACTGGCGCACAAGGTGGTGGAACTCGCCGAATCGGGCCAGGCAAAATTCCAGCCGCTCTATGGCGACGATATTTCGCTGTTCGAGAAGATCGAGATCATTGCCTCGAAGATCTACCATGCCGGCGAGGTGACGGCAGACAAGGCGGTGCGCGATCAGCTGCAGAGCTGGGAGGAGCAGGGCTACGGCAAGTTACCGGTCTGCATGGCGAAGACGCAATATTCCTTCTCCACCGATCCAAACCTGCGTGGCGCGCCGGAAGGGCATATCGTCTCGGTGCGGGAGGTGCGGCTTTCGGCCGGCGCCGGCTTTGTCGTCGCCATCACCGGCGAGATCATGACCATGCCCGGCCTGCCGAAATCACCGTCGGCGGAGCGGATTTTTCTGAACGACCAGGGCTATATCGAAGGGTTGTTCTGATCCAGCGTGTGAGGGTTTCCCCCTTCTCCCCTCGGGGAGAAGGTGCCCGTAGGGCGGATGAGGGGGCGGCGAAACCGGTCTCTAAATATGTGCCGGCTATGACCACGCTGGCATCGTCTCGGCCGTGTTCAGAGTGCTGGAAAAGGCGTCGCGTGTGGCCCTCTCATCCGCCTGCCGGCACCCTTGTAACTTCCCTTTACCGCTGGGGAGAAGAGGATATGCCGCACCGTCTCGGCTTCGCGCAAACTGCCGCTTGATCACCGGTTTTCACGCTGAAATACTCAATGACAATAACGATAGTCGCCCTTCCTTTCCATCACATCGAGATGGAAATGGGTTTCATGGGCGGCGTCGCTTTCGGGGTCCAGAACGGTGGTGAAATAGAGGCAGCCGGCGGCGCTGACGGTGCGCTGGAAGGCGCCGGTCAGCGTCGAGTCCTCGCGGCGCGAGCGGACGGCGACGTCTTCGCCTTTCTCGAAATGGAAGCTTGCAATATCGATGGCATTGCCACGCGCATGCTCGGAGATCTTGCCGGCTTCAGCACCGTTGCGCAGACGGCACATGTAGGACGTTGCCTGGTTGACGGTGGTGATGCGGCCCTGTTCCGGCAGGGCAGCGGAGGCGGCCGGGACGACGCTTTCCTTCAGCCAGCGGGCGAGGGCGAGTGCCGCCGGGCAGCGGATCGTCGCCTCCGGCTTCAGCTTGATGCCGGGCAGCGCTTCGGAAACGATGATCGGCTTGTCGATGCCGCAGCCGTTGCCGTCGTCGATGCGCGGCGTTTCCTTGAAGACGACGCCGAGGGCCTGGAGTGCTGCCGTGCATTCGGCGTGTTCGGCATCGCTCTCTGGTTCGATCGTCAGATGCTGTTCTTCAAGCGTCTGCTCGGCGGGGGGGCTTACCTTCCTCTTCAGGTGTCTGCGGGCTTTTTAACCTGCCCGGCGGCAGCGGCGGGCCTTGCATCGGCTCAGCCGAGACGGGCTTTGAAGGTTCGGACTTTTCTGGTTCGGTTTGGGGCGCCGGCGGCCGGTCCGGTGCCGGTGCTTCCGGCTCCTTCGCATCGGGCTTCGGCTGCGGCGCGGGAACATCTTCCGGTGCGGGCGGTTCGGCCTTGTCAGGCAGCGGTGCAGGGCTGGTTTTCTCTGCGGCGTCCGGACGAGCCTGAGGCAACGGGCCGTGCGGGGGCAGGCTAGCGCCGCCAAGAACGGCGGTTGCGGCGAAAAGGATCGCCAGGATCGAAAGTTTTCTCACCGCATCCAGTTCCGTTATGTCGATAGCGGAGGGGATAACGCGTCATAGCGGTTTTCGTTGCATTTTCGCAACGTTCCGGAAGATCGCTAAAACTTGATGGATTTGTTCAAGATAATCGCCAGCATTATGTTGACAACAGAAGTCATGTTTTTTATGCGGCGAAAAGAAGGCGGAATTCTGCTTCGCCTTCTCCGCAAAAGCCCAGCCAGCCCATCGAGCGTTCGACACGCCACGACCAGCCAGCCCGGTAGTCATCATGAGAGGGTAGGTTATGATCGTCCGGCATTGGCGCTCGGTTCTGTTGGTCTGCACGGCAGTTGCAGCTGTTCTTCCTGTTTCGCAGTCTTTCGCGCAAAGCGCTCCGGCCACGACGCCGGAAGCGACGGCCGATGACAGCACCGTGCTGCAGAAGATCGTCGTCAAGGGCAAACGCGTGGCGCCGGGCAGCGTTGCCGATACGCCGCTCGCGACCGAGATCACCCAGAAGCAGCTGGAAGAGAAGCAGGTCACCAATTACGACGATATCGGCCGTAGCGTCGATGCGGGCGTGAACTATTCGCGCGCCGACGCCGGCTTCAACCTGCGCGGCCTTTCCGGTGCTCGCATTCTGACGACGATCGACGGCATTCCGATCCCTTACATCTCGAACAGCTCGCGCCAGGGTGCTTTTGCGCCTGCTAACGCCAATGGCGGCGGCGACACTTTCGATTTCGATTCACTGTCCTCGCTCGATATCGTGCGTGGCGCGGATTCGAGCAAGGGCGGTTCGGGCATGCTCGGCGGCGCCATCGTTCTCAATACGCTAGAGCCGGAGGATCTCATTCCTGAAGGCCGCGACTGGGGTGCGATCGTCAAGTCGACCTATGACAGCGAAGACAGGAGCCTTTCCGGCTCGGCTGCCGCTGCCAGGAAGATTGGTGGCACCTCGATCCTGTTGCAGGGCGGCTACCGCAAAGGCCATGAGCGCGCGAACATGGGCAACAATGACGTTTACGGTGCTCTTCGCACCGAGGCGAATCCTGCCGATTTCGATCAGAACAACCTGCTCTTCAAACTGCGCCAGGAGATAGAAGGCGGTCATCGCATCGGCTTGACGGCGGAGCGCTTCCGCCGCGACCTGGAAACCGACCTGCGCCACCTTCAGGGAGGAACCAGCCCTCGCAACTTCATGATCGACCAGTATGACGGTCGCGAACGGCGTGACCGCGATCGCGTATCGCTCGACTATGATTATGAAGCGCAGTCTTCCGACGCATTCTTCAGCAGCGCGCGGGCCACGCTTTATTGGCAGGATTTGAAGAAGGAGGCCGGCAGCGGGGGCCGCACGACCGTCAATGTTGCCTATGGCCGCCACAACGAGGTCGAAAACGAAACCTGGGGCTTCAGCGGCACCGCGACGAAGGATTTCGAATATTCCGGCCTCAACCACTCCGTTCGCGTCGGCCTCGACGTCGGCGTCTCCAACTGGAGCCAATATAGTTGGGCTTTGTGCCCCACGTCGACGACTTGCCCGTCGCTGAACAATCAGGCGGAAGTGCCCAATGTGGACAGCCAGAACCTTGGGCTAGTAGTCGAAGACAAGATCGAGATCGGCAATACCGGATTTGCGCTGACACCCGGCTTCCGCTTCGACTGGTTCAACTACGATCCCTCGACCGGCGGCGGTTTTTCCAACAATACCGGCCTTATCCGTTTCGGAGATCTTCGCGACCGCACGGAAGCCGCCATGTCGCCGAAAATCCTTGCGACATATGGCCTGACGCCCGATGTAGAGCTCTATATGCAACTGGCCGTCGGCTTCCGTGCGCCCACCGTCGACGAACTCTACAGCCGCTTCTACAACCCCACTGGCCGCTACGCCCAGCTCGGCAATCCTGATCTGGAACCGGAAATCGGCCGCGGCATCGAAGTCGGCGCCAATTTTGACACAGGCGATTTTAGCGGCAGGGTCGCGGCTTTCCATACCCGTTATCAGGACTTCATCGAGACGGTGACGAGCGTCGACGCGACCGGCTTCACGGAATTCAATTACACGAACGTCGCAGCGGCCACGATCTCGGGTATCGAAGCCAGCGCCGTCAAGACGTTCAACAATGGCATCAATCTGCATGCTTCGCTTGCCTATGCCTATGGCAGGAACGAGGAGACCACGCAGCGCCTGCGCTCGGTGGCGCCGTTCAAGGCGATCATCGGCGGCGGCTGGAGCAATGAGACCTTCGGCTTCGACCTTTCCTCGACGCTTTCGGCCGGCATGCTGACCGACCACCTCAAAACACCCGTCAGCAACACCGCCGACACGACCTTCGATGCGCCCGGCTATGCGATCGTGGACCTGACCGGTTGGTGGACGCCGGAACAGCTGCCTGGCCTGCGCGTTCAAGCGGGTGTCTACAACATCTTCGACCAGGAGCACTACAACGCGCTCGCCGTGCGCGACGTCAATCTCAGCTCGGCGACGGCGTCGCAGCCGCGGGAGTGGTATTCCGAGCCTGGCCGCACATTCAAGGTCTCGCTCACCAAAACCTTTTGAACCAGTTATGCCTTCAAGGCTGGGGGAGGGGCGGCTTCCGGGCCGCCCTTTTCATTCGTGCGATCGCCTCTTGCGCGGCGGCTGATCTCAGGCTAACAATTTTTCCCATGATCAAGTCCTTGAACATCGCTGTTTGGTGGTGGGCTCGCTGAGGCGGCCTCGACCAATCGTGTCCAAAGACGACGACGAGTGAGCCGCCCGAAACTTCGAGGCGGCTTTTTTGTTTTATCGCCGCCCGTCGTCCGGGCCCCGATAACGGAGTGGAACTATGGTAACGATCCTGCGGGATGATGGTGCGGAAATGTACGAGACCAAGGGCGGGATATCGGTCACGCGGCAGCGGCGGGCGATCCCTTATAGCGACGCGGTCTCCTCCTATGTCGACAAGCTCGACGAGCGCCGCGGTGCGGTGTTTTCGTCGAACTACGAATATCCGGGCCGCTATACGCGCTGGGATACCGCCGTTGTCGATCCGCCGCTCGGCATCTCTTCCTTCGGACGCGAGGTCTGGATCGAAGCCTATAATGAACGCGGCGAGGTACTTCTCGGATTCGTGACCGAGCGGCTGCAGACGGTGCCCGACCTCGTGCTCGGCGCTTCCTCCGCCCGCCGTCTCGACCTCTCCGTCAAGGCGCCGGACCGGGTGTTCACCGAGGAAGAGCGCTCGAAGATGCCGACCGTCTTCACAGTGCTGCGCGCCGTCAACGACCTCTTCTACTCGCAGGCGGATGCGAGTCTCGGACTGTACGGCGCCTTCGGCTATGACATTGCCTTCCAGTTCGATGCGATCGATTTGAAGCTCACACGGCCTTCCGACCAGCGCGACATGGTGCTCTACCTGCCGGACGAAATCCTCGTCGTCGACAACTACGCCGCGAAAGCCTGGATCGACCGCTACGATTTCGCGAAGGACGGCGTGACGACCGAGGGCAAGGCCGGTGATATCGCGCCCGAGCCCTTCAATCACACGCATTCCATTCCGCCGAAGAGCGACCATCGGCCGGGCGAGTATGCCGATCTCGTCGTCAAGGCGAAGGAAAGCTTCCGCAAGGGTGATCTCTTCGAGGTCGTGCCCGGGCAGAAGTTCATGGAGCGCTGCGAAAGCAGGCCTTCCGACATTTCCAAGCGGCTGAAGGCGATCAATCCGTCGCCCTATTCCTTCTTCATCAATCTCGGCAATCAGGAATATCTGGTCGGCGCCTCGCCCGAAATGTTCGTGCGCGTGTCCGGCCGCCGGATCGAGACCTGCCCGATCTCGGGCACGATCAAGCGTGGCGACGATCCGATCGCCGACAGCGAGCAGATCCTCAAGCTTTTGAATTCCAAAAAGGACGAATCCGAACTGACCATGTGCTCGGACGTCGACCGCAACGACAAGAGCCGCGTCTGCGAGCCGGGCTCCGTCAAGGTGATCGGCCGCCGCCAGATCGAGATGTATTCGCGCCTCATCCACACGGTGGACCACATCGAGGGGCGGTTGCGCGACGACATGGACGCGTTCGACGGGTTCCTCAGCCACGCCTGGGCCGTCACCGTCACCGGCGCGCCGAAGCTCTGGGCGATGCGCTTCATCGAGAGCCATGAAAAGAGCCCTCGCGCATGGTATGGTGGGGCAATCGGCATGGTCGGCTTCAACGGCGACATGAACACCGGCCTGACGCTGCGCACCGTGCGCATCAAGGATGGCATCGCCGAGGTGCGCGCCGGCGCGACGCTGCTCAACGATTCCATCCCAGAGGAAGAAGAAGCCGAAACCGAACTGAAGGCCTCCGCCATGCTTTCCGCCATCCGAGACGCCAAGACCGGCAATTCCGGCAAGGTTCAGCGCGACGTCGCAAGCGTCGGCAAGGGCGTCCGCATTCTGCTCGTCGACCATGAGGACAGCTTCGTCCACACGCTGGCCAATTATTTCCGCCAGACGGGAGCGACGGTTTCGACCGTGCGCACGCCGGTGCCGGACGAGATCTTCGACCGGCTGAACCCGGATCTGGTCGTGCTGTCGCCCGGGCCCGGAACGCCGAAGGATTTCGACTGCAAGGCCACGATCAAGAAGGCACGGGCGCGCAATCTGCCGATCTTCGGCGTCTGCCTCGGCCTGCAGGCGCTCGCCGAAGCCTATGGCGGAGAGTTGCGCCATCTGGCGCTGCCGATGCACGGCAAGCCGTCGCGCATCCGCGTGCTGGAGCCGGGCATCGTCTTCTCGGGGCTTTCCAAGGAGGTCACGGTCGGCCGTTACCACTCGATCTTCGCCGATCCCTCGACGCTGCCGCCTGAGTTCATCATTACTGCGGAAAGCGAGGACGGCACGATCATGGGCATCGAACATGCCAAGGAGCCGATCGCCGCGGTGCAGTTCCACCCGGAATCGATCATGACACTCGGCGGCGATGCGGGAATGCGGATGATCGAGAACGTCGTGGCGCATCTGGCGCGCAAGGTGAAGACGAAGGCCGCTTGAGCGTGGGTTCGTCCGGCCCTTCCTGCTTGCGGGGAGGGCACTCGTCGCTGATGCTCCTGGGGAGAAGAGAGAGCAAGACGCTCCTCTTCATTTCCAAAAGGGCTTGAAGAAGGGCGAGCTGTCGCGCAAGAGAAGGCAAAGAAGGCAGCCGACAGCAGAGTCTGGTTGACTTTATCGGACAAATAAGAACATTTCAGGAACGATCAACCGGAACCTATCGCCGTGGCCAATGCTGAAAAGTTCATCATCCTTCCCTACCGCAAGAACCGCGGCAATCTTGTACCCGGTGAAATGCGTCAGGCATCGAACCCCATCAGCGCGGAAAAGATCGCTTCGGCGATGGCCAAGCGCTTCGTCGGTGTGGCGGCCTATGCCATCATCGTCGATGAGGAGACCGGCGACATGACTTCGCCGCGGTTGCTCGCACGCTATGGCGAAATTGCTGATCTCAACAGCGCCTGAGGCGTGGGTTTAGCATGGAGACGTCGCTCTATCTGCCAGTCAAGGGCTTCCTGGAGGCGGCCGGTTATGCCGTCAAGGGTGAGGTCGGCGGATGCGATCTCGTCGGCTTGAGCGACGGCGAGCCGCCCGTGGTGGTAGTATGCGAACTCAAGCTCTCCTTCAATCTCGAACTGCTTCTGCAGGCGGTCGACCGGGCTGCGATGAGCGATGAGGTCTGGATCGCGGCGCGTGTTTCCGCCAAGGGGCGCGGACGGGAGACCGATAAGCGCTACCGCGATCTCTGCCGTCGCCTCGGCATTGGCATGCTCGGGGTCTCCGACGGCGGCGAGGTCAGCGTCATCGTCAGTTCCGTTTCACCGATGCCGCGCGCCAATCCGAAGCGGCGCACGCGTCTCGTCAATGAGCACCAGCGCCGCCGCGGCGATCCCGCCGTCGGCGGCGGCTCGCGGGCACCAATCATGACGGCGTATCGCCAGCAGGCGCTGCTCTGCGCGGCCGCGCTCGAACGGGGAATTGTGCGCCCACGCGATATGAAGGCGCTGACGCCAAAAGCAGGTCCGATCCTGCGCGACAATGTCTACGGGTGGTTCGAGCGTCAGGAAAAGGGCGTCTACGCCCTGACGCCGGCAGGCCAGGCCGCTCTCCTGCTGTGGCCGCAATCTCTCCAGTCCGACCCGGTTTCATGAGCTGCGGCACCGGATCGCTCCGGGCTGTTTTTCGTTGGGCGGCAGCGCCTGTGAAGAGCATGTCATTCCCCTTTGACAAATCCTCCGGCATCGCCCATATCACCCTCAACTGAGCCGCCTGCGCGACATCGCGTGGGCGGTTTTGCATTTCAATGGCTTAGACCCTGCAATTCATTCGCAACCGCAGGAGGACGATATGAGCGACAACGGCGATCTTACAGTTCGGAAGCTGGCGATGTGGGGTGTTCCGCTGTCGCTCGGCGTCATGGGGCTGAAGATGGTGGCCTGGTTGGTGACAGGCTCGGTGGCGCTGCTGTCGGATGGGCTCGAATCCACGGTCAACGTCGTTGCCGCTTTCATCGCCTTCTTCGTCATCCGCTATGCGCAGAAGCCAGCCGATCACGACCATCCTTTCGGCCACCACAAGGCGGAATATCTCTCCGCCGTCACCGAAGGCGTGCTGATCGTCGTCGCCGCGCTGCTGATCGTCAACGAGGCGATCGGCTATCTCGCGGCGCCGCGCATGCTCGATGCGCCGGTGCTCGGCCTTGCGATCAATCTGGCGGCCGGCGTCATCAATGCGGTCTGGGCGCGGCTGTTGATTCGGGCGGGCCGGAAGCATCGCTCGGCGGCGCTCGCGGCCGACGGGCAGCATATCATGTCCGATGTGGTGACCTCCGCCGGCGTGCTTGTCGGCCTGCTGCTGGCGCTGGCGACCGGTTATGCGATCTTCGACCCGGTGCTCGCCATCCTCGTTGCCATTAACATTCTCTATCAAGGCTGGAAGGTGATCTCGCAATCGATCAGCGGTCTGATGGACCAAGCGGTCGAGCCGCAGGAAGAGGAAGCGATCAAGCAGGCGATCGCCACCCATGCGGCGGGTTCGATCGGTGTGCATGACCTGAAGACGAGGCGCGCAGGCACCGTCACTTTCATCGATTTTCACATGGTGGTGCCCGGCACTATGTCCGTTCGACAGGCACATGATATATGCGACCGCCTTGAGGATGCCATCAGGGCAGTGCATGAGGGCGCCAAAATAGCCATTCATGTGGAGCCGGAGGGCGAAAAAGCCCATGGCATCCGCGTCAAAGTCGTCAAGGAGGCATGATGCCGAATACCGATGTTTCCAGCCTGTCGATGCTGGGTCACCAAACCGAAACCGCGAGTTCGCCTGAGGAGGCGGTACTGGAAAAAGTGCCGTCCAATCATGCCGGAACGGATTACGTGGTGCGTTTCACCGCGCCGGAATTCACCTCACTCTGCCCGATGACCGGGCAGCCGGATTTTGCCCATATCGTCATCGACTATATTCCGGGCGAATGGTTGGTCGAATCGAAGTCGCTGAAGCTCTTTCTGCATTCCTTCCGCAATCACGGCGCCTTCCACGAGGATTGCTCGATTTACATCGCCAAGCGCATTGTCGAACTGCTCGATCCCAAGTGGCTGAGAATCGGTGCTTACTGGTATCCGCGCGGCGGCATCCCGATCGACGTCTTCTGGCAAACGGGCAAGCCGCCGGAAGGTGTGTGGCTGCCGGAGCAGGGCGTCGCCACCTATCGTGGCCGTGGGTGAGGAGCGGTCGGGCGAAGGCCGAGCATCGATTCAGTGAATCGATTGCAGCGACGAACGCCCTGAGCACAAGCGAAGGCGGGCAACGGTGCGGCAACGTAAAGCCAACTGCCGCCCATTTCCGCTCGTTAAACCTCAAATATCCGTGACGTCGTCGCCAGACGAATCGTCACTATAATCATCGTTGTCATTGTAATCGGCCTGCTGCAGGTTGTCGTCATTGTCATTGCCTGCATTATCTGCGGCCTGACGGACGTCGTCATTGCCATAATAGTTGTTGATGATGGTCTCTTCGGTCGGTGTGGTGGCATTGCCGAACGGGTTGGCACCGAAGGGCGAGCCCCAACCGAGCGAGGACATGTGGTTGCTGAAGATGCCGCTCAGCGAGTTGGCAAGCAGCATGCCGCCGGCAACGCCGGCTGCCGTGCCGAGCGCGCCGCGCAGAAAGCTGCCGCCGGCAGACGGCGCGTAGGTCTGCTGGCTCCAGGGGCCAGCGGGCTGCTGTGGCGTCTGGCGATCGTAGCCGCGCGGCTCGTCATAGGCGCGGGACGGTTGGCCCCAGGGACCGGGGTTGGAGGGCACAGGCGCGGGCTGTTGTGTCTGGGTATTGCCGAAGATCGAGCTTAGGAAGCCGCCGCCCTGTTCGGCTTGGTGGTGCTCGCTGGCTCCGGCTTCAAACTGCCGGACACGCTCTTCCAATTCTTTGATATGATTGGCGGCAGCTTCCAGACCTTTTTCCTGCACGATGACGGCCTGGGCGAGATAATAAGTGGCGGACGGCTGCTCGCGCGTCGCCTGATCGATCAGGGCTTCGGCCTCGCGGTCGCGCGGCTGGGCTTGCGCCGTGCGCACGCGGTCGAAGAGGGCGGTTAGCAATTGGCGTTCTTCCGGTGACATGTCCGGTCTCCTGTTGATCTCGTATGGCGGTTGCCATGTGAGAGGTGAGGTAGGAACCGATTCCGGCTTTTCAAAGCCTTCCACCGTTACATTTCAGTAAGGCTTGCGGAACGGCGCGTGGCTTCTTAAGGATATCTCCACCGCTTCGGTGCCTTGTGTTTTTCCCGCATTGTTTTAGGCATTGAGTCGCACTATGTGCGAGGAACCCGAATTCATCTCCGAGAGGTTCGAATGAACGACGAAGAACAGGACGACAAGACGAAGGAACTGCCGCTCGGCAAGGAAACGGAGGCGAATCTTTTCAAGTCGCGTTCGATCTTCATCTATGGACCGATCAACCAGGAACTGGCGCAGAAGGTCTGCTCGCAGCTTGTCGCACTTGCGGCGGCCAGCGACGAAGACATTCGCATCTATGTCAATTCGCCCGGCGGCCACGTCGAATCCGGCGACTCCATCCATGACATGGTCAAGTTCATAAAGCCGAAGGTCTGGATGATCGGTACCGGCTGGGTCGCTTCGGCCGGCGCGCTGATCTATGTCGCGGCTCCGAGGGAAAGACGCCTGTGCCTGCCGAACACGCGCTTCCTGCTGCACCAGCCATCGGGCGGCACGCGCGGCATGGCATCCGACATCGAGATCCAGGCACGTGAAATCATCAAGATGAACGAGCGCTTGAACAAGATCATGGCGGAGGCCACCGGCCAGCCGCTCGAGAAGATCGCCAAGGACACGGATCGCGATTATTGGCTCTCGGCCGAAGAGGCGAAGGACTACGGTCTTGTCTCGCGCATCGTGACGTCGCAAGCCGACATCTGAGTTTTTCGACCGAAGCCTTCAAGACGCCCTTGCCTGCCGACAGCAGGCAAGGGCGTTTTTGCTTTCGGACGGCGCTTGCGGTCATCGACCGCTAGAGCTGGACGGAAAGCTCTCAATCTGGACTTGCGCGGGCGGTAGCCATCATGCTCCATGCGCCATTCCCGCAGCTCAGAGTCCGCCATGCTCAAAGATTTTTCCGTCCAGGCCCTGTTCATGGGGCTGCTTACCGCTTTCGTCGGCTCCGCCAGCTCTTTTGCCGTCGTGCTGCACGGGCTGCAGGCAGTGGGTGCGACGGAAGCGCAGGCGGCTTCCGGGCTGATGGCCTTGTCGATCTCCATGGGCGTCTGCGCGATCGTGCTCAGCGCCGTCACCCGATTGCCGATCAGCATCGCCTGGTCGACGCCGGGGGCAGCGCTGCTCGCAAGCACGGGCGCGATCGAGGGCGGCTTCAATGCAGCGGTCGGCGCATTCCTGATCTGCGCCATGCTGATCGTCATTGCCGGGTTGTTCAAGCCGCTCGGCCGGGCGGTGGCCGCCATTCCAGCACCGCTCGCTAATGCGATGCTATCAGGCGTGCTGATCGGTCTCTGCTTTGCGCCGGTGAAGGCGATCGGCTTCAATCCGCTGCTCGGTCTGCCAATCGTCATTTCCTGGATCGTCGTCGGCGCCTTCAAGCGGCTCTGGGCGGTGCCGGCCGCGCTGGCAGCCTTCGTGCTGGTGCTCGCCTTCGGTGTCGACATTCCCGGCGGCGCCTTCGCCTCGCTCGAAAGATCGCTGGTACCGGCCGCGGAATTCGTGCGGCCGGTATTCAACCTTGCTGCCTTCATCTCGATCGCGCTGCCGCTTTTTATCGTGACCATGGCTTCGCAGAACATCCCCGGCATCGCCGTTCTAAAGGTCAATCACTACGATCCGAAGCCAGGTCCCCTTTTTGCCGTCACCGGCTTCTTTTCGTTGCTGTCGGCGCCTTTGGGCGGCCACGCCGTCAACCTGGCGGCGATCACCGCTGCAATGTGCGCCGGCCAGGATGCGCATGCCGATCCCAAGCGGCGCTATTGGGCATCGCTGATTGCCGGCGTCGGTTATGTGATCCTCGGGCTGCTTGCCGGAGCGGTGACGGCCTTCGTCGCTTTGGCGCCGCCCGTTCTGATCCAAGCGGTGGCGGGGCTGGCTCTGGTCGGCGCCTTCTCGTCCTCGGCAATGTCGGCGTTCCAGGCGCCGGAGTCACGCGAGGCGGCGGCGATCACCTTCCTCGTCACCGCATCCGGCGTATCCTTCGGCGGCATTTCAGGCGCCTTCTGGGGATTGATTGCCGGCGGGCTGATGCTGGCGCTGTCGCGGCTGGTGAAGATGTCGAAAGAGCGCGCTCAGCAGAGGTAAAGCGAGCCGGGAGCGCAAGGGCTTGCCAGTTTCGCTGCGCAAGGCTATAAGCGCGGCAATGAAGACCTCTGGCGCCAAGATTTCCGATACAATTGCACGCGGCCGCATCGCCCTGCGTGACAGCTCGCGCGCCCTGACCTCGCTTCTTCTCCTCGGCCTTACGCGCGGTTGCCGGGTCCTTTGAGGAGCGCCCGGCGGCCGAAAGCCCGCCCGGCCATCGCTCCTCGCGACTCACTTTCAAAATTGACCCAATGACCGAAGGTCCGCATTTGTTTGTCGCCAAGCCCGGTGCGATCGGCTAAGAGGCGGGGCAAATGCCGGACGAGGAGATAAGACAATGGACAACACCACCAGCCGATCCTCCGCAAAAGGCATGCCCGATGCCGCGGTGAAATACCGTCCTTATCCGCAAGTGAACATTCCCGACCGGACCTGGCCGATGAAGACCATCACCAAGGCTCCGATCTGGTGTTCGGTTGACCTGCGCGACGGCAATCAGGCACTGATCGATCCGATGGGGCACGACCGCAAGGCCCGCATGTTCCATCTGCTGCTGGAGATGGGTTTCCAGGAAATCGAGATCGGCTTCCCCTCGGCCTCGCAAACGGATTTCGATTTTGCTCGCTGGTGCGTGGAAGAGGGCAACGTGCCCGCCGACGTCTCGCTGCAAGTGCTGGTGCAATGCCGCCCGGAACTGATTACCCGTACCTTTGAAGCGCTGGAAGGCGCAAACCGTCCGATCGTGCATTTCTACAATTCGACCAGTGAGCTGCAGCGCCGCGTCGTCTTCGCCAAGGATGTGCAGGGCATCAAACAGATCGCCGTCGACGCCGCCAAGATGATCACAGACATGGCGGCCAAGGCCGGCGGCGGCTATCGTTTTGAATATTCTCCCGAGAGCTTCACCGGCACCGAGCTGGAAGTGGCGCTGGAGATCTGCAACGCCGTCATCGAGGTGGTGAAGCCGACGCCGGACAACAAGCTCATCATCAACCTGCCGTCCACCGTCGAGATGGCGACGCCGAACGTCTATGCCGACCAGATTGAATGGATGTGCCGCAATCTCGACAATCGTGAGAACCTGATCGTCTCGCTGCATCCGCATAACGACCGCGGCACCGGCATCGCCGCCGCCGAACTGGCCTTGCTGGCAGGCGCCGACCGCGTCGAAGGCACGCTGTTCGGCAATGGCGAGCGCACCGGCAATGTCGACGTCGTGACAATGGCGCTCAACATGTTCACGCAGGGCGTCGATCCCGGGATCGACTGCTCGAATATCGAGCGCATCAAGGAAGTGTTCGAATATTCGAACCAGATGGCGATTGCCGAGCGTCACCCTTATGTCGGGGAGCTGGTCTACACCGCTTTCTCCGGTTCGCATCAGGATGCGATCAACAAGGGCATGAAAGCCGCGCAGGTCGCCAATCATCCGGTGTGGGAAGTACCGTACCTGCCGATTGATCCGCGCGATGTTGGCCGTTCCTACGAGGCGATCATCCGCATCAACTCGCAGTCCGGCAAAGGCGGCATCGCCTATATCCTGCAGCAGGATTACGGGCTCAACCTGCCGCGCAACCTGCAGGTCGAGTTCCGTGAAGACATCCAGCGCATCACCGACGTCGAGGGCAAGGAACTTCCCTCGAAGCGCATCTACGACCGCTTCATCGAGCGTTACGTGACGCAGCCCGAGGCGCGCCTCAAGTTCGTCGACCACCACACCTATCCCGACACAGAGCGCAAGGGCCAGCGGATCGTTGCAGCTGAAATCACCGACCATGGCGAGATTAAGCGCATCGAAGGGCGCGGCAACGGCCCGATCGACGGCTTCATCAATGCACTGTCGCATTATCTCGGCATCGAGATGTCGGTGGAGGATTATTCCGAACATTCACTGCAGCATGGCTCCAACGCGGCAGCGATCTCCTATGTCGAGACCTCCTATCCCGGCGGCAAACTCTTCGGCGCCGGCATCAATACCAACATCGTCGCGGCATCACTGGAAGCGATCGTCTCGGCGGCCAACCGGGTACTCGAAGTGAAGGCCGGTAAGGCTTGATTGATTGGTTCAGGTCGCGATCGTTTTGGTACGGCGCGACCTGGCGATTAGGTTGGCTTCGCTGGCGTCTTCGCTGAGCGCACGCGAAAGCAATGAAAGATGTGCCGTGTGGCCCCGTCAACCGACTCTGCGGGCCACCCTCGCTGGGCAGAAGAGGGAGTGAGTAGTGGCCTACCGCCTCTCGGCGCCCTCTTGCGAATGAGAGGAAGCGAGACGTTGCGGCATATCTCTTCTCTCCAGTGCCGTGGGGAGAAGGTGCCCGCAGGCGGATGAGGGGCGGCTGGCGCTGGTGGTTGATTTTCTTATCGCGTCCAAATCGTCGAGCTGCCGACGACCTGCCGATCAAATCGCCGTGGCGATCCTCATGGCGAGCTGGCCGAGGGCGGCTTCGGCGGAGGGACCGGCGAGAACATAGGAGGTGCCGGCATTGTGCCAGGTGACTAGGCCAATCTCGTCCTTGATCGTTTCCTTGAAGTCGTCGGTCTCAGGCGGTTGCGCGTCCTTCCGGAAGCAGATGGAGATGATGTCGCCGTCGCTGTTGGAATAGACGAGCTGACCGACGGGGCGGTTGTCGCCGAGAATGACGCGGGCTCCCTGAAAGGTCCAGGATTCGGCGCTGAGATCCGGCACACGGAAGGGCACGCCGATGGCGGTCGTCAGCCAGCTGGAGATTTCTTCGGCCTGCGAGGCCGGCACTTCGACGAGGTGACGGGGCTGGCGGATCAGCAGGCGTTGATAGGCGGTGACGTCGCTGAGCCAGTCGTTGGTATTGGCGGGCGCCGTGGCAGTGGTGGTGGCGATCTCGTCGGCATCCGGGGTGGTGCCGGCAAAGTAGCCGATGCCGCAACCGACAACGAAGAGGATAAGAGCGGCTGCCAGCGCCTGCGGGCCGCTCGGGGCCAGTTTCACCTGGGGGCGCATGGCGCGCTGGGCGATCGGCGTCTTTGGTGGCTGCGTGCTCTTGATCGAGCGGACGAGGGCGAGCGGCACCGGCTCCTTCAGGACATCGTCCAGCCGGCGGCGGCCGAAATCGGCGCCATGACGCAGCTTTTCATGCAGACGACGCGCATTCTCGTCGCTTGCCAGGCGCTGTTCCAGTTCGTGCCGCTGTTCGGGCGAAACCTCGCCGTCGAGAAGGGCTGTGAGCTGGGCTTCGAGCGGCAATTTCCTAAGATCGAGCAATTCAGTACCTGTGGATGGGGTGGGTGCCGGCAAGTCCGGCGAAATGCAGCCTTGCGGTGGCAAGCTGGGAGACGACGCTTGCCGTCGAAATACCCATGATGTCGGCCGCCTGCTGATAGCTGTGGCCTTCGACATCGACGAGCAGGAAGATCGAGGAAACGCCGTCCGGCATTTCGGCGATCATGCGATGGATGGCGTCGGGATCGACCGAGGCCGAGCGTTCACGCGCAGCCTCTCTGATATCGGTAATGTTGCCGCGTGCCGACGCCTTCGGCTTCCTTTTGCGGCTGTCCTCCGTCCACTGCTGGCGGGCAAGCGTGTAGATCCAGCTTTCCAGTCGGCCCTCGCCATTCCAGTGGTGCCCCTTCGCAATGGCGCGCAGACAGACGGCTTGGACAAGTTCGTCAGCCACGGTCGCTTCGCCCGCGAGCGTGATCGCGAAGCGGCGAAGGTGGGGCAGAAGGCCGACGAGATCACGCCGGAGGTCGATGGTCGTTGCGGGCTGACGCATTGTCTATCCAAGAAGCATTCACAATGGTTTCGCGGACG
Organism: Rhizobium etli CFN 42; assembly: GCF_000092045.1. Classification (NCBI taxonomy): domain Bacteria; kingdom Pseudomonadati; phylum Pseudomonadota; class Alphaproteobacteria; order Hyphomicrobiales; family Rhizobiaceae; genus Rhizobium; species Rhizobium etli. The sequence goes on along the minus strand of NC_007761.1, from coordinate 3,205,634 downwards.
AAAGCTTCGCCATCGGACGCGAAACCGGCTTTATCGGCACTGGAGATGCAGTTGCTTTATGAGGCAACTCCACTGCACTTCGCAAGCATTCGGTCATCTTATCCCCTTCCCAAGGGGTTTTCCTAATCTAGCCCACAAAGCTTGCGTCAATATGTCCTGTAACCGTTCAAGCTTTGCAGCAGAGCGCGGTAGGCCCAGGTGTCTTCGCCGCCGCGGTCGCGAATCTCAACGAGCTGGACGCGCGCCCCCTGGATGTCTCCCTGTTCCACCAGCGCCATGCCCATATAGGAACGAGCAAGAATATAATTCTCATCCGCCTGCAATGCCTTGCGGTAATAGGACATGCCGAGCTCCATGCGGCCGGCCTTGCGGTTGGCATAGCCAAGATAGTTCAGAATGCGCGGGTCGTTCTGATTACGGGCAAGATTGAGTACGGTGATGGCATTCTCATACTGGCCGGCATAGGCGAATTCGCGGGCGAACTTATAGAGATCGTCATCGTTGAAGCTGTTCTTCTTCGGGGTGACGCATTCCTTCCTTTGCTTGTCCCAGACCTTGCCGCCGGTGCAGGTCTTGGTCGTCTCGGTCTTCGGCGGCGGGTTGGTGTCGTCGTTGCTGTCGCCGACCGCTAAGG